>NZ_JBLWFS010000003.1:0-305913 GCF_048323755.1 Alkalihalobacterium sp. APHAB7
TGTGTATGTTATCCCTTTGGAACTAATAGATTTTACATACGGATTCTTTGACAACAAAGATCTCTCTTTTTCTGTAAATATCTTTTTACTCATTTTGCGCTTCCCCAATCCTGTTTTATCTTTAAATATAAAAATACCCTACAGAGAGACTTTTTTAAAGTGTCTACTCTATAGGGTACATTTTACTTAATGTGAGGGTCTTTTTTATTGGTTGATTTATGAAAAAGCTTCACGCTATAGCGTGAAGGTTTGAAAATAACCGAGCAATTTGATTATAAATTAAGAATAAACTTCTAATAAATGAAAAAAATATGAACACCTACTGTAAAGAGGTGTTTGTTGATTGAAAAAACTTCTAGGATTGAAAAATAAAATTTTACAAGAACAACATGAGCAAAAGATAGAAGAGCCTAGGGACTTAACGAATAACCCAATTAAGTTGCAGGAAATTCAAAAGGAATTTAAAAATTGCTCAGATATTAACCACTATTCAATGGCCTCATTACAGATTAACTTTTTATATTTCAAATCACTAATTAGTAAGGACATATTTGAAAGAGAAATTTTAAATCCTCTAAATCATAATTTAGAACCGTCTGAGCTATTTACAAGTCAACAATTTGAAGTGGGGAAGAACGTTGAAAGAGTGGTTGAAGGAATTTTAGATGGTAATATAGTCATTTTTTATAATCAGCAAGTGTTTTTATTAGATGCTTATGAACCGAAAAATCGGGCAATTGAACAAACGGAGATAGAAAGTACTATTACAGGTTCTCACGATGCTTTTATTGAAGGGTTGGAGGCCAATTTATCTCTCATTCGTAAAAGAATTAAGAGCTCGAGGTTAAAAGTAATAAAACTACGTGCTGGAGAAGTGACAAAAACGGATATTTTACTATTGTATATCGAAGACATTGCAAACGAAGTATTCGTGAAAACATTAAAAGAACGAATAGCATCAGTAGAAATTGATGCGGTATATGATACGGATATGTTTGTTCAATTAATAGACGAGCACCCAAATTCAATCTTTCCGCAATATATTACGACAGAACGTCCTGATGTTGTTGTCAATCAACTTGTCAATGGGAAAGTAGTCGGTCTGGTTGATAATAGTCCAACAGCATTTATTGCACCGACCAACTTTTTTGAATTCTTTGATTCACCAGATGATAAAAATCAACGTTGGCCCATAGGGACAGCGACTAAATTATTACGATATTTGTCTATCGTTATCACAATTACGTTTACGGCTTTTTATGTTGCCGTTACAACGTACCACTATGAAATGATTCCGGAAACATTGTTATTATCATTAGCGGAGTCGCGTCATCGGGTACCGTTTCCGCCGCTTCTAGAGGCATTGATTATGGAAGTTACGATTGAGCTTTTACGTGAAGCAGGAGCACGGTTACCGACTAAAATTGGGCAAACAATCGGTATTGTTGGTGGAATCGTTATAGGACAAGCTGCCGTACAAGCGGGTTTAGTCAGCAATACATTAATTATTGCGGTTGCTATTTCCGCCATTGCTTCGTTTGTTCTACCTAGCTATATGTTAAGTGCTTCGATTCGAATTGCTCGTTTTGGACTCATTATACTAGCGGGAGCGTTGGGTAATTTTGGACTATTAATTGGTATTATTTTCATCCTCCTCCATTTAGTAAAAGTAACAAGCTTGCAAATGTCTTACCTAACACCCGTAGCACCATTGGAAGTTGCCGACTTAAAAACGGCAATACTAAGAGCGCCGTTCTGGGCGGATAAAGAAAGGACGTCAGAAGCTGTACCGGCGAACAAAATTAAAACGAAAATGAGAAAGTAGTGTGGAAAGCGTATGGAAGGACGACGGTATCAATTTCACTTAATTGTATTAACGTATATGATTCAGTCTGGCGTCGTCATATTCGCTCTTCCTCGTATTCTAGGTGAGGTGTTTGGAACCAATGGCTGGATTGCGATTTTTCCTCTTTCAGCCATTGTTATATTGAATATTTGGTTTTTTTCATTTGTATATAAGAAAATTGGCGAACGTTCTTTGTTTGAAGTGATTTCAATTGCATTGCCAAAGTGGATTTACTATCTGCTGTTCATCATCATCATTGTCTTGTGGTGTGCAATCGCTGCTCTTGTGTTAAAGCAGTTTGCGATTATCATTCAGATTATCTTTTTTCCAACAACTCATGTTTTTTGGTTTATAACGAGTATGTTTATTATTGTTTTTGTTTATTTAAACTTGGGAATAACGAACATGGTAAAAGCAACGACCATCTTTTTTTATTTTTCGATTTGGACTTTGTTATTAGGGTTGATTTTTTTAGGGGAATTTGATTTCGTACGATTAACTTCTTTTTTGTTTAAAGACGGGGATCTGTCCTTGTTTCAAATTGCATCAGTTTATACTTCTTTTCTTGGTTTTGAAATTATGTTTTTATTAACACCCTATGTAAAAAAGAGTACAAAATTAGTCCGTTCGATGATTCTTGGGAACTTACTTACAACCTTCGTATACGGATACACTTCATTAATTTGCTTTGGGTTTTACAGCTTTCAACAGTTGGTCAATATTCAATTTCCTACTCTGGAGCTATTTGCCTATATTGAGGCACCATTTCTTGAAAGAGTCGACAATTTAATTGTTCCTGTTTTTATTATTAAGATCATTGTAACGGGCGTGTTCTTCTTATGGGGAGCAAAAGAGGCGTTTGGTTATATGGTCATGAACGTCGAAGAGAAGAAAAGTATTATCATGATAGTTGCTTTTGCATATGTAATTACTTATGTTTTCACTACCTATACAGAGTTGGAGACGTGGTTAACATATATAGCAGTGATTGAAATCGGTGTTGCGTTTGGTTTACCGCTTCTTGTCCTATTGCTCATACCAATTGCAAGAAGGAAGGTGCAACTATGAAGATAGTCTATTTATTTATCTTAGTGTTTCTATTAGTTGGTTGTACCGATCAGAGAATTATCGAAGAAGTAGGTTTCATTCAGGGGATGTCACTGGATATCTCTGATCCAAAACAACATGAAGCTGACAATCGATTACTTGTAACAGTGTCGATTCCTCAAGTAGATCCAGAAATGGCTGCGAAGCGAGAAGTTTTAACAACATTAGCGAATAGTGATAAAGAGGCGATGCTCGCTATTTCTCGTAAAACGAACCGTCAGATTGTGAGTGGACAATTAAGGACAATATTCTTTGGGCTTGAATTAGCTGAACATGGAATTGGTGAGAATATTGAAACGATGAATAGAGATCCCATTTTTGGCCCAAGAGTAAAAGTTGCCGTTGTAAACGGCAAAGCTCATGATTTATTAATCAAAGAATATAAGCAACATCCGAGGACAAGCAGGTATGTGGATCAACTTCTCGAAAAAGAAGCAAATTTAAATATGATACCTGAAGTTAGGATTTATCAATTTACGAGGGACTGGATGGATAAAGGAATTGATCCTGTTGCTCCTATTCTAAAAGAAGGCATAGATGATATTATCGTTGATGGAATAGCTCTTTTTCAAGACGATCGTTATGTAGGAAAAATTGCGCCTAAACAAGCGCGCGTTTTCTTTTTCTTAAGTGGAAAATTCACTGGCGGTGCCTTGCAAATGTCGTTTAAAGAGGAAGGTGTCGAACGACCTGTACAAGTATTATATTCTTCGGTCGTAAATCGAAAAAAGATTAACGTGATACATCATGGGCCGAACGATATTGAGATTGTACTTAACATATCGGTACGTGGTCAATTACTGGAGTATAACGGCAAGTTAGATGTTGCAAGCGAAGAAGGGCAACATCGGTTAGAACGAGAGATTGAGAATTATATAAAAGCCGAAGCCGAAGATATTATAAAGACTATGCAACAAATAAATGCAGATAGTATTGGAATAGGGAGATATGTTAGGAATAGTATGAGTTATAGTGACTGGAAACAAATGGATTGGAGAGAAGTATTCCCAACCATACATGTTAGTTGTAACGTAGAAGCAAAGATAAGAGACTTTGGATACTTTAGATAAAGTGAAATTTCTCAGTGGGGGACTTAGCTGCCAGTTGAACAGGATAAAAAAACAAAAATTAGAATAAGAATCCTTTTTCTGTACATCCTAACATTGAAACAAATAATTGAAATGTTTTTTGGAGGTGTTTGTCATGCCAAGAATTGGTGTGGAACAATCGTTAACTGCTGTACAGCAAGAACTTCAATCAAAAGGCTATGATGTCGTTCAATTAAAGCAAGAGCAAGATGCAAATGGATGTGATTGCTGCGTAATTACTGGACAAGACCAAGATATGATGGGGATTCAAAATGTAGTTACAGCCGGTTCTGTTATTTCAGCACAAGGAATGACGGCAGAAGAAGTTTGTCAACAAGTGGAGCAAAAGTTAAATCAATAATGATAAAAAGGTGAGGTACACTTTTACAGTGTTCCTCGCTTTTTTTTATGGAATAGGACATTCTGATCAACGAATGTAATAGTAATGGAGGTGATTAACTTGTTCTATCACGTAAAGGAGTTACAACATCCTGCAAAACCAGAATGTCCGGATCCAGTCTATGCAAAAAAACTGCAAGAAGTTTTAGGCGGACAATTTGGTGAAATATCAGTTGCGTTACAATATTTATTTCAAGGATGGTCATTTAGAGGAGACGAAAAGTATCGAGATCTACTTATGGACACAGGAACAGAAGAGTTGGCACATATTGAAATGTTAGCAACGATGATTGCGAGATTGCTTGATGGAGCACCAGTGGGGGATTTAGAGGACGCCGCAAAGGATCCTGTCATTGGCGCAATCTTAGGTGGCATGAACCCTCAGCATGCGATTGTTTCTGGTTTGGGTGCAATGCCTGCTGACAGTGTGGGCAACCCTTGGACAGCAAGCTATATTAATGCGAGCGGGAACTTATTAGCTGATTTTCGTATGAACCTAACGTATGAGTCTCAGGGCAGACTTCAAGCAGTTAGGCTTTATGAAATGACGAATGACCGTGGAGTTAAGGATATGCTATCCTGGTTAATTGCTCGCGATACAATGCATCAAAATATGTGGATAGCGGCTATTGCGGAGTTAGAAGCACAAGAAAACATTGTTGTTCCTAGTACATTTCCTCGCCACTTGGAGAAACAAGAGGTTTCATATGCTTATTTTAACTTATCTCGTGGAGAAGAAAGTAGAAGAGGACGATGGGCAAGTGGACCAAGTATGGATAGCTTAGGTCAATTTCAATATATTGCTCAACCCTTTCCTTTTGGTAGAAAGCCAAAACTTAAACCAGCACCACCGTATATGCATAACACGATGCTCCCGGATCATCATCATATACCACAGCATCTTGCGTAAGCAGAAGACTCTCCCTTTACCACGGCATCTCTTTAAATTGCTAAAGGTGCCTGGTACCAGAGGAGAGTCTTTTTTGACAGGGAAAGTATACAATTCGCAGATGTCTAGCTCCCGCGCTCAGCAACTAGCTGACTGTCCCTTACGACCTTACGATATGTCAACATCGGTCACTAGCTCTCACCGTGTATCCTTTATCTGATAAGGCGGGCTCCAGTCCGTACGTCGCTGAATGGGCGCTTGCGCTTTTATTGTTAAAGAACGTCGATTTGAACTAGTAAAGCAAGTAATAATTGAAGTAACACTTGAATGTTTGCTGCAATTTGAGTGTCAGTTGTTGTAACTTTTACGTTACGTGAGTTTTCAACAATCGTTTTTTGGTACGTTACTTGCTTGATTTTAGAAGATTGAAGTAATTCTTGCGTGATCATTTCCGCTTTTGAGCTATCTGCAATTGAAATACTAATTACAATCGCAATGGCTGCCTGGAGTGAAGCTTGTAGGGATAGTGCAGCTTTCGTATCTGTTGTATTTACAGAAACATCACAAGAATCTTTAATGAAAATATACTCTTCAGATAACTGTAACATTTTATTGGTCTGTTCAGCGCCTTGAGTAACATCATCATCTGCTGCTTTTTTCGGCGGGCATAATGGATGTTTCTTTTTAGGATCTAATGCTGACCAATCTGACTTTTTCTTATCAGTTGAATAGAAAACCTCTTGGTTACTCATAATTGACTATTCCTCCTTTTCGTGGTTCTACTTCAACTTATGTACTACAAGTTAACCTTGTTTGGACAGATATCTTGATTAAATAGTCCAAATGTAAAAAAACAGCTCCAACAAATGTGGAGCTGCTAAGCTTACTACTTTCGATATTGATTTAAAAAAGTTTTTACGGATGTAACATCGTTTGCTGAATGGAAAGTTTGACGTTTAGGTGTAGTTGGTTGGGGTGCTTGATTTACTTCTGGTGTTTGATCTGTTGAATTGCTATCAGTTGAAAAGTCACGTTCCGTCAATTGTTTATTTTGGTTTTCAAGAAAGCGTTGTACTTCATTTTCTATATCGCCAACAATTTCTTTAATCTTCTTTTTTTCTTTTTTCGAAAGGTCTATATCTTTAGGGGAAACCTTATGCTTTTTTAACACTTGCCCTACAACCAATTCCATTAATTTTTTTTGGTTATTTGGATCGAAGTTATTACTCATTTTAAATCTTCCTTTCTTTGCAGTACAAGATATTAATAACATATGGGTCATATGACGAAATGGTGTAGGCAATCCAATAATCTATTTAAATAAATAGCAGTGTTTAATGATAAGTTGCAATCCATTGATTTGGACTCAACGTGTGAAAATAACCTAAAATCTACAAACTCTTTAACAGCGCTAAATAAATATAAAAAGTGGCTGACAAAGTGTTGTCAGCCACTACTACGTATGATTTGTTATTTAAATGGTTTCGTATCTTTTTGTTTTTAGACCGTGACTACTAAACAAGACAACTGCTAAGATACGGTAAAAAACTTAAGACCGCTTATAAAAATTTCACCTAAGCATTCTTCTTTTCAATATAAACTTGATGCGGGAAAGGAATTTCAATACCATTTGCATCTAAAGCTTCTTTTAACTCTTTACGTAAAGTACGTTCAACCGCCCATTGCTCCATATTAACGGTCTTTGCTACAATACGAAGAACAATATCAGAATCTCCTAAACTTTGGACACCAACTACGTTAGGTCCTTCTACAATTCTTTCATCCTCAGTTGCAATCCGATCGCATACTGCTTGCATCACTGTTACAGCTTCATCAATATTATCATCGTAGGAGATACTCATATCTACTAATGCACGCATATTTCCTCTAGAGTGATTGCTAATACTTGAGATATTTCGGTTTGGAATATAGTGCAGAGTCCCGTCAAAACCTCTAATTAAGGTTGTGCGCAATCCAACTTCCTCCACGATCCCATCAAGTCCTGAAGCTGTTACGTAATCTCCAACATCAACTTGCCTTTCTAATAAAAGGAAAAACCCAGTTACGACATCACTAACCAAGCCTTGAGCACCAAAACCAATTGCTAGACCAATAATACCAGCACCTGCAATTAACCCAGTCGCATCAAGACCGAATATACTAATTATGATCGTAATAAAAACAAAAATAAGTACATATGAAAAAGCATTTAACGCTAACTTTTCTAATGTTTTAACTCGACCTAACGACATATCTCTCTGCTCTTGCATCTTAGTAAAGCCAGTCTTAATTATTCTATTTCCAATAGATTTAGCGATAATAAACGCTAGGATAGCAACTAGTGCTTCACCAAATATAACAATGGCACCTTCTAAAAATGACGTCCAATCAATATTTTCAAACCACTGACTCACAAAACCACTCCTATATTAATTCTTATATCGGTTCATTCCAAGTAACTCTTCATCAATATATGAGGAAACTACCTATGTAAAAGAGAAACCTTCCCTTATTCTATTCCCAGAAAACTTGAATGTAAAACGATTAGCATAGAAAAAAAAGAAAAGAATTTGAGCGAGAAAAATGGAAGTTCTTTTATGATGTATATATCTCATTATTTAGAAGGTTATTTTTTTCAAAGATGTTGCAAGTTATTAGACTGTAACCAAGCAAAAAACGGTCCAATAGCCACGAAGTTACGAAAACTGCCTTTCAGAAAAACATTAATAATTGTTCATGAAAAATTAAAGTTTAGTTAATTAAACTGTGGGTATAATAGCAATAGTGTGACAAGAGGAAGGAATATGTCTTCACTTCTTTTGTATTCTCTATGTAAACCATTCAGGAGGTATGTACATATGTCAGATAAGCGTATGGTAGCCAAACAAGCTCCCCGTTTTGAAATGGATGCTGTTTTACCGAACAAAGAATTTGGAAAAGTGAGTCTTGAAGATAATATGAAAAACGATAAGTGGACGGTTCTATTCTTCTATCCTATGGACTTCACATTCGTTTGCCCTACAGAAATTACTGCCCTAAGCGATCGTTATGATGAGTTTGAAGATTTAGATGCAGAAGTAATTGGTGTTTCTACTGATACAATTCACACGCACAAGGCATGGATTAACACATCTCGTGATGACAATGGATTAGGTGAATTGAAGTATTCGTTAGCTGCCGATACAAACCACCAAGTTTCCCGTGAGTATGGTGTTTTAATTGAAGATGCAGGTGTAGCACTTCGGGGACTATTTATTATCAGTCCAGAAGGTGAGCTAATGTACTCTGTGGTTAACCACAATAACATTGGTCGTGATGTTGATGAAACGTTACGTGTGCTTCAAGCACTACAAACTGGTGGACTTTGCCCAGCAAACTGGAAACCTGGACAAGGAACATTAAACGCTTAAATTAAGTACATATGAAAAAAGAATAAGAGGTCTAGCATTTATGTTAGGCCTTTTTCAACTATATCAATATACCGAGGAGGAAAAGGAATGGCGCTAAAGTTACGCTCACCAATGCCTGAGCTAAGCGGTGCAACTGAATGGTTAAACGGTAACGAGATTAAGAAAGAAGAATTGCTAGGAAATAAACCAACACTATTTCACTTTTGGTCGGTATCATGCGGGCTGTGTAAAGAAGCGATGCCTAATATTAATGAATTCCGTGATAAATATGCGGATAAGTTAAATGTAGTTGCTATTCACATGCCACGTTCAGAAAAAGATACAGATATTGAACAGATTAAACAAGTAGCAGAGGAGCATGGTATTACACAACTAATTGCCGTTGATAACGCACATAAAATTACCGATGCGTTTGAAAATCAGTATGTCCCGGCGTACTATGTGTTTGATGAAGAAAGTCAACTTCGGCATTTTCAAGCAGGTGGAAGTGGCATGAAGATGCTAACCAAACGTGTTAATCGAGTGTTAGGGATTAAAGAAGAGTAGTCGTACTTATTAAGTAGCTCTGTTAAAGAGTATTGTTGATTTTGGGCTCATTTCTGAAAAATAACCTGAAATTCTTGGAGGAAATGCATTTTCTCGTTCATTCCAGGTTATCTTTCTAACCTTTCAGTTCCTAAAAGGCGTGTGAATTAACATTTCACACGATGAACCCAAAATCAACGGGTATCAACAGGATTATTTAACATAGCTATTAAGTAAATCAATCTAATTATGAGCAGTCGAATGTATAGCGATTCGACTGCTTTTTTCGTATTTGATGTTGGAATACACGAATTCGTCATCAGTTTCCACGTAACAACAGTCTAGACATTAGAAAATGACTATAGGCATATCACCATTTTTCACTTATTACCATATATAAGTAATGAGGTGATTTGATGAATATTATAGACAAGCGTAATTCATTAGCGAGACACGGGAGCAGAAGATACCGCCGTCGATCAAGAGGTGCTATTAGAAATATTGCTATTCATCATAGTGCCACAACTTCAGGTAGTGCAGAAGCTTTTGCGAGGTACCATGTGAACAATTTAGGATGGCCAGGAATTGGGTATCATTACGTAGTAGATCGTGATGGATCGATTAGCTGGTGCCATGATCTAGAAGTTGTTAGTTACCATGTAGGTAACAGTAATGGAATGACTGTTGGTGTTTGTATGGTAGGGGATTTTCGTACGCAGACTCCTACATCTCAACAACGTGAAGCAGCTTTAGAACTGACGCAGTTTTTAATGAATGAGCTCAATATACCTGTTGATAATGTGTGGGGCCACATTGAATTTCCAGGGTATTCTTGGAAACCATGTCCTTCGATTAGTATGACGCAATTCCGATCTCAATTAGCCGAGAGGACTGGTCAAACTGACCGTTCAGCTATTCCTTCTCCTACGTATATAGCTGGAGCTAGACAGCGTAGTATTTTGTCCAGAGGTGATCAAGGTGATGATATCATGGCACTTCAAGAACGTCTTAATGAATTAAATTTCATGCCAGGACCAATTGATGGAATTTTTGGGCCGCAGACGTTTGATGCAGTTGTTCGTTTTCAACGAGCAGCAGGTATAGCTGTAGATGGAATCGTTGGTCCTCAAACACGTGCAGCCTTAAGAGACTTTGATGAGACAATGGAAATCGTTGAACATGGCTCCCCGACAGATGAACCTGATGAGAGAGAAGAAATATTTACAAGTGAATCAAGAAGGATGTTACGCCAGATTACTCCTATGATGCGTGGGGAAGATGTACGTGAAGTTCAGCAAAAAGTGGGAGCAATGGTTGATGGATTGTATGGTCCTGAAACAGCACAAAGAGTTAGAGACTTTCAACAAAGAGAAAATATTACTGTAGATGGAATTGTTGGACCGCAAACATGGCGAGCGTTGGATCGTGTCAGCCCGAATGAACAGCCTAGTTATTCTCGTTTAATCTCTCTTCAAACACCATTTATGAGAGGAGCCGATGTTAGAAGGGTTCAACGAGCTTTAAATGTTACCGTAGATGGTTTATATGGTCCAATTACTGAACAGGCGGTTCGAGCCTTTCAACGAAGGGAAGGTATAACAGTCGATGGGATTATCGGGCCGCAAACTTGGTCACGTTTATTTTCATAACTAATTAATAGATAGCGCTAAGTGCCAGTCTTCCTCTAACTAATATAAAGGACTACTAAAATGGTTCTATATATTAAGATTGAGATGCCTGGCACCCTTTGTTTTTAGAGACAACCTTAGTTATTTCTATGATAAAATTAAAAAATATAGTAATTAGGCTTGGTTGGAGGAGGGACTTCATGAAAAAACAATTTGCTGTAATTGGTTTAGGGAGATTTGGGGGCAGCATTTGTAAAGAGCTAAGTAAACTTGGAATGGAAGTTATGGCAATTGATCATTCTCCAGAAAAAGTAGACGAATATAAAGACATTGTCACTCATGCAGTTGTAGCTAATTCCACTGATGAAACGGCCTTGAAAAATTTAGGTATACGGAATTTTGACCATGTAATCGTTGCGATCGGTGATGACATCCAATCAAGTATTTTGACAACATTAATGTTAAATGAATTAGGCGTTAAGCATATTACGGTTAAAGCACAAAATGATTATCATGAAAAAGTGCTTGAAAGAATTGGAGCACATGAAATTGTTCATCCAGAGCGAGATAGCGGGATTCGAATTGCACATCATATTGTCTCTAAAAATGTTTTAGATTATTTAGAACTTTCTGATGAATATAGTATAGTTGAGTTAATTGCGGGTGAAAAAATGCACGGAAAAACTCTAATAGACTTAGATATCCGTGCTAGATATGGAATTAATATTATGGCGCTTAAACGCAAAGAAGATATCAATGTTTCTCCACAAGCTCATGAAAAAATCTGTAGAGGGGACATATTAATTGTTATTGGAGCTGATAAAGACATTGACCGCTTTGAAAAACAATTGTTAGACGAAGGGTAAAGTTCCTTCTAACTAAAAAAGAAAGAGTAGAGGGTCATATTACTTTCCCTCTACTCTTTCTTGGGTATTATACTTCCATTATTATTGGCAAGATCATTGGCTTTCTCTTCGTGCGCTCGTATAGGAAGGGACCAAGAATATCACTTATTTCATTTTTAATTTCAGACCATTGTGTCGTTTTTCTCTCCATGACCGCATCAAGATGTTTAGCAAGCATTTGTTGTGCTTCTTGAATTAAATCTCCAGCTTCGCGCATGTACACAAAACCTCGAGAAATAATATCTGGTCCGGCAGAAACTTTAAATTCTTTCATATTTAAACTTACAACAACAACTACTAACCCTTCTTCAGATAAGATGCGACGATCACGGAGAACTATGTTCCCAATATCGCCAATACCACTGCCGTCCACATAGACAGAACCAGAAGGAACTTTACCAGAAATCATAGCTTCTTCTTTATTCATCGAAAGAACTTCACCGTTATCCATGATAAAGCAGTTTTTTTCAGGAACACCACAATCTTGTGCGAGCTTCGTATGCATTTTTAACATTCGATACTCACCGTGAATCGGTAAGAAATATTGAGGCTTGATAAGTCGTAACATTAGCTTCTGTTCTTCTTGTCCACCATGCCCTGAAGTATGAATGTTGCTCAAAGAACCGTGAATGACATTCGCTCCAACACGATAAAGCTGATTAATAGTCTTACTTACACTTAAAGTGTTACCTGGAATTGGAGATGAGGAAAATACAACCGTATCTCCAGGAATAATTTGAATTTGGCGATGTGTACCAAAAGCAATTCGTGATAATGCAGCCATTGGTTCACCTTGACTTCCTGTACATAAAATTGTTACTTGGTTGTCAGGAAGTTTATTTAATTGGGATGGCTCTATAAACGTACCTTTAGGAGCACGAATATAACCAAGATCTTGTCCAATTGTTAAGGCAGATTCCATACTTCTTCCGAATACAGCGATTTTTCTACCATACTGAACGGCAGCTTCGACAACTTGCTGTAACCGATGGATATTTGAAGCAAAAGTAGCAAAAATAACGCGACCTTCTACTTTTCTAAATATATTGTCAATACTCTCACCGACTTTACGCTCTGACATTGTAAAATCTGGAATTTCACTATTGGTACTGTCTGAAAGAAGACATAATACGCCCTCTTCACCGATTTTAGCCATTTTTGTTAAATTGGCTGGTTCACCAACAGGAGTAAAATCAAACTTGAAATCTCCTGTATGAACGATGCTGCCTGCTGGTGTATTTACCACAATTCCATAAGCATCAGGGATACTATGAGTGGTCCTAAAAAATTCTACAGATGTATTTGCAAATTTAATAGGTTGATCTTCATGTATTTCGTGCATTTTCACTTTACGAAGTAGTCCGTGCTCTTCCAATTTATTTTTAATTAAACCAAGAGCTAGTTTACCACCATAAATAGGAATATTGATTTCTCGCATTAAAAATGGTATTCCACCGATATGATCTTCATGCCCGTGCGTTATAAAAAGACCTTTAATTTTTTCTTCATTCCGAACTAAATACGTGTAGTCGGGAATTACATAATCAATTCCTAGGAGCTCATCCTCCGGAAATTTAATTCCCGCATCAATTAATATAATTTCATCTTGGTATTGGACTGCATAGGTGTTCTTGCCGATCTCACCTAAGCCTCCTAATGCAAAAACGGATGCTTGATTTGGTTTAGCTTGTTTCATGTCTTACCCCTGTTCTATTTGGAAATTAGGATTTTGTTTTTCATACTCAAGAAACACACCTGAAATTTGTTGAACAAATTCGATGCTAATTTTTTTGTCGGCAAGTTTTTTTCGAGCTTCTCTTTCGCTGTTTGCTTCAACATAATAAGATCTTGTGTTTTCTCGAACAGGAACTTGCTCTGGTCTCGGTTGATAGAATACTTTATAAATCATATTACCTCTCCTTTAATAAGTGTTGAACCTTTTATTTATTATCATATTATAAATTAAATTGGTTAGATTTTCATGCATTTATTCTTCTTTGCCAATTTTTTTCAATTATATTCATTTTTTATGTAAAAATTATGTAAAAAGGGGAAGCATTTTGATACTCTCCCCTTTGTAGTTAAACATATTAATGTGGGCTTTGCGCTAGTCTCTTTTTTGGAAGTATTTCACGACAGTGCTTTACTAATTTTCGTTTTAATTTTTTTAGCATGTCCTTCGCCTCCTTTTAGGAAGTGATAAAGTATACGGTCCTAACATTTTGTTTGTCTTAGTATGTGGAAATTTATTAAAAAGCTACAAGGTAATAAATGGGTAATTTCTTTTTTTCTTTAAACTTAGTTTAAAATCCTTCATACTGAAAAGAGAGAAGTGAAATTCATTTATTAAAACTGTTATATAGTATTGTTGATATCCTTTGATTTTGGGCTCATTGAGCCTAAAATTATCAATACTCTTTAACAGCGCTATTAATTAAAAAGGAGCTAAATCATGAGTGGAAACGATGAGAAAATTGTTTTTTTTGATATTGATGGAACGTTATATGACCATAACAAAATGATACCTAATTCAACAGTAGCTGCCATTAATGAGTTAAAACAGAATGGAGTTCATGTTGCTATTGCCACAGGTAGAGCGCCTTTTATGTATAAAGGGTTGCGAGATCAATTAGAAATTGATACATATATCAGCTTCAACGGATCTTATGTAATATTTAACAATGATGTTATTTTTAAGTCCCCATTAGAAACCAACAAACTTAAAGTTTTAGAGAATGACGCCTTGGCAAATGAACATCCAATGATTTTCTTGGACGATAATAATCACTATTCTAATTATAAAGAACATCCTTATATTCACGAATGTATTAGCAGCTTAAAGCTTCATTTACCTGACTATAATCCAGCCTTTTACCATTCACAAGAAGTGTATCAAGCGTTGATTTTCTGTGAAGATCATCATGAAGAGTTATACATCCGTGGACATGATCACTTTGATTATGTCAGGTGGCACCAATATTCAATTGATGTATTACCGAATGGTGGTTCTAAAGCTAAAGGGATTGAAATTCTTTTAAATCAAATGAACATCCCAGTGGAAAACGCGTATGCTTTTGGTGACGGTCTAAATGATATAGAGATGTTGTCATATGTAGGGACGGGTGTAGCAATGGGGAATGGTCATGAAGAGGTAAAAGATGTCGCAAATATAGTGACGAACCATGTTGACGATGACGGAATATTAGTCGGTCTTCAAAAGGTGGGTCTTTTGAAATAAATCAATAATCATATGATTAGAAAAGACGTGACACACTATGTAGTCACGTCTTTATGTTATATCTTCGGAAGTGGTTTTGTAAATTTATCTTGGTGACCTTCTATACGGTCGTAGAACATAATTCCGTTTAGATGATCAATTTCGTGTTGGAACACAATGGAAACTAGACCTTTTAAACGCATTGTAACTTCTTGGCCATCAAGTGTAGTTCCTTTTACCGTTATCCGAGAGTAGCGTGGGACGAGCCCAGCAACTTCCCGGTCAACAGAAAGACATCCTTCACCATTCTCTAAGTGATTCAGTTCAACTGAGTGGCTAATAATCTTCGGATTAAACATCCCGCAACTTACTAGCTCGTCATTTTCGTCATAGACATGAACAGCAATCATTCGTTTACTAATTCCAATTTGCGGTGCAGCAATACCGATGCCAGGTCTTAAACTATAACGTTCTGCTATTTCAGGGTCTTGACTGTTAATAACAAATTGAAGCATACCTTCTAAAGTTTCTTTGTCTTCTTTTGATGGTGGAAGTGGTACATCTTTTGCAATTTGCCTTAAAACAGGGTGTCCTTCTCGTATAACATCTTTCATCGTAATCATTTCTTCTTACAACCCCTTTATTAACTTTTACATATGTATCCTTAATAAACATATATTATTTCGTACTTATAGTATACCAAAAAGGTAAAACGGAAAAAACGGAAGTCAAAAATGACTTCCGTTTTTTTTATAAAAATATTAGCAGCCGTATTTAGACGCACCAACAATGATTAATAGTATGAAGAGAACAACGATTAAAGCGAAGCCTCTTCCGCGTCCGTAACCTGGTGTGTGAGCAACTCCTGCTACTTGTGGTCCATAACCATATCCACAAGGATCATAGCATCCGTGTCCATATCCGTACATTTAAATGACCTCCTTTAAGAAATGCATCGCTTTCTTGCGACTCACTAATAACCTATGCAGGCAAATAAAATCGGTTTGGTCATATACCCAATTTTCATCGGGAAATTTTAAAGAGCATAAATTTTCATGTGGTTTGAAGTACTATATTTTTATAAACTCAATATACTACCTATAAAAGTACAAGCGCGTTGAAATAAATATTGTCAACTGGTGTATTTTCGTATAGTGTTTTATTAATGAAATGTATAATTGGGAATATGGGGATAGGAGGTTTTCAGTTTGAAACTGAAACATTTTGGCTTAATTTTAAGTATGACAATGGTGATGTTCCTTGCTGCCTGTGGAAACAATCCAGCAGAAAATATGTACACCCATATGGAGAAGGCGGTTGTACTTGAGGAGGTTTTTGAACAACAACAAGAACCGCTTATAGTTGCTGAAAAGAAAGAACATGAATTATATGAACAAATTATTAAATTAGGTATGTCTGAATATGAAGAAATTGTAGATCTTTCTCAGCAGGCTATTGCTATTGTACAAGAGAGAAAGCAGTTAATGGACAAAGAAAAAATGAGCATTGAAGCAGGTTATGAAGAATTTTTGAATATTGAACCTGAAATTGAAGAATTAAAAGACGAAGAACTTAAGAATTTCGCTCTTCAATTAAAAGAAACAATGACCAATAGACATGAGAGCTATCAAGTATTATACGATGAATATGATATGGCGCTTAGTTTAGACGAAGAATTATATACGATGTTACAACAAGAAGATTTAACCATTGATGAATTACAAGAAAAAATTGATGAAATCAATGAAGCGTATGAAAGAGTAATGGAAGCTAAAGACGTATTTAATGAGCTTACTGAGGCTTACAATGAAAAGAAAAAAGAATTTTATACGATCGCTGAATTAGATATTACGTTTGTAGACTAAGTAAAAAAGGAAGTGCCCGGTCAGTGGCATTTCCTTTTTTGATGGGTATTTTTCTTTAAGTGTAGCTACATTAAATTATATTGTTTATATCCGTTGGTTCTGAGCTCATCGTATGAAATGTTAAAACCGCACGATTCAACTAAAAAACAACCCACTTTTAGAAAAGAGCAAAAAAAGCCGACATCAGCAATATTCTATTAACCACGCTTAGAATTTAAGTTTAGACGAAAAGTTAAATCGGTTAAACTGTACTAATCAGTTTTTAGTTATTATATAACACAGATATTTATGTTATATGTGAATACTTTTTGATTTATCTTTTTAAATTTGTTAAGCAAAAGGATTGACGGGAGAAAACTTTGTGATGTAGACTATAGCCTGAAAGAGAAATTGTATTAGTAGTCTTTTAAAAAAACTAGTACAGCTTTGAGATCTCTTAAATTTTTAGTTAAGCTATAACAACATAGGGTATTTAATATTATACATATTTACAAACTAATCATTGGATAGGCTATGTTCTAAAACTTGAAATTAAAAAACTTAACTAAAAAACAAATGATAATTTGCTTATAACTAGCATTGCAAACAGTGTATTGGAAACAAGCTAAAATGGGTATCCTAATAGTGGGTATTCATGTTACTTTTTAGATTTTTAAAATACTATAGTTTCAAGGCTTGGGATAGTAAATGCCGATCACAAAATATGCCTTTACGGCTTTTTATTAGAAAGGAAGAGGTGAAGAACTTGAGTACAAAAACAGTAGTAAAACAAATTGAAGACCAGTTTGAAATGTTTCAAATCTTAAATGAAGAAGGTAAGGTTGTTAACGAGGCTGCTATGCCAGAACTTTCTGATGAGCAACTTCAAGAAATGATGCGTCGTATGGTCTATACACGTATTTGGGATCAGCGTGCTATCTCACTAAATCGTCAAGGGCGTTTAGGGTTTTATGCACCTGTGTCAGGACAAGAGGCTTCAATGTTAGGTTCACAATATGCCTTAGATAAGGAAGATTGGATCCTTCCTGGATATCGTGATATGCCTCAAATGGTATTCCACGGCTTCCCGTTATATAAAGCTTTCTTATATTCACGAGGGCATTATGAAGGTGGAAGATTCCCTGAAGGTGTTAACGTGTTAATGCCTCAAATTATTATCGGTGCACAAATCGTTCAAACAGCAGGTGTCGCTCTTGGACTTAAACGTAAAGGTAAAAAGAATGTAGCGATCACTTATACTGGTGATGGCGGTGCATCTCAAGGGGATTTCTACGAAGGAATGAACTTTGCTGGTGCGTTCCAAGCCCCTGCAATTTTTGTTGTACAAAATAACCGCTTTGCAATTTCGGTACCTGTTGAAAAGCAATCTGCTGCAAAGACAATTGCACAAAAAGCAGTTGCTGCTGGAATTGAAGGCATTCAAGTAGATGGAATGGACATTTTAGCAGTTTATGCTGCTACGTCACAAGCTCGTGAACGCGCGATTAACGAAGGAGTTCCGACTCTAATTGAAACAATGTGCTACCGTTATGGTCCGCATACAATGGCTGGTGACGATCCAACTCGTTACCGTACAAGTGATCAAGATGACGAGTGGGAAAAGAAAGATCCATTAGTTCGTTTCCGTAAATTCCTAGAAGGAAAAGATTTATGGACTGAAGATATGGAAAACGAAATGGTAGATAAAGCAAAAGAAGATATTAAAGAAGCAATTAAACAAGCAGATGCTGCGCCAAAACAAAAGGTGACAGATTTAATTGAATTCATGTACGAAGAACTTCCATACAACCTACAAGAACAAATGGAAGAATATAAAGCAAAGGAGTCGAAATAATCCATGGCGCAAATGACGATGATTCAAGCCATTACGGACGCAATGCGTAATGAGCTTAAAAGAGATGAGAATGTCCTCGTATTTGGAGAAGACGTCGGAAAAAACGGTGGAGTATTCCGTGCTACTGATGGATTACAAGCCGAGTTCGGTGAAGAGCGCGTATTCGATACTCCATTAGCTGAATCTGGTATCGGTGGATTAGCAATTGGATTAGGTCTAACAGGTTTCCGTCCTGTAATGGAAATTCAATTCTTCGGATTCGTATTTGAGGTATTTGACTCAGTAGCAGCTCAAATGGCTCGTATGCGTTACCGTTCTGGAGGTAAGTACAATTCACCAATTACCGTACGTTCACCATTAGGTGGAGGGGTAAAAACACCAGAATTACATGCGGATAATTTAGAGGGATTAGTAGCTCAAACTCCAGGTCTTAAAGTCGTTTATCCTTCAACACCTTATGATGCAAAAGGATTATTAATTTCATCAATTCGAGATAATGACCCAGTTATTTTCCTTGAGCATATGAAATTATATCGTTCATTCCGTGGAGAAGTGCCTGAAGAAGAGTATACTATTCCACTTGGTAAAGCAGACGTAAAACGTGAAGGTAAAGATATTTCAATCATTACATATGGTGCAATGGTTCACTCTTCACTAAAAGCTGCAGAAGAACTTGAAAAAGAAGGTATCGATGCAGAAATCATTGACCTTCGTACTGTGAGTCCATTGGATATCGATACAATTATTGCTTCGATTGAAAAAACAAATCGTGCAATTGTTGTACAAGAAGCTCAAAAACAAGCTGGAGTTGCTGCAAATGTTATGGCTGAGATTACAGAGCGTGCAATCCTTCATTTGGAAGCACCGGTATTACGTGTAACAGCACCTGATACAGTGTATCCGTTCGCTGCAGCGGAAGATGTTTGGCTACCAGACTATAAAGGCATTATTGAGAAAGCGAAGCAAGTCGTTAACTTTTAATGAGTAGTACTGAAAAAGAAGTCGGACAGGTTTCTTTTTCAGTCTTTTTTCACGATTTTTATCCTAAATATTAGGTCACATATTGAACCGTCTAATTTTAATTAGCTTGTGACTGAAAAACAGTCAAAATTAACGGACAAAAAGGAGGCGCTTTTCGTGGCATTTGAATTCAAACTTCCTGATATCGGTGAAGGTATCCATGAAGGTGAAGTTGTTAAATGGTTTGTTAAACCAGGTGACGAAGTAAAAGAAGATGATATTTTACTTGAAGTACAAAACGATAAAGCTGTTGTTGAAATCCCATCACCAGTTGAAGGTAAAATCTTGGATCTTAAAGTAAGCGAAGGAACTGTTGCTGTTGTAGGTGATGTTCTTGTAACGATCGATTATGATGGTGAAGCTCCTCAATCAGCGCACGGCGATCATGAAGAGGAAGCTCCTGCACCTGCAAAAGAAGTGAAAGCTGAAGAAGCGAAAGAGGCAGCACCTGTTGCTACTGAAACGGAAGTGGATGAAAACCGTCGTGTCGTTGCTATGCCATCTGTACGTAAATATGCTCGTGAAAATGGCGTGAACATTCGTGCTGTTCAAGGAACAGGAACGAATGGGCGAATTGTAAGAGAAGATATTGATCGATATTTGGCGGGTGGTCAAACAGAAACAACAGCTGTTGAAGAGCAAGTAGAAGCATCTACTGAAGAAGCAGCAAAAGCACCGCAAGCTCCAAAAACAACACCTGTTGCTATTCCTGAAGGTGCTAATGAAGAAAGAGTTCCACTTAAAGGAATCCGTAAAGCAATTGCAAAAGCAATGGTTAATTCTAAGCATACTGCACCGCATGTAACGCATATGGATGAAATTGATGTAACTGCACTAGTTGCACACCGTAAGCAGTATAAAGAATCTGCTGCTGAGCAAGGCGTAAAATTAACATACTTACCTTATGTAGTTAAAGCTTTAACGGCGGCTTTACGTAAATATCCTGCTTTAAATGCATCAATTGATGATGTAAATGAAGAGATTGTTTATAAAAACTACTTTAATATCGGAATTGCAGCTGATACAGAGCAAGGCTTAGTTGTACCGGTAGTTAAAGATGCTGATCGCAAATCGATCTATACAATTGCAGCGGAGATTAGTGAATTAGCTGTAAAAGCTCGTGATGGAAAGTTAAGTCCGAATGAAATGAAAGGTGGAACATGCACAATCTCAAACTTAGGTTCGGCACGTGGTGCATGGTTTACACCTGTTATAAATCATCCGGAGGTTGCGATCTTAGGAATTGGTCGTATTGAAGAAAAAGCTGTTGTTAAAAATGGCGAAATTGTAGCTGCTCCAGTACTGAACTTATCAATTAGTTATGACCACCGTCTAATTGATGGAGTAACAGCACAAAATGCTTTAAATCACGTAAAACGTTTATTAAACGACCCACAATTGTTATTAATGGAGGGATAAACAAATGGTAGTTGGAGATTTCGCAACAGAAGTAGATACTCTCGTCATTGGTTCAGGCCCTGGCGGTTATGTAGCAGCTATTCGTGCTGCACAACTAGGACAGAAAGTAACAATCGTTGAAAAGGGCAACCTCGGTGGAGTTTGTTTAAACGTCGGTTGTATTCCTTCAAAAGCTTTAATTCAAGCCGGTCACCGTTATCATGATGCTAACTCATCAGAAAATATGGGGATTACGGTTGATAAAGTAAACTTAGACTTTACAAAAATGCAAGAGTGGAAATCGTCTGTTGTAAATAAATTAACAGGTGGCGTTGAAGGGCTTTTAAAAGGAAATAAGATTGAGATTGTTAAAGGTGAAGCTTATTTCGCGGATAAAGATTCCGTTCGTATTATGGACGATAAACAAGCTCAAACTTACAAATTTAAAAATTGTATTATTGCAACAGGTTCTCGTCCAATTGAAATTCCTGCTTTCAAGTTCAGTAAGCGTATTTTAAGTTCAACAGGCGCGCTTAACTTAACAGAACTTCCTAAGAAGTTAATTGTTATCGGTGGGGGTTACATTGGTATAGAGCTAGGTGCAGCCTATTCTAATCTTGGTTCAGAAGTTGTTGTACTAGAAGGTGGAAAGCAAATTTTACCAGGCTTCGAAAAACAAATGAGTCAACTTGTAACTAAACGTATGAAAAAGAACGGTGTAGAATTCTACCTAGAAGCATTAGCGCAAGGTGTAGAAGAGACAGAAAATGGTGTTACAGTCACAGCTGAAGTAAAAGGTGAGACAAAAACATTTGAAGCGGATTACGTATTAGTAACAGTCGGTCGTCGTCCAAACACGGAGGAAATTGGTCTAGAACAAATTGGTGTTGAAATTGACGAACGCGGGTTCATTAAGGTAGATAAACAGTGCAAAACATCTGTCGAAGGGATCTATGCTATTGGTGATATTGTCCCTGGACCAATGCTTGCTCATAAAGCATCGTATGAAGC
Source organism: Alkalihalobacterium sp. APHAB7 (assembly GCF_048323755.1). Lineage (NCBI taxonomy): Bacteria > Bacillati > Bacillota > Bacilli > Caryophanales > Bacillaceae > Alkalihalobacterium > Alkalihalobacterium sp. APHAB7. The sequence goes on from NZ_JBLWFS010000003.1 coordinate 22,143, forward strand.
TAAAGTGGCAGCGGAAGTTATTGCAGGACACCCTGCAGAAATAGATTATTTAGCTATTCCTGCTGTTGTATTCTCAGGTCCGGAACTTGCAACTGTCGGTTTGAATGAAAAAGAAGCAAAAGAGGAAGGGTATGATGTAGTAGTATCCAAATTCCCATTTGCAGCTAATGGCCGTGCATTATCAATGGATGAGACAGATGGTTTCATGAAAATGGTAACACGTAAAGAAGATGGTTTAGTTCTAGGTGTACAAATTGCTGGAGCGAATGCATCTGACATGATCTCAGAAGCGTGTGTTGCAATTGAGGCTGGTATGACAGCTGAAGATATTGCATTAACAATTCACGCACATCCATCATTAGGTGAAATCACGATGGAGACTGCTGAAGTTGCTCTTGGTATGCCAATTCACATTGCAAAATAATTTAAATATCTCCCCTGATATATAAAGAAGAGGCTGACTTCATGTCGGCCTCTTTGTATTTGTAAAGGTTAATAAACAATTTAATGTTGATGATAAGATAATTCTGGGTTATTGATTTTTAAAGTGGTAGTAAGTAAATTAATAATTTCCTCTTTGGAATGTTTTCCTTCAATTACTAAACGAACATCGTCACCGCTAAGTACCATTAAAGTTGGGTATGTATTTACATTATAATAACGAATAACGTTCCGCTCACTAGCGTATACAATTTGAAATGGGAAGTGGTGCTCTGGAAATAATCTTTGCATCTCTAATAAAGCATCGTAGAAACTTGCTTCTTCCAAAATTGACTCTTCATTTGAAAACAGCACAGTCATGTATTCCGTATTATCTGTCGCTAGTGGATTAGTAGTTGCTTCTGATGACCAACACCCTGTAGTAATTAAAAAGGTCGATAAGAGCAAGTAAGATAAATGATGTCTCATCCTTTGACCTCACTTCCTATAAAGGATAATTAATTGATATTATTTTACCATGCCATTATATGGTTGTACGTGAAGTAACATAAATGTAATGAAATAGAAAAATAATGATAAAAAGACGGTTACATATAACCGTCTTTTTCTTTATTCTTCATTCTTTTTTTTATCAAGTTCGCTTACTTTCTTCTTTAATGCAACAATTTCTTCTTTAAGCTTTAACTTTTCTTCACGCAATCTTAATTTCTCATCCTTCATACGTAACTTATCTTGGTAAAGTATCGGTTTTTCTTGGCGTAATGATTTCATTAACGAAATAATCATAAAGATCATTATAACGGCAAAAGGTAGTGCAGCGATGATAGAAGCGGTTTGTAATGCACCTAAGCCACCGGAAACTAATAAAACTGCAGCGGCTGCAGACTGGACTAATCCCCATACAAACTTAACTGAATTTGCCGGGTTTAAATTTCCATTTGTCGTTTGCATGCCAAGTACGAATGTGGCTGAGTCAGCAGATGTTATAAAGAAGGAACTGATTAATAAAATTGCAATTGTAGACATGATGATGCTCAATGGGAATTGGTCTAACACTGCAAATAGAGCAAGTTCCATTCCTTGTTCTTCAATAATGTTCATAATGCCTATATCGCTATGAAGATCAAGAGAGATAGCAGTTCCTCCAAATACAGAAAACCATAAAGCACCAAAAATCGTAGGAACTAGTAATACCCCAATTACGAATTCACGAATTGTACGCCCTTTAGATACCCGAGCAATAAATGTCCCAACAAATGGTGCCCATGCAATCCACCAAGCCCAATAAAAAATTGTCCAACCTTGCACCCAATTTGTTTCAGGGTTATACGGGTCAATTCTAAAACTCATGCCCGCAACGTTTTGAAGATAACTTCCTAATGTTTGAGTAAATACCCCCATGATATATGTAGTGGGTCCTAAGAATAATAAAAATAGCATTAAGCCTATAGCTAAATAAATATTTGTTTTGCTCAAGATACGTATACCTTTATTTAAACCAGTTTGGGAAGACAGCATGTAGAGAACGGTAATAATTGAGATAATAACTAATTGTGTCCATATAGTATTGTTTACACCAGGAATAATGTGCGAAGCACCACCAGAAATTTGCAATGTTCCAAACCCGAGTGATGTTGCAACCCCAAAGATAGTGGCAAAAACTACAATGACGTTTATCGTCGTTCCGATTGGTCCATTAACTCGGTCACCAAGAAGAGGTTTGAAAGCTGCACTAATTACCCCAGGTGCATCTTTTCTAAATTGAAAATAAGCAAGAATTAACGCAACGATTGCATAAATGGCCCAAGGATGTAGACCCCAATGGAAGAACGCATAACGCATCGCTTGACTTGCTGCTTGATAGGAATCTAGGTTTGGATTTGGTGGGTAATAAAAGTGATACATGGGTTCGGCAACACCCCAGAAGACAAGTCCAATCCCCATACCTGCTGTAAATAAAAAGGAGAACCAAGTTAAATAATTGTATTCGGGACGATCCTCAGGTTTTCCTAAGCGAATCCTACCATAAGGACTAAAAATAAGATAAATTGCAAAAATTAGAAATCCTGTTGTGGCTAATAAATAAAACCAACCAAATTTTTCTGTAATAAAACTTTGAATTGTTGCGGTAGTTCCATCTAAATTGTTTGGAGCAATGACGCCCCAAAGAATGAAGGCTATTGCAATAAATAATGAAATAGTAAAAACGGGTGTTAATTTTTTCAAGATATCAAACTCCTTCATATTTCCTATAAAGTTTTCCAACTAACATTACCATACCCTAATTCTTTATACATATAACATGATGCATGTACTAATCGTACTGTACTCTTGGAGGAAATACATAGCTGGGATAAGATTGCTCAGTTAGAGAATATTGTCTTTCTTTTTCTGTTAGATCTGCTAATTCGATTGTTAGTTGTTGGATAATAGATAGTTCATAAAAAACGCGTTGAACAAACTGAAGTTCATCATTGTTAATAGGTCCAATATATTGTAAGTTTTCCTTATTTTTGTTTATCCATTCATAATGACTATCCTGCATTTGATGTAACGGATCTTTATAGATTTCAGCAAGAGAAGTAATTGACTTTTTTAATAGGACCCATTCAAACTCTGAGAAATGACTTCTCTTTATTTGTTGGTAGGTTAAGTTTCCGATCCTTAAATTAATTTGTTCGATAAAATGCAACTTTTTAATTAAGTATTGAAAAGATCGAAATTCATTTTCTTCAAAATTACGGTATTTCCATTCATCGGTCTGAAACTGAGTGAACTGATAGATCTTTTCTATTTGTTGTGATAGTGGTCTATACGTTACAGAAGGATGTTCCTCTGTAGAGTTATCAATAAGTAACATTAACTTATTTGCAGCTTCCGTATAAAGTGTTTCTATTTGTTGAACAACGATTGGACCAAACTTAGGCGGTAAAATCACATAATTTACACAGGTTGATACAATAATCCCGATTGAAGTACCAGATAATCTAAAAATAAAATCGTGTAACATACTATCTGTTGTGCCAGGTATCATTGCCACTGCTGTTAAAGTAGCAACGAGTGTACCCGTATCTAGCTTTAGGCGAGCGCATGCAATAATCGTTAACATGGCTACTAATGAATACGTTAATGCTGATTGACCTAGGAAAAAATCAATTAAGACAGCAAAAAGAGCACCTACAGCCGCTGCTGGTAGGCGAACTAGTCCCTTTTTTAGTGAATCTGCAGCAGTTGGTTCGGTTGTAACAATTGCAGTAATAATAGCAAAAACAACAGGTAAATCAAGTAACTTACAAATAACAGCTGTAACAAATACTGAAAGTCCCGTTTTGATGACTCTACGACCAACCCATTTTGTATTTTTCATTAAACCACCTTCTTAGCCGACTATCCATCTATAGTATTGGATTGCAATTTATTAGATATACAAACAAAAGGTGTATTTAAAAAAATATTTTGCTAATATATTCACTAGTAGAAGTTGTCTTTGGACAGTCAAATCTATTTTAAAGTTAGGTTGGTGGGTATATGAAATGGTTCGTTGTTTTATTTTGTAGTTTCCTTATATTAATGACTGGATGTAATTCTGAAAGTACTGAGAAGGATCATGCGGCGATTGAGGAGGATGAAGCATATATAGTTGAAGCTCCAGAAGAGGACATAGACGAAAAAAATGTTTTTGAAAAGCATCTAGAAGAAGAGAATAGTCATGAAACAGTTGAAATTGAACAAGTTGAACAAATAGAACAGACTGTCGTACCGCAGTATACGTTAAACGAAACAAATTTTCTTATTCAACCTAAAAATGAAGGTGTTAATGAGCAAGTTGTCCTCTTAACGATTGATGATGCTCCCGATCAATACGGAGCTGAGATGGCTCAAATTCTTTTTGATTTGGATGCAAACGCCATTTTCTTCGTGAATGGTATTTTTATTAATAAAAATGATGGGAAAGAACAATTAAAAAAGATACATGAATTAGGTTTTGAAATAGGTAATCATACAATGAGCCATAAGAATTTGAGCAAACTGTCTGCAGAAGAACAAAGGAAAGAAATTGTGGAATTAAATGACCTGATTGAAGAAATAATTGGCGAGCGGCCACGTTTTTTTAGAGCCCCGTACGGTGTGAATACGGACATATCCAAACAAGTAGTTGAGGAAGAAGGAATGCAATGGATGAACTGGACATATGGTTATGATTACTTTGAACAATATACGAATGCCAAAGCTTTAGCAGATATTATGGTGAATGCTCCAGAGTTAATGAATGGTGCCAATCTATTAATGCATGACAGAAAATGGACAAAGGAAGCCTTAGAGGATATTGTGATTGGATTAAGGAACAAAGGGTATGAAATTGTCGATCCTAAAGAAATTCAGTAAATCAGAATAAAATGTAAAAAAAGCGTCTAGGCTGATATGTAGCTTAGACGCTTTTTTAGTTGACGAGGGTATGTAACTTACCAATTACTAGCAAGATAAATAAATGTTGTATTTTGTAGAACCTTGTCATATTTGTATAGAAAAGATACAATAACTATGAAAATTGATTTATACCTTCGAGAAAGTAGAGATGAAGATGTACAAAAGAAAAATAATTAGTTTGGTATTGTTGTTCTTATTAGTCCTAACTGCATGTCAATCTGGAGAAAAAGAATTTGGAGAAATGGCTAATAAGAAAACAAATGAACAACCTGCTAACGTAGTTCAATTACCAATAGAAATAACACCAAATGAAGCAAGATTTTCGGTGGTTGATTTAGCTTCTGAAATGAATGGGTCTTATGAATATGATCCGATCCACCGTACACTAAGTTTGACTATAGATGATGATCATTTCTACTTAATAGAAGGTGTACCTGTTCTAGAGAGAAATGGTGAGTACTTAGCTGAAAATGATATATATTTGATCATTGAAGATGATCAACCTTATTTACCTTCATCTTTTCTAGAATTAGGACTCGGTATGAGTACAACCTATACAAAAGAGGCTATATCGTTTGAGTGGTACGGTCCTGTTGAAAAAGTAGGAGGGCCACCGAAAGATTTCAATTTTGAGTCATGGAATGCTGATCAGATGATTGAATACCTTTCATTTCTTAAGAAGCCAATACAAGGAGCTCAGGTGAGTACGATACCTAGTCATTTGCCTGGTGCAAAGCGTCTGTATCGTAATGGATATCACGAAGGGTTAGACTGGTATGACTTTGCTTCTGGCGGAGATATTAGTTTTGATACTCCAATCTATGGAATGTCAAAAGGTATCGTTGTACGAGCGGATCATAATTATGAAGAATACGGTTCTCCCGAAGTGAGGAATACAGATTTGAAGTTTACTTCTAGTTTAGGTGAAACTCCTGAATATATTTTTGATAGGTTACGCGGCAGGCAAGTGTGGGTGCAATATCCGAATGGGGTTATGAGTCGGTTTGCTCATTTATCTGATATCCCAGAAGATATTCGAGTCGGGCAAGAAATTGATGAAAATACGATTATTGGTTACGTTGGGAATTCTGGGACGAGTGGTGCAGTTAATCAAGATTCAACAGAATTGCATTTGCATCAGGACCTACTAATATATGGTGAGTTATTCTGGAAGCCTTTAGATCAAGATGAGGTATTAACTGTACTTAAAAGTATTTTCAAAGAATAAAATGAAGATAAGCACAGGCAGTCGCCTGTGCTTATCTTTTATAGAAATACATAACTCTTCCATTAAATAAATGAACTTCGGCTTGTAACTTCTTTCCTAAGAACTTACAGAATTCATTTGCCTTCCCTTTATCTCCATGTGTCGCACCTTCAGGAAGAATAACTTGTATGTATGATTGTAACGTCTCATTTCCTTCAGTATCTTCAAGTGTTTCTTGGCCTACCCCGAAAACTACATATTTGTATCTTGTTGACGTTCCATTACTTTTCAAATAAAACCAGTTGCCGTCACTGTCTGGAACATCAGATATTACATATGGAAAAGCGGCTTCGCCATAACCCCAATCTAATTGATCTCCAGTTTTAGTCGTGATTGTTTGATAGTACTTGAAAATATCCTTCAATTCTTCTAAAGTTATTTCTTGTTGTGTCGACTTTTTCACTAGCTTTATGTATGCGTGGTCGGACATAGACATCTACTCCCAACTTTAAAACGTTTTCAATTCCCCTTATATCTTAGCATTAGTCATGAAAGCTGACAACATAATTAAAATTAGGATAAAGGAACGAAGGTATTAGGAATCATTTTCTTGTATTATAAATAATATAATTAAAATGTACGAATTTATAGTTAAAATTGTATATATTGGTATACTAAGTTTAAATATAGAGAAAATTTTACTGACGTGGATACGATCTTAAAAGGAAGATTAGTTAAGGGTTTCAGTTTTAACAATACTTTATAGTGCCAAATAAAATGAAAATACCGTCATACAAAAATGGGGGAAGCAATATGGATAAGTCAGCATTCTTAGATGAACTTCGACTTGAGGTGGGGCTTGTTTCAGAGTACGCCAACTCAAAAAATGAATTTTTAAATGGGATTATACAAGTGTTTGGGAAGTATATAAAACAAGGGTTTAGTACTGGTATATATAAATCACAGGATTGTTTTTTTAAACTGATTGCAAGTGTAGGGGATGAAGCTTACAATCCTATAGAACCTTTTGGTGAAGGGCAATTAAGTATATGTGCGATCAGAGGACGGATTTCAACAATAGATCTAGAACAATCGATTCGTCTATTAGCTCCATTTTATGAGGGGCATCATTTAATTGGGATCATCGTATTTAGTTTACCGAAAATTGAATATGAGGTAACCGAAGAGGATATGATCTTCGTTCGCGAAGTTTGTAGGCATATAGAGCTAAATCAAAGTCATTTTAGTTAATAATAAAAGATTAATTTTCACAATATTTACACAATTTAGTCTGATAGTCTGTTGATTAATCATCGTTAAGAAGTTATAATAATATTATCAGAAAATTTAAACTTCACTTTATTATAGACATAACAATAAATAAAAAGACGTCTCCTTTTTGTTTATTGTTGTCAATATATGAATTAAATTATTGGAGGTGGACTAAATGAATTTGTTTGAGCGTTTATACGACGAGCAAGAAAATGTGAAGGTGCAATTTATTGGGTTTACTACTGACGATGTTCGTTATGATTTTGGCATTGTCTATACAAACATGTTCTTTGGTAAACCTCTTGTGGTCTGCATGCAAACAGGCCGTTCGGCACTACTCTGTGCTGACGATGTAAGGAATGTGGATCATATTCAAAAAGTTTTTCATATTCGATCTGCTAAAGAGGCAGAGGATCTTGCAACGTTCTTTGAAAAGACCTTGCCGACAATGCCGCTGGAGCCACAATACTAATACTCAACTAAATGAATATACTAAGTTCAACAAGAGGCTGATACTATATTCAGCCTCTTGTTTATTTAATGTGTACTATTTGTAGAAAGAAGTGTTATGCAGAACATATAATACGCAAATTAAGGAAAAAAAGAAATTAATGTGTTATACAATTTAATATTGACATTATTAATGTGACATATTATTATAAGTACATAGAGATTAGAAAGCGTTTTCAGATATAAATAACCAATAATAAAAAGACAAGGGAGATGGAAATTGTGGGGATTATCGTATGTCAAACTTGTAACACAACAATTGAACATTTCGAAGGCGAAAAGGTTACGACGTTATATGCAAAGTGCTCAGGTTGTGAAAAGTGTAAAGAGACAGCTAGTAAACTAAAATAATTTATGATGGGAACTCCTTTATAGGAGTTCCTTTTTCTGTTTGGTTATTGAATGACGGAGTCAGTTAACATGAAAAAATCCCTAACCTAGACAGGTTGGGGATTTTTTGAATTTCATAAACGTTGTTGTTATCGAATGGGTCGTCTTTCTTTAATTACACGAATTTTTTTAAATGTTGAATCTTCTGGGCCTTGAACTGGTAAACCTGCATTTAAATTTTCTTCAATATAATTAATGTTTTCTTCAGTAATAACTTCTCCTGGAATAAGGATAGGAATACCTGGAGGATAGACCATTACAAATTCAGCAATAATCCTTCCAGCCGAATAATCAAAAGAAATTACTTCCGTATCAGAATAAAAGGCATCACGAGGTGACAAAGCAAGAGTTGGACTATTAGGAACATAAACAGACGCTGTTTCACGTGCTTCAATTTTATCTCGGTGTAGATCAGAAAGCTGACGTAAAGCGTTAACTAATGCAGTTGTTTCTTTTTCTGAATCGCCAAATGTAATAATACAAAGGATATTGTATAAATCTGATAGCTCGACTTCAATATTATGCTTCTCACGTAAATAGACTTCAACTTCATACCCTGTAATTCCTAAATCCTTAATTGAAATAATTAATTTTGTAGGGTCGTAATCATATGCTGCTTTCGAACCTAATATTTCTTTTCCTACACAATACAGACCCGGAATCATATTGATGGCGTCACGTGTTCGCTGAGCTAATTGAATAGAGTTGTCGATCATTTTCGTTCCAACAGTCGCCAATTGTTTTCGGGCAACATCAAGAGAAGATAGGAGTAAATAAGACGTTGATGTAGTTGTTAACATACTTATGATTGCTTGAACTCGTTTTGGGGACACGAGCCCTTCTCTAACATTTAAAACGGAACTTTGTGTCATTGACCCGCCAAGTTTGTGGACGCTTGTAGCTGCCATATCTGCACCTGCTTGCATTGCAGATAATGGTAGTTCATCATGGAAATGAATGTGAACCCCGTGAGCCTCATCAACTAATACAGGTATATTAGCTTGATGTGCAATTTCTACAATTTCTTTTAAGTTAGCAGAAACCCCAAAGTATGTTGGGTTAATAACGAGTAAACCTTTTGCATCAGGATGTTGCTCAATTGCTTTTTTTACAGATTCAGTAGTTATGCCGTGCGAAATTCCTAGATTTTGATCAATTTCAGGATGTATAAAAATTGGATATGCACCTGAAAAAATAATCGCAGACATAATGGATTTGTGGACGTTTCTAGGCACGATAATTTTATCGCCAGGACCACAAACACTCATAATCATAGTCATAATTGCACCGCTTGTTCCTTGAACGGAAAAGAAAGTATGATCTGCCCCAAATGCTTCAGCGGCTAGTGTTTGCGCTTCTTTTATGATGCCGTGAGGGTGATGCAGGTCATCGAGTGGGCCGATATTAATTAGGTCTATGGATAAGGCATTTTCACCGATAAACTCTCTAAATTCAGGATCTATCCCATTTCCTTTTTTATGACCAGGAATATGAAATTGAATAGGGTCTTTTTTTGCATGTTCTTTTACGCCGGTATACAGCGGAGTTAAGCGTTGTTGCGACAACCGATTCACCTCTTCTACTTTCTAATTGCAAGTTGTCACCCTTGCACATAAAACAAGATTGAGTATATCAAAAATTAAGTGAAAAGCAATGAAAATTTTTACTTTTTTCGACATTGATAAATCCTTGGTGGCTGTAGGGTTTTCTAAAGCTCTTGTCGAATAAATAAGAGACCGCTTTCATTGAAATTTATGGTGCACTATACTTTATCATTTATTAGTGTGGTTAATGAAAGCAATGATATGCAATGTAAGGAGGAATATCATGAATTGGGAAACAAGAGTAACAAAAATGTTGAGCATTAAATATCCTATCATTCAAGGTGGTTTAGCTTACTTAGCTTATTCAGATTTGGCAGCAGCAGTTTCAAATGCAGGTGGTTTAGGACAAATTACAGCAATGTCTCTAAGTACACCTGAAGAATTGAGAAAAGAAATTCAAGCTGTAAAGAAGAAAACCAATAAACCTTTTGGTGTTAACTACGCGATTGGTCAACATGGAAGACCGTTTGAACATATGTTAGAAGTTGCTATAGAGGAAGAAGTTCCTGTTATCACGATGACAGGTGGAAATCCTGCCCCCATTTTTGATATGCTAAAAGGAGTGAATACGAAGAAACTTGTTCTCGTTGCTGCGAGAAGACAAGCTGAAAAAGCAGAAGAACTTGGTGCAGATGCTGTAATGGTTGTTGGCCAAGAAGGTGGAGGGCACTTAGGTAGAGCCGATACAGGTACGATGGTGTTAATTCCTCAAGTTGCAGAGTCTGTTACAATTCCGGTAATAGCTTCTGGTGGCATTGGTGACGGGAAAGGTTTAATGGCAGCTCTTGCTTTAGGAGCTGAAGGGATAGAGATGGGTACACGCTTTATTGCAACAAAGGAATGTGTCCATGCGCATCATACTTATAAGCAAAAATTAGTTGAGGCGAGTGAAGCAGATACAGTGGTGATTAAGCGCTCAATCGGCGCTCCTGCCCGCGCCATCAAAAATGAATGGACTGAAAAAATACTCCAAGTTGAAGAAGAAACTCCGACCTATGAAGCATTGAAAAACTTAATTAGCGGAGTAGCTAATAAAAAGTATATCTATGAAGGAAAAGAGTCTGAAGGTTTTGGTTGGGCTGGACAAGTAATGGGGAGAATTAAAGATATCCCTTCTGTACAGGATCTATTCGAACAAATGATTAATGAAGGGGAAAACATTAGAACGACTTGGAGTAAATAACCTTATAAAGGTGGAATAAGAACATATGAACATGCCAATTTCATTAGATTGGAGTAAAAAAGAGGTAATAGATGTAATGGCTTTTTTTCAAGCAGTTCAAGAAGCTCATGGTAGTGGGGTAGAGCGGGCTAAGTTGTTATCATTATATCGTCGTTTTAAGGAAATTGTTCCTTCAAAGAGTGAAGAGAAACAATTATTTAAGCAATTTGACGAGGAAGCAGGAGTGTCCTGTTATCATGCGGTCAAAAAAGCGCGTGAAGACGAACAGGCTCAAAAAATAAAGATGTAGGAAAGAAAAGCGCAAGCACGCGTTTAGCGAATCCTCGCTTGCGCTAGACATCTACACATTTTTTAAATTTCTAAAAAAAGGCAAGCGAAGGGTTTCGCTTGCCTTTTCTTAATTGTGGATCGGACTAGTTAATCGATAAAGTGGAGCTAAGGTTGTGAATGTTTCATCGATCCGTTTAATTAATTCTGCCCCGTTTGAAACAATTGGGTCATTTCGATCAATATGTATCCCACATAAAATTTCTGCTTTTTTTACGTCACGAAGGCGCTCAAATAAAGCTTCCAAGTCTGCTTCCTGATGGGATGTCGCTTCAGGTTTTGTGTGATCACCAGACCATACAAAATGAGAAGGTATTTGTTGCTTAATCGTATTCATTTGAGACAATAATTGCTCTGCAAATTGTTGCTTAATTGGACATTCATATATGACAGCGAACCAAACAAATAAATGGGTTTCAAACAATCCAATTTGAAAATGAGGAAGCATTTTATATCCGCGGTTACTATTAGCAATAGCGACCCAAGTATCTTTTGGTGGGTTAACCTTTCTTCTAGCATGTTTGGCTACATGGTAATACATCTCATCACCAACTAAAGATGAAAGTGTTGGAGCAAAGTGATGACCTAACTCCTCTAGTTTAGGGCGTATTTTTCCTTTTAGTTGATCCATACGTGGCTCTAATCCTTCAACTGTAAATACGTTAAAGTCTTCTTCTGTAAATCCATTAAATGACATAAAAATCACCTTCAATTTTATTTTTAATTAGTTTACCACAAATATTAAATAGGTTGTGCCATTTTGCTGTGTACTCACATATGCTATAATACAAAACAATAATCTGAATATTCGGTTAAGTAATTTTGGACAGAGTTTAAATTAGGAATATAAGGGGTGTGAGTTTCTATGGAACAAGTCATTCAAGCCTTCAAGAGAAGGGATGCCGAACTAAGAATCCCAGTCCTTCGTCTAGAAATTGATTATGAACTAGCAACTCTACACGATGCTATGTTAGCAGAAGACTTAGAAGCTATGAACAGATGTAAGAGGAAGTTGAAGAGATTAAGTCAAGAGTTAATATTATTAGAAGTTTAAATACTTTTACGGTGCGGAGATATTTCCGCACTTTTTTATTTAGACTCTTTTCTAAAATAATGTTGCTTTTAGCTATTGGACCGTAACCAAGCGAAAGCTTAGTTCTTCACGCTTTAGCGTGAAGCTTTTGAATATAAATCAGCCAGATGGATAAATGAATTTATCCATTAGGGCTGATTTATATTCAAAAAACGATCCAATAGCAAGAAAGTTTACGAAAACAGCCTTATTTTAAGTGTATGACAAAGCTATGTTTACAAACTGTTAATTTTGGACTTGCCGTATGATATGGTACTTAATCTCTCTCATACCCAATTATAGTATTCTAAATTTTCGAAATGTGTTCATGATTTTTAACTTTTCTTGAAATGAGGATTTATGTCATAATATAACATAACAAAAAATAAGCTTACTTGCTGTACTCAAACAGGGGGTCTCATATAGATGAATGAATTGGATTGGCTCAAAATAAAGCAAATGGCTATTATATGGGTAAAAGAAGCAAGTAATCAATTAAAAGCTTCATTAGTAGAAACCATCCATGTTGAAACAAAATCTAGTCCAGATGATCTAGTTACGGAAATGGATCGAAAAATAGAACAATATTTTCTTGAAAAAATTCAAACTCATTTTTCAAACCATGCCTTCTTAGGTGAAGAAGGGATCAGTGAAGAAGAATACGTAAATGAGGATACGATTTGGATTATTGACCCTATTGATGGGACGACAAACTTTGTTCATCAACAATACAACTTCGCTATAAGTGTGGCTGTATACCATAAAGGTGAAGGTAAAATTGGTTTAATTTATGATGTAATGAATGATGTGTTGTATCATGCTGTAAAAGGGCAAGGCGCATATAAGAATGATGAGCGCTTAGAAATGTTAACGGATGTTGATATTAGTAAAGCAATTGTAGGCTTAAATGCACGGTGGCTTTTAAATGGTGACAAGCCGTACCAACCAATTCTTACTCATCTAGTGCATAAAGTTCGAGGAGTTCGCTCCTACGGGTCGGCAGCTTTAGAAATGGCTTATGTCGCATCTGGAAGGTTAGATGGGTACATTAGCTTGAAGTTATCACCGTGGGATTTTGCAGCTGCACTCGTATTACTCAATGAAGTAGGTGGATGTTCTTCTACGATTTATGGAGAGCCTTTAGCGATGTTAAAGTCAAGTTCTGTATTTGTAGGGAGGCCTCAGTTCCATGAGGCGGTTATAAATGAGTTTGTACATAGGAGATGAAGTCATGAAGGTAGGTTTTATAGGTCTAGGAACAATGGGATTTCCGATGACGAAAAATATATTAGCTGCAGATTATGATACGTATGTAGTGAGCAGAAGTCGTCCGCCTATTGATCAGGCGTTAGAGCTAGGGGCAAAAGAAGTAAGGAATCCAAAAAAGTTAGTAGAAATCTGTGATATCGTGTTAACTTGCCTTCCTTTACCCGAAAATATTATTGACGTTTATGAGGGGGAAAATGGAATTATTGCCGGTGCAACAAACGGAAAAATAATTATTGACCATTCCACTGTCAGCCCTCAACTAAATCAACAAATAAATGAGCAATTAGTAAGCAAAGGCGCTTTATTTATGGATGCACCGGTAAGTGGTGGTCCGATGGGAGCAAAAGCAGGATCGTTGACTATTATGTGCGGTGGAAGTGAAGAGGCATTTAATAAATCGTACGAAGTTTTAAAAGTCATTGGTGAATATGTCGTACATGTCGGTCCAATCGGAAGCGGAAGTGTTATTAAACTAATAAATAATATGTTAGTTGGTGTTCATACAGCTGCATTATCAGAGGCATACGTTATGGGAGCTAAGGCAGGAGTTAATCCACAGGTATTGTACGACATTGTGAAACGGAGCTCAGGTTTTTCAAAAAGCATGGACTGGTCTGTTGAAGCGATTATGGATAGACAATTTGACCAACGATTTAGTATTAACTTATTACATAAGGATATGGGTCTTGCTATTGACTTAGCAGAAAATTTAGGGGTGCCAGTGGAGCTTGTAGAACATTCCGAGAATCTTGTTCGTCGAGCGAAAGAAAACTATGGTAAAAATGATGTTTGTGCTATTATTCGTCCCCTCGAACAACAAGTAGGGGTAGAGGTGAAACGATGGAAATAAAATAGTGGGATAAAAAAAAATAGAGTCGAATGAGTAAAGCTCATTCGACTCTATTTTTTATATTTCCTCTGGTTCTCTTAGCTTTTTTCTTAAAGAAAAGCCCATTCCGCAAGCAGCTGTTATGCCAAGTAATGAAAGTAGTCCAATAAGAATACTACGTTCTGCGATCGCAACACCAATAGCCATAATCCCGATCACGGTTACAATAGCAAGCGTTAAAAAAAGTATATTCTCTTTCTTCACACTATTTCCCCCTGATTTGTTCATTTCATTTTATTAAGTATTTCTATTTTACCTTGAATTGTACAAAAGAAAAAGACCAATAATATGACAATATAGTTAAACATCATCGGGATAGTGGAATAAATTTCAGATAAGTTATCGATTATTTTTGATTTATGATATAATTAGACAGTTATAATAACCTGTAAAAGGATAGGAGCGTTTAATTAGTATGAAATTACGTGAAGATATTAGAAATATAGCCATTATTGCCCACGTTGACCATGGAAAAACAACTTTAGTAGACCAATTATTAAAACAATCAGGAACTTTCCGTGAAAATGAACAAGTTGACGAGAGAGCGATGGACTCTAATGCCCTAGAAAAAGAACGAGGCATTACGATCTTAGCAAAAAATACTGCAATTAACTACAATGACAAACGAATTAATATTTTAGATACACCAGGACACGCCGATTTCGGTGGTGAAGTAGAACGTATCATGAAGATGGTTGACGGTGTTTTATTAGTTGTCGACGCTTATGAAGGAACAATGCCACAAACAAGATTCGTATTGAAAAAAGCGTTAGAACAAAAGTTAAGTCCAATTGTTGTCGTTAATAAGATTGATAAACCATCAGCTCGTCCGGTTGAAGTTGTTGATGAGGTTGTTGATTTACTAATCGACCTAGGGGCAGATGAAGACCAACTTGAATTCCCAGTTGTCTATGCATCTGCAATTAATGGAACAGCAAGTGCTGTTGCTGAAAAGCAAGATGAAGATATGACAGCTTTATTTAATGCGATTATTGAGCATACTCCTGCTCCTGTTGATAATAGTGATGATTCACTCCAATTTCAAGTTACCATGCTAGACTATAGTGACTACTTAGGGCGAATCGGGATTGGCCGTGTATTCCGCGGGACGATGGAGGTAGGTCAACAAGTAGCACTGATGAAACTTGATGGTTCTGTGAAACAATTCCGAGTAACTAAAATCTTTGGATTTTTAGGCCTTAAGCGAATTGAAATTCAAAAAGCACAAGCTGGAGATTTAATTGCCGTTTCAGGTATGGAAGAGATTAACGTTGGTGAAACGGTATGTCCTGTTGATCAGCAGGAAGCATTACCAATCTTACGTATTGATGAGCCTACATTACAAATGACTTTCTTAGTTAATAATAGTCCGTTTGCTGGTCGTGAAGGAAAGCATGTAACGAGCCGTAAGTTAGAGGAACGTTTAAAATCTCAGCTTGAAACAGACGTTAGTTTACGTGTTGAAGACACGGATTCTCCTGATGCATGGACCGTTTCCGGTCGCGGTGAACTTCACCTTTCTATATTAATTGAGAATATGCGTAGAGAAGGATACGAGCTTCAAGTTTCGAAACCGGAAGTAATTATCCGTGATATTGATGGTGTGAAGAGTGAGCCTGTCGAAAGAGTTCAAATTGATGTTCCAGAGGAATATACAGGAGCTGTCATGGAATCTCTTGGAGCACGTAAAGGTGAGATGATTAATATGACGAACACGGGTTCAGGTCAAGTTCGTTTAGAGTTCATGGTCCCTGCTCGTGGTCTTATTGGATATACAACAGAGTTTTTATCACAAACTCGTGGTTACGGTATTATTAACCATTCATTTGACTCTTACCAACCAATGATTCAAGGACAAGTAGGTGGACGTCGCCAAGGTGTACTCGTTTCAATGGAAACAGGTAAAGCATCACAATATGGTATTATGGGTGTAGAAGATCGAGGTACAATATTCGTTGAACCAGCAACGGAAATTTACGAAGGAATGATTGTTGGGGAACACAATCGTGAAAACGACTTAACGGTTAACATTACAAAAGTAAAACAAGCAACAAATATTCGTTCTGCCAATAAAGAACAAACGGTAAGTATGAAAAAGCCACGTATCTTATCATTAGAAGAAGCACTAGAATATTTAAATGAAGATGAGTACTGTGAAATTACGCCAGAATCCATACGCCTTCGTAAGAAGATTTTAGATAAAAATGAGCGTGAACGTATTATTAAGAAGAAAAAGCTGGCTAATCAGTCAAACTAATCACATACTACTCATCTTGAGAGGGAGAGGATCAGTATGGAAGGAAGACCAGAAATTGATGTAGAATCATTATCATGGTTACCACGGATTGTCGCTGAAAACCCAGATATGGGAATTTGGGTATATTTAGGAATTGTTGCATTATCTATCGTAGTATTTAATCTGGGCTTCGCTCGAAAGTTACCAGTATTAAAGCTTGTTATTGTATACATTGCTCTTTTTATTGGGTGTATTGTCATGTTTTTCTTAGCATTAATGGGTGCTCCGATTGTTGAAGTTCTTCTGATCTCAACAGCTGTTTTAGGTGTCTATAAACTAAGAATGTTGCAAAGAAAACGTGAAGAAGCGGAAGGGTAAGTTTCGATGAATCTTCAAGATGCAGTATACAATTGGTTAACGATAAAGGTTGTTTATGAGGCTAGACCTGATGATCAGGCAGCGTTAGATACGTACGAATTTTTCACGACGATCCTAACAGAGGATCACAAGCTTGAACAAATTGCTGTTGAAGTGGTAGATCCTATGTACATCGTTCGATATGTTAAAGACGGTAATGCTGAACAAAAACAATTTCCTATAGAGTTAATTGAAGCATTATTAGTACAAATCGAATCAGAACCGAAATATAATTAAAAAATAGGCTGGTGAGTAATTTCTCACCAGCCTATTTTTTTGAAAAATGCCTTCCGCTTTTCAATTGTCTAGCTGCAGCTCCCAGCGTCTAGTGGACTTCGCTCTCCTCCTTACGATAAGTCAACATCGGTTCGTTGCCTCACCGTGTATCCTTTATCTCATACGGAGGGCTCCAGTCCATACGCCGCTAACCGGTTGCTTCCGCTTTTCAATTGTCTAGCTGCAGGCGCCATCGGCTCGAGGTCGCTTCGGTCCATCACCGTGTCCAAAACCGGGACACTAATGCTGGCCCTCCAGCACTTGTCGCCGATATCAGGCGCCTTCCGCTTTTATATGTCTAGCTGCAGCTCCCAGCGTCTAGTGGACTTCGCTCTCCTCCTTACGATAAGTCAACATCGGTTCGTTGTCTCACCGTGTATCCTTTATCTCATACGTAGAGACTCCAGTCCATACGCCGCTAACCGGTCGCTTCCGCTTTTCTATCTACCAATCGTTTTCGGTTTTTTTTGGTCGGTATAGGCGGAAGTTACCAGATGCTCTTCTTTCTTCTGTTCGTCCTGAAATACGTTCATTACACTCATTACACATATAGGTATGAATTGGACGGTTTCGTAATTTTTTTGCTAACGGACTATAATCGTCGATATTATCGATTTTATCGCAAATTACACATTTGACTCTCAACTTTTTCACCTCACACTTGACAAGGTACATTCATTGTCTAATTGTTTTAGAATACCATTTATTTACACTAATATGAAGGGTTTAATAAGTGTTTCTGATGTCTTCATTGTACTATTCTATCATTTTAGCGTATTTCTTGAAAAAATAAATGAAAATAAGGCATATATGTTTTAACAAAGATTAAAAATAGGTATAGTAAAGATGTAATTATAAAAAGTGGAGGGATATAAATGGGAAACCAGGTAGAG
Source organism: Alkalihalobacterium sp. APHAB7 (assembly GCF_048323755.1). NCBI lineage: Bacteria > Bacillati > Bacillota > Bacilli > Caryophanales > Bacillaceae > Alkalihalobacterium > Alkalihalobacterium sp. APHAB7. Next base: position 40,557 of record NZ_JBLWFS010000003.1, read on the forward strand.
CCTAAACTAACAGAGGAATTATTGCCACTACTGCAATCAGAACGATTCGTTACTATAGCTACAGTTGATCATGAGACTGGAACACCAAACGTAAATGCGATTTCATGGGTGTTTGCACCTACTCAAGAAAAAGTTCGCTTCGCAGTAGATAATCGTTCAAGAATTATCGAGAACATTAACAATCATAGTGGTGTTACATTAAACCTAATCGGTAATGGATCTACATATTCAATTGTAGGAGATGCAACCGTTATTAAAGAAAAGATGGATGATGTGCCACTTAAACTTGCACTAGTTGAAATCAATATTAAAGAAGTTCGTGATGTTATGTTCTACGGTTCTCGTATTGCTGTAGAACCAAAGTATGAAAAAACATACGATGCAAATGCTGCAGCCAAATTAGATAGTCAAGTAATGGATTCAATGAAAAAAGCTTAGTCTCTGACTAAGTTTTTTTTGTAGTCAAGTATAACATTGCGAAAATGCTAGCTCCAGGAGACTGCCGCTTTTTTTTGTAAAGTTTTAATAATAAATTGTTAAAATAAAGGAAATGTGACGTAATGAATTGAAACTTTAATCTTGTAGGCCCATTCTCAATAACGAAAAAACATGTCTAAGAAAATTCGTATCATTCACTGAATCTTCTTCTATCTGAAGCCCATTTATCATACACCTATACTATAAGCCATGTTTGCTTAGATAACGAATTCATTCGAATGTGCATAGAATGATTATAAGAAATGTTGACAAATGAACTTTTAGTCAGGAGGCGCAAATATTGAATAAAGTTTACGTCTTGGATACGAATGTATTACTACAAGATCCTCGTGCAATTTATGCTTTTGAAGACAATGAAGTAGTCATTCCAGCCGTCGTTTTAGAGGAAGTAGACTCAAAAAAGCGTTACATGGATGAAATTGGGCGAAATGCTAGGCAATTTTCAAAGATGATGGACAGCCTAAGAGGAAAAGGGAAATTGCATGAAGGAGTTGCTATTGAGACTGGTGGTACCGTAAGAGTTGAATTAAATCATCGCTCTTTTTCGAAATTAAAAGAGTTATTTGCTGAAATGACAAATGATAATCGAATTATTGCAGTTGCTCTTAATTTAATGCTTGAAGAACAGGAAAAGGAATATGGCAGAGAAGTGATACTGGTAAGTAAAGATGCATTAGTACGTGTTAAAGCCGATGCACTAAAAATCCCTTCCGAAGATTATTTGAGTGACCGTGTTATTCAGTTTAACGATGTATACCCGGGATATGTTGAAGTTTATGTTGATAAAGAAGTTGTTAATCAGTTTTTCGTTGATAATGAAATTGCCATTTCTGAATTAGCCAAGCACCCCTTTTATCCTCACCAATTTATTATTATGAAAGATGCGCTCGGAGGTTCCAGTTCAGCTATAGGAAAAGTTGAACCTGATGGACAAAAAGTAAAACCATTTCAAATTGAACCCGATCAAGTTTGGGGGATAAAAGCAAGAAATGTTCAACAAAGAATGGCTCTTGAGCTCCTTCTTAGACAGGATATTCCTCTAGTTACATTAATCGGGAAAGCTGGAACAGGGAAAACGTTACTATCTTTAGCGGCTGGTTTATTTCAAACAGAAGACCTAGGCCTTTATAAAAAGCTATTAGTAGCGAGACCTGTCATTCCTGTAGGAAAAGATATCGGGTATTTACCAGGCGAAAAAGAAGAGAAACTTAGACCATGGATGCAACCGATTTATGATAATTTAGAATATCTTTTTAATACAAAAAAGCCTGGAGAACTAGATCAAATATTAGCTGGAATGGGCTCCATTCAAGTAGAAGCATTAACATATATTAGAGGAAGAAGTATTCCTGATCAATATATCATTATCGATGAGGCGCAAAACTTGACAAAGCACGAAGTAAAAACAATCCTTACTCGCGTAGGCGAAAGAAGTAAAATTGTTCTAATGGGTGACCCAAAACAAATTGATCATCCATATCTAGATGAATATAATAATGGTTTAACTTATGTTGTTGAAAAGTTCAAGGATCAAACAATTAGTGGACATGTAAAATTGCAAAAAGGTGAGCGTTCAGGACTAGCACAGCTTGCAGCTGATTTACTTTAATGGATCAATATAGTTGAGAATAAGGCTGACAACTTCAGCCTTATTTTATTGTAAATTGTTTAACATTTTTTATAGGATTATTTCGGTTGGAACCATCACCGAACAGGATGTGTACAGGACCATCCTCTTTTAGTGGTTTACCAACATGTGAAAATTGTAAAATAAACTGTTTGGCCATTTCAAGAGAAAACGTTTCATTTTTTCCATCATGTGTTTCAACAATTACTTCAGAAACGTCTTCATCTGGTTGTGCATTTTTAATAAAAGGAAGAAAAGCCATACCAAATGTGCCATTTTCAAGCTCTTGACGTTTATATTTGATAACATTACCATTTGTAGGTTTTGGGGGTTCGGATCCCTCTGTAATTTCTTTATCCCATTGCTTTGAGATCGCTTTTGTATATTTTGTAAGTTCATCTTCCTCATCTTTTGGTAAATCAAAATATGTATTCAAATCGACCTTTCTCTCATCAAAAATCCAAACCGAAGGGTCAATTGTTAAAGGATGAGAAACTTTACCGCTGATAAATACTACAAATTCCATATGTATCCTCCTTGTGCTTTTGACTATCCTAAGTATAAAGCGATAGTTGCAATTTGTCACATTGTAGCGCTAAAAAGGAGTGGAACTTATGAGTTGTTATAAACAAGAAGAATTAATAAAAATGGTGGAAGAGGCAAACCGATTAACTTATAAGGGAAAAGTAGCTGATTACATACCAGCGTTGGGTGAAGCCAATCCATCTACATTGGCGGTTGCCGTATATACAGGAGAACAGGAATGTATGTATGCAGGCAATATCGAGGAAGTCTTTACTCTGCAAAGTATATCGAAAGTGTTAACTTTAGCATTGGCCCTTATGGACAGGGGAACTGACTATGTTTTTCAAAGAGTGGGAATGGAACCAACCGGTGATCCTTTTAACTCTATCTCTAAATTAGAAACGAGTGTACCATCTAAACCGCTTAATCCAATGATAAACGCGGGTGCATTAGCTGTTACAGATATGTTAGTTGGCAACACATTAGAAGATAAGTTAGAAAGATTACTTAAATTTATACGGCGGCTAACGGGTAATGAGAATATCTCTTATAACCCTGTTGTTGCTCAATCAGAATTTGAGACTGCTGACTTAAATCGATCACTATGCTATTTTATGAGACAACATGGCATTATTGAGTCCAATATTGAGGAGCTAATCAATTTATATACGAAACATTGTGCAATAGAAATGAACTGTAATGATTTAGCGAAGTTAGGTTACGTTATCGGAAACGAGGGAAGAGACCCAAATTCTGAGCAAACGATTATACCGGTTGAAATAGCAAAAATTGTGAAGACGTTTATGGTAACATGCGGTATGTACAATGCTTCTGGAGAATTTGCTATAAAAGTTGGAATCCCAGCTAAAAGCGGGGTGTCCGGTGGGATCCTTGGTACTGTCCCGCACGGTGTTGGGATTGGAATTTACGGACCTGCGCTTGATGAAAAAGGAAACAGTGTCGGTGGCTTAAAATTATTAGAGTTGCTTTCAAAACAATATAACTTAAGTATTTTTTAATTTAGGTCAATTTACTTCTATATTAAACGATTAAAAACATTGCATTTTTTTTATTTAGAATATAGTATTAGTGGTAAGTTACTAAAAACGATCTTAAGAGTTTTATTTAAAGGAGGGATCAACGTTCTATGGAGACGATGACAGGACATAGCGAGAAAGCATATGCCCTTCTTAAATCGGATGCAGAAAAAATCCAAAAACTCATAGAAGTACAAATGGAGAATTTAACAATGCCTCAATGTCCTCTTTATGAGGAAGTTTTAGATACACAAATGTTTGGACTTTCAAGAGAAATTGATTTTGCAATCCGCTTAGAATTAATTGATGAAGATACAGGTAAGCAACTCTTATCTGATTTAGAACGGCGACTTGCTGCATTACATGAAGCAACAACGAATGAGAAATAATAGAGAGGCTGGCTCAAAGATAAAGTGTCAGGTACCTCAATTGTGGAAGTAGTAGCTAGTAGATAGCTCTATGTTTCGCGCGAGGGGCTTGACTCTCAGAGTCAGTCTCCTTTTTATTTTGTTGTTTTCGACTATATTATTGTTGTAAATTTTAAAGCTACGTACGATGTTAAAGTCGCTATTTACATAAAAGGGTTAAGTAAATAATAGCTAAAAAGTTATTTAGACAGAAGAATGCACGATAGGAAAAGTGTGATACAATAATAAAAATTGTTTGAAAGATATGAATACAAGTTATATACTGAAAATGAAGTCGTCATCTGGTTATCAGACGTTTGAAGAAGTTGTGAACGTGAACTTTCTTCTTGCTTTATACTGAAAACCTTTTTAAAATAGTAAAAATAAAACTGAATATTCTTTCATTTTTCCAAGGGGGTTTATATGAACAGTTTAAAGAACATTAAGAAGGTACTAGTAGCAAATCGTGGAGAGATTGCAATTCGGATCTTTCGGGCGTGTACTGAATTACATATTCGTACGGTTGCTATTTACTCAAAAGAGGATACAGGATCTTTTCATCGCTATAAAGCTGATGAAGCCTACCTTGTAGGAGAAGGTAAAAAGCCAATTGATGCCTACCTTGACATTGAAGGAATAATTGAGATTGCAAAGCGTAATGGTGTGGATGCAATTCACCCAGGTTATGGTTTTCTATCTGAGAATCTTGAATTTGCAAAGCGATGTGATGAAGAGAACATCATTTTTATCGGACCAAAACAAGAGCATCTTATGATGTTTGGTGATAAAGTACAAGCACGTCAGCAAGCTATTCTAGCAAATATTCCTGTTATACCAGGTAGTGATGGACCTGTAGAAAGTGTAGAGGAAGTCGAGGAATTTGCAGGCAATCATGGGTATCCTTTTATTATTAAAGCTGCATTAGGCGGTGGCGGTCGCGGGATGCGTATTGTCCGTACTGAAGGTGAATTAAGAGAGGCCTATGATCGTGCCAAATCAGAAGCTAAGTCAGCTTTTGGAAATGACCAAGTATATGTTGAAAAATTTGTAGAAAATCCAAAACATATTGAAGTTCAAATTCTTGCTGATACACATGGTAATATCGTTCACCTTTATGATCGTGATTGTTCTGTACAACGTCGTCACCAAAAAGTAGTAGAAGTAGCACCAAGTGTTTCAATTGGCGAACAATTACGTGAAGACATTTGTGATTCTGCTGTTCAACTTACGAAAAATGTAAATTACGTCAATGCGGGAACAGTAGAGTTTCTTGTAAGTGAAAATGGTGAATTCTTTTTTATTGAAGTCAATCCTCGTGTTCAAGTAGAGCATACAATTACAGAGATGGTAACCGGAATAGATATTGTGCAATCTCAGATTTTAATTGCTGATGGTGAGCAATTACATGGAGCTAAATTAGGTATACCAATGCAAGAGAAAATTGCTTGTAATGGTTATGCTATTCAGTCTCGTGTAACAACGGAAGACCCTAGTAATAATTTTATGCCTGATACAGGACGTATTAACGCTTACCGTTCAGGTGGTGGATTCGGGGTACGTTTAGATGCAGGGAATGGCTTCCAAGGAGCTGTTATCACACCTTATTATGATTCCTTACTGGTTAAGGTTTCAACTTGGGCACTTACATTTGAACAAGCAGCTGCTAAGATGCTAAGGAACTTAAGAGAGTTTCGTATCCGTGGAATCATTACAAATATTCCATTCTTAGAAAATGTAGTTCAGCATGAAAATTTCATCTCAGGTGAATATAATACTTCTTTTATTGATTCAACTCCAGAATTATTTGTGTTCCCAGTACGAAAAGACCGTGGAACGAAAATGTTAACGTTTATTGGAGAAACAATTGTCAATGGTTATCCGGGGTTAGAAAAAGAGAAGAAACCAGTGTTCGATCAACCAATTGTTCCTTCTGTCAAATACTCAGAGCCTATGCCGTCTGGTACAAAGCAAATTTTAGATGAGCGAGGAGCTGAAGGCCTTGCTAAGTGGGTAAAAGAGCAGAAAGAAGTTCTCTTAACTGATACAACGTTCCGTGATGCTCATCAATCTTTATTAGCTACTCGCGTTCGTACGCATGATTTAAAGAAAATTGCAGAACCTACAGCAAGGTTAGTACCAAATTTATTTTCTGCTGAGATGTGGGGCGGGGCAACGTATGATGTTGCAATGCGTTTCTTACACGAAGATCCATGGGAGCGTCTATTAACCTTAAGAAAGCAAATGCCGAATGTGCTCTTACAAATGCTTCTGCGTGCGTCAAATGCAGTAGGGTATACAAATTACTCTGATAATTTAATTCGTGAATTCGTAGATAAGTCTGCAAATGCTGGAATTGACGTTTTCCGTATCTTTGATAGTTTGAACTGGGTAGAAGGTATGAGACTTGCGATTGACGCTGTAAGAGACTCAGGGAAAATTGCGGAAGCAACAATGTGTTACACAGGTGATATATTAGACCCATCAAGAACAAAGTATGACTTAACCTACTATACAAACTTAGCGAAAGAGTTAGAACAATCAGGGGCTCACATTTTAGGAATTAAAGACATGGCTGGTTTATTAAAGCCTGAAGCTGCATATCAATTAATTTCTACATTGAAAGAATCAGTTGATATCCCAATTCACCTTCATACACATGATACGAGTGGTAACGGATTATTTACGTATTCACGTGCAATTGAAGCAGGGGTAGATATCGTTGATGTTGCGATTAGCTCTATGGCTGGATTAACGTCACAGCCGAGTGCAAACAGCTTATACTATGCACTTTCAGGTTCAGACAGGAAGCCTAATGTAAATATTGATTCGCTTGAAAAACTAAGTGAGTTCTGGGAAGGGACTAGAAGGTTCTACAGCGGCTTTGAAAGTGGTATGAATGCACCGCATACAGAAGTATACGAGCATGAAATGCCGGGTGGTCAATATAGTAATTTACAACAACAAGCAAAGGCTGTTGGCTTGAAAAACCGTTGGGATGATGTAAAGAAAATGTATCGAACAGTAAATGATATGTTCGGTGATGTTGTTAAAGTAACACCATCTTCTAAAGTAGTTGGTGATATGGCTCTTTATATGGTTCAGAACAATTTAACAGAAGAAGATGTATACGAGCGTGGGGCTGCACTTGATTTCCCTGATTCAGTCGTAGAATTCTTCCAAGGCCACCTGGGTCAACCATATCAAGGTTTTCCAAAGAAGTTACAAGATATTATTCTAAAAGGAAGAGAAGCAATAACTTGTCGTCCTGGAGAATTATTGGAACCGGTGGATTTTGCAAAAGTAAAAGAAACATTATTTAATGAAATCGGTCGCGAAGTAACAGATTTTGATGCCATCTCTTATGCACTGTATCCAAAAGTTTTCATGGAATACGAGAGATTCAGTCAGCAGTTTGGTGATGTATCTGTATTGGATACGCCGACATTCTTCTATGGCTTACGTTTAGGGGAAGAGATCGAAATTGAAATTGAACAAGGAAAGACACTAATTGTAAAACTTGTTTCCATTTCTAAACCGCAAGATGATGGAACACGAATCGTATACTTTGAATTAAATGGTCAACCGCGTGAAGTGTTGATAAAAGATCAAAGTGTAAAAACATCTGTAGTCGTTCGTCCGAAAGTTGATAAAGGAAATCCTAATCAAATTGGCGCTTCAATGCCAGGAACTGTCGTGAAAACGTTAGTAACAAAAGGGGATATAGTTAAAAAAGGTGATCACCTTATGATCACGGAGGCTATGAAGATGGAAACAACGGTTCAAGCACCATTTGATGGAGAAATTGTGGATGTATATGTTAAAAATGGTGAAGCTATTCAAACAGGTGATTTATTAATAGAACTATCAAAATAACAACTATAAAGTAAGAGGCTGACTTAAGTATTCACCTTCTTTGTAATTTCTGGTCTATCAAGTTATTATAAAGATTGTGTTGGCTGCTAAGTCGGCCTCTTTTTTTTACACAAGTTTTTTACGGATAGTTGCAGGTGGGGATAGTGTTAGAGGTTCGTTCTTAAATGTAAGCTGCTCTCAAGCCCTTTTAGTAGAGAATTTCAATTCCAAAAAACTAAATATTAACAGGAACACAATAAAAATAATAATGTAATAATGATTTGATCAGCTAATTTGAGGTGAAATCCCATGTCGGAAATAGTAGGTGTTTGGTTTAGAAGAGACTTTAGATTGAATGACCAAACCGCACTTTTTAACTGTGTAGAACGCTTGAAGAAATCAGGTGGAAAGTGGGTTGCTTTATTTCATTTAGATCCAAAGTTTTCTGAAGAAATGTGTCCTCATCATGAGTACTTTTTCCAAACCGTTTCTGGATTTAAAGAAAAGTGTGCAGAGATAGGAATTCGATTACATATCATTTATGGGACCGTCGAGGAATTTATAAAGAAAACGTTGGAGGCCATACCTGAATTAACCGCAATATATTTTAACAAAGATGAAGTCGGAAGTGGAAAGAGTAGAGATGATGTGGTATTAAATCGACTTGCTGAACGGGGAATATCAGCAACTTCATTTTTAGATACACACTTAACGTCAGCAACACAAGTAGTGAAAGGGGATGGTCAACCATATAAGGTGTTCACTCCTTACTTTCGTTCTTGGTCAAAACTAGCAAAGCCTGCACCGCTACACATAAAGTTACATGAACTACAGGAATATTATTATCGCACGGAAACTAGTATAGACCCAGAGGGTGAAAGCTGCTTTGCAAATATAATTCTCAATTCAAAACGCAATTGGGAGAAACTTGGTGAGAGTGAGGCTTCCAATCGTTTAGAGCGGTTTACTACTATTTTACATACATATCACACAAAAAGAGACATAGCATCTGAATATGGAACAAGTCAGTTGTCCCCTTTCTTAAAGACTGGAGTTATTTCTATTCGGACAATTTACCAGAAAATACTTGAGTGTCAAATGGATGTAGGAGAAGGTGCCCATACTTACATAAAAGAACTAGCATGGCGAGAGTTTTATAATATGCTTTATTATTATTATCCTCAAAATAAACAACAAGCTTTACGTGAAGAATACCGAAATCTTGCATGGGGAACGGATGCAATCCGATTTGAACAATGGAAAGAGGGTATGACTGGTTTTCCAATTGTTGATGCTGGAATGAGACAATTAAAAAAAGAGGGCTGGATGCATAATCGTCTTCGAATGATTACGGCATCTTTTTTAACGAAAGATTACTTACTAGATTGGAGGTTAGGTGAGCGTTACTTTGAAAAGATGCTTATTGATTATGAGGAAGCAACAAACATAGGAGGGTGGCAGTGGGCAGCTTCTGTAGGGGCTGATGCAGTTCCTTACTTTAGAGTATTTAACCCAAGTCGTCAATCAGAAAAGTTTGATCCTTTAGGTGAGTACATAAGGAGTTATGTTCCAGAACTTAAACACCTGCCTACGCAATATATCCATGAGCCATGGAAACTTTCACCGGACCTTGCTACGAAATTTAACTTTAAAATAAATAAGGATTATCCAGCACCGACAATAGACCATCAGATGCAAAGGCAAAAGGCAATTGCATTATTTAAAGGAGGAGAATAGATGGAAGTTAGAAAACTAACAAAAGAGGATATCGATGAAAGCTTAAATTTATCTCAATTTGCTTTCCAATATACGCTGACAGATAAGGAACGTGAACACCGACTAAATGTATTACGTCCCGAGGATTCAATAGGCTATTATTCTGATGGAGAGTTATTAGCGAAAATGACAACTTTTCCATTCCGCATCTTAATTGATGGAGTTTCTTTTGATATGGGGGGAGTTTCCGGGGTAGCCACTTATCCAGAATATAGACGTAGTGGTTTGGTCAAAAACTTATTACAACACGGGTTAAAAGAAATGAAAGAAAAAGGGCAAGTACTAGCCTACTTATTTCCATTCTCAATTCCTTTTTATAGAAAATACGGATGGGAACTTTTTGTTGATTACCAGAAATTAACTCTGACTCGAGAGCGGTTACCTAGCTTTAAAACTGTCACTGGCAATATGAAAAAGATAGACGAAACTTCCATTCTTATTCTAAAAGAGATTTATGGTGAATATATCCAGTCCTATACAGGGATGCTGATACGGGATAATGATTGGTGGATGGATTGGGTCCTTTTTCGAAAGAAAGGAAGAATAGCAGCTTATATCGATCCTGCTGGTAAGCCTAAAGGCTACATAATTTATGAAGTGAAAGATAGAAAAATGACTATTAAAGAATTTGTCTCTCTTAATGAAGAGAGCAGAAGAGGGATTTGGAATTTTATAGCTAATCACGATTCGATGGCAGATGAGTATATCATTCAACAACTGCCTGTTAATGAACCTTACCCTTATTGGTTACCGGATCCTAAAGTTCAAAAAGAGATCGTTCCATATTTTATGGCAAGAATTGTAGATGTTGAAAAGTTTCTGCAACAGTATCCGTTTAAGAAAGTTACAAATGGTAATGTGTTTTTACATGTTTTAGATGAATTTTGTCCTTGGAATAATGCAACGTATCAAATTACAGTTAAAGAAAAAGAAGTAAAAGTTAAAAGACATGAGCCGAGAGATAAAGGCGCTTGCCAGCAAGAACCTAAGCGAGGCATTATTTGTAATATAAATAGCCTTACATCTATGTTATTAAATTATCAACGACCTAGTAATTTATTACAAATACAACTAATTAAAGGATCTCAGGAAGAAATAGATATACTAGAACAACTTATTGTCAATAAGCCAACAGGATTTATTGACTTTTTCTAAGGTGCTTCTTTAAAAGAAAAATGAAGTATAAAAAGAAAGGATATTTTCGTAAACTTTGTTGCTTTTGGACCGTTTTTTGAAAATAAAATAGCCTTTTCAAAAGCTTCACGCATAGCGTGAAGAGCCAAGCATTCGCTTGGCTTACGGTCCAAAAGCACGGAGCACAATCTTTGTAAAAAGAGCCAAAAGAAAAGACGAGAATGGCTTTACATTCCCGTCTTTTCATAATTGAAGAGTACCATTTTTGTTAGGATTAAACTGAATGATTCCTTCATTCTATTAATATTTTTTTCTAGTAACGACCATTGTTAAATAGCATAGTGTTGTGAACAATAAAGAAATAATAAGAGCATGAAGCATAGCTGTAAATAATGATGCTGCAGTAAATACAACAGCTACACCACTTATGAACTGACCAGTGACAAACAATAATGACAGCCCAGTGCCCCAAATAATAGTAGGTTCATGGCGATAGCGCCTTACTGCCCAAACAAACATTCCTAAAATAACTAAGAAGAGAGCTATTCCTACGATACGGTGAAAATAATGAGAACCGATAGGACCTGCAAAACCAGGGAAGATTTGCCCATTACAGAGTGGGAACCCTGAACATGCTAATGTTGCTTGAGTATGCTTTACATATGCACCTGTATAAATAACTAAATAACAATAGATGATGGTAAAAAATACATAATTCCTAAATCCTTTTGACACATTAGGTACAGGTACTTTCGACTTTCCATCTTCAAATGCTAAAACGGTTAATAGTACTACAGTTGCTAAAGAAATAGCTGAAATACCAAAATGTAAGGCAAGAATAGCTTTTGATTGACCGAACACAACTGCTCCAGCTCCTAGTAAACCTTGGAAAAGGATGAAAAATACTGCCATAATTGCCAAAAACTTAGCTTCGCGCATATGAGAAAGTTTTCTCCATGCCCAAATTGCAAAGATAATAATGAGTAGTCCCATAAGTGCTGAAACAATTCGATGACTATATTCAATAATCGTTTCTATTGCTGGAGATGTTGGTATAACTTCTCCAAAACATAAAGGCCATGTTGCTCCGCAGCCTTCACCAGATCCAGTCTTAGTAACCAGTGCACCTTGTAGTAGAACAATTAACATCCCAATGGACGTGATCACACCAAATATTTTTAAATACCTATGCAAATCATTCACCTTCTTTTCATTTTGAGTTAGATGTATTAAAATATATGAGGCTATTATTGATCTTAAGTAAAAAGAACGGCTTAGTCAATTTCTAGAGAATGAACATTTTATGGATACATAAAAATGTGAAGATAGTGTGAAACTTTGGATTTTGATGAAACAAAGTAGATTTTAAGATATAATGTGGTTATAACTCGATAGAATATTGATTTACTCTGTTGATGTTATGAGCCGTTCTCGAAAAAGGGGGTGAAAGGGAGATGAATAAGACCAACACGGTGATAGAAGCTACGAATGTTCTTCCTAATGAATCAAGTGTCATAATAACCGATCAACAAAAGTCATGGAAAGATTATTTAACACTTGGTAAAGTAGGTATAGTTACATCGAATCTTATCACTACATTTGCTGGTCTATTTCTAGCAGCAAAGTATTCGGGTATTAGTTTGGGAGATAATCTCCATATCGTACTATTTGCAATGTTAGGTGCCGCCTTGGTTATGGCTGGAGGATGTACACTTAATAATTTTATTGATAGAGATATTGATCCAATTATGGAACGTACAAAAGAGAGACCATCTGTTAATGGAAGGTTTCAAGCGAATCATATTCTTTGGATAGGTCTTATCCAGTCAGGGTTGGGTATTATGCTTCTAGCATTTATCAACTCCGTTGCAGCTGTCATTGGAATAATTGGTTTATTTGTGTACGTTGTTCTATATACAATGTGGTCTAAACGTACACACTCGTTAAATACAGTGGTAGGAAGTATTTCTGGAGCAGTACCCCCATTAATTGGTTGGGCTGCACTTGACCCGGGACTTCACACGTATGCTTGGCTGTTATTCTTTATCATGTTCTTTTGGCAACCTCCACACTTCCTAGCATTAGCTATGAAAAGATGTGAGGAGTATCGCGCTGCAGGTATCCCGATGTTACCTGTTGTTGCAGGTTTCGAGATGACGAAACGTCAAATGGTCCTTTATGTAGCTATTTTAATTCCAGTTTCATTAATGTTAGCACCATTTGGCCTCGTATATACAATAGTAGCTGCTGTACTGGGTGCAGGGTGGTTAATCTTGGGGATAGCAGGTTTTAAGATGAAGGATGATATTAAATGGGCACGTTTAATGTTCGTTTATTCCCTTAATTATCTTACTATCTTGTTTGTTCTTATGGTCATTGTCCACATATAGAGAGAAAACTATGAGGGGAATAGTGACTGTAATATAAAAAACGTAGTATTCACTACAAAGCGAAAGTGAGGATTGATTGTCAGATGAGAAATTGGAAAAATGCTTTGCGTTTGCTTCCTCTTTCACTTCTTGTCTTTTTTATGACAGGGTGTGGTGAGGCAAACCTAACTGCGCTTGATCCTAAAGGACCACAAGCACAGTGGATTTATGACAAAATGCTATTGTCATTATTCGTCATGATTTTCGTGGCAGCATTTGTTTTTGCAGTATTCTTTATTATTCTAATTAAATTTAGAAGAAAGCCTGGCGACGATACGTACCCTAAACAAGTTCACGGGAGTACGACGCTGGAAATTATTTGGACAGCTATTCCGATTCTATTATTAGCAATTTTAGCTGTACCTACGATCACTGGATCTTTCATGTTGGCTGACACTGAGCCAGAGGGAGACCATACAGTTCATATCAAAGTGACAGGTCATCAATTCTGGTGGCAATTTGATTATGAGGATGAAGGATTTACTGCTGGTCAAGATGTATACATCCCGACTGGTGAAAAAGTTATCTTTGAATTACATGCAAGTGATGTAATTCACTCATTCTGGGTGCCTGCACTTGCTGGTAAGGTAGATAATGTTCCTGGTATTACAAACCATCTATGGTTAGAAGCTGATGAACCAGGAATTTACAAAGGAAAATGTACTGAGCTTTGTGGGCCTGAGCATGCTCTTATGGACTTTAAGGTAATTGCTTTAGATCGCCCTGATTACGATGCTTGGGTTGAAGGTATGCAAGCAAAAGCAGAAGATAGTTCTGAAGTTTTAGCGCGTCAAGGTTATGAAGTATTTGAAAATCAAGGTTGTATTGGCTGTCACGCTATTAGTGGTGCAGGTTCAGATCTTGGTCCAACACTTACTAACTTTGGTGAGCGTACAGTTGTTGCAGGTTACCTTGAGTACAATGACGAGAATTTAGAAGCATGGATCCGTGATCCTGAGTCTTTAAAACAAGGTAATAACATGCCAGCTTATCCTGATCTTAGTGATGAAGATATGGCGGCACTAATTGCGTTCTTAAAATCTTTAAAAGTTAACGAATAATTTATAAACTTGAATAAAAGGAGGGAATACCCCTTGGCTACGACTTCATTGGCTAATACAAAGTCAAAAAGTGTAATTTGGGATTGGTTAACGACTGTTGACCATAAGAAAATAGCCATCCTCTACTTAGTAGCTGGTACGCTTTATTTCGTTCAAGCTGGTTTAATGGCATTATTAATGCGAATCCAGTTAATGTACCCAGAAAATACATTTATGACGGGTCAGACTTTTAATGAATTACTTACAATGCACGGTACGGTTATGCTTTTCTTTGTGGCAACCCCGTTACTGTTTGCTTTTATGAACTATATGATTCCACTCCAAATTGGAGCACGTGACGTTGCGTTTCCATTTATTAACTCATTAGGTTTCTGGATTTTCTTCTTTGGTGCTTTATTAACAAATATGAGTTGGTTTTTCGGTGGCGGACCGGATGCTGGTTGGACGGCATACGTTCCTCTAGCGGGTCGTGACTATGCTGGTCTAGGACTTGACTTTTACGTATTAGGTTTACAGGTTGCTGGTATCGGTACATTATTATCAGGTATCAACTTCCTAGTAACGATCATTAACATGCGTGCACCTGGTATGACGATGATGCGTTTACCATTATTCGTATGGACATCATTTATTTCATCAATGCTAATTTTATTTGCTTTTACACCATTAGCAGCTGGTCTTGCTTTACTAATGTTAGACCGTATTTTTGGTGCACAATTCTTCATCCCAGGTATGGGTGGTAATACTGTGTTATGGCAACATATTTTCTGGATCTTCGGACACCCAGAGGTATACATTTTAGTACTTCCTGCTTTTGGTATTATTTCAGAAGTACTTCCTGCTTTCTCAAGAAAGCGTTTGTTTGGTTATACAGCAATGGTATTTGCGACAATCGTTATCGCGTTCTTAGGCTTCATGGTTTGGGCTCACCACATGTTTACTGTAGGTATGGGACCAATTGCTAACGCAATCTTTGCAGTCGCTACGATGACAATTGCAGTACCAACTGGTATTAAAGTATTTAACTGGTTATTCACAATGTGGGGTGGAAAACTAACATTTAACACTTCCATGTTATTTGCTTCAACGTTCGTTCCAACATTCGTACTTGGTGGGGTTACAGGTGTTATGCTTGCAATGGGACCTGTAGACTACTTATATCATGATACGTACTTTGTAGTAGCTCACTTCCATTACATTATTGTTGGTGGTATCGTATTTGCATTATTTGCAGGGTTATTCTATTGGTACCCTAAAATGTTTGGTCATAAGCTAAATGAGAAACTAGGAATCTTTATGTATATCTTATTTGCAATTGGGTTCCATTTAACATTCTTCATTCAGCACTTCTTAGGTTTAATGGGTATGCCTCGTCGTGTATACACTTACCTAGATGGTCAAGGTTTAAATGCATTTAACTATATTAGTACAATTGGTGTATTCTTCATGAGTGCAGCAGTTATCGTATTAGTAATCAATGTTGTATATTCAGCATATAAAGGTGAGCGTGTAACAGTTGCAGATCCATGGGATGCTCGTACATTAGAGTGGGCTACTCCTACTCCAGTTCCTGAGTATAACTTTGCACAAACACCACAAGTTCGTTCATTAGATCCACTTTTCTATGAGAAAATTCATGGAGATGGAAAAATGAAACCAGCTGAACCAATCGCGCCAATCCATATGCCTAACGGATCTATTATTCCGTTCATTATGTCAATTGGATTATTCATCTTAGGTTTTGGTTTTGTTATGATGAACATGGAAAACGCAATCGTTTCTCCATATATTGTTATCGGTCTAGGTGCTGTTGTAACATTTGGTTCAATGATTGCTCGTTCAGTTAAAGAAGATCATGGATATTATATTCCAGTTGAAGAAATCAAAGAGAAGGAGGTAAGCTAACGATGGGACACGCGGTAGATACTTCTAAAGGGCTTCCTCCTCATCCGGAGAGGGCGACACTCGAAGGGAAAAATAAGTTTTTAGGATTTTGGTTCTTCTTAGGTGGAGAAACTGTACTATTTGCAACATTCTTTGGTACGTACCTAGGTCTTCGTAACGGGGTTGCCGATGGTCCAACACCAGCTGAGATTTTCCAATTACCATTAGTATTCATCATGACAATGCTACTTTTAACAAGTAGTTTAACGAGTGTACTAGCAATGTATGCCATGAAAAAGAATAATTTCAAGGCAATGGTTGTTTGGTTATGGGTTACAGTATTATTAGGACTTGGGTTCTTAGGAATGGAGATCTACGAGTTCTACGAGTATTCAGTTCACTATGGCTTAGGTTATACGACAAGTGCTTTCGCATCATCTTTCTATACATTAGTTGGTCTGCATGGTGCCCACGTTGTCTTTGGTCTTTCGTGGATCGTTTGCTTATTAATTCGTTACAGACGTTCTGGTATTACGTTAACAAATGCCCCGAAATTCTACGTTGCCAGCCTTTACTGGCACTTTATCGACGTAGTTTGGGTATTTATCTTTACAGTAGTATATCTAATGGGAATAGGAGGTTAAGTTTATGGCAGACAACTTAAGTACTTCTTTTTCTAAAAGTGCAATGTCAGAAGAAGAATTAAGAAAGACGAATGACGAGCAGAAGCGTCAAATTATCGCGTTTGCGCTAATGATCTTCCTAACGTTATTGGCTTTCGTAGCAGTTGCTACAGATATCATCCCTGCTACTTTCGCCATTCCTTTCATCTTAATTCTAGCTGTAATTCAGCTATTCCTTCAGTTGTTATACTTTATGCACTTGAAGGATAAAGACCATGGATGGGCCAGCTCATTTATGGCATCAGGATTTGTAATTGCAATTCCTGCAATCGCTGCGTTAATGCTTTTACTAGGTATCACGAAGTATTAATTTTGGACAAAAGTCGGCTGTAATTATTTACAGTCGGCTTTTTTCTGCATAAGACCACGAAGGCTTAGGTGTAATAACAAAAACCCCAACATTATTGTTCAATGTTTTGTAATATTACCTCTTACAAAAAATCAGTTATTTTGTCTGAATTTGTGTATAATAAGAAGTGGTTTAGTATTTTATAGTTAGGAGTGAAAACGATGAAGGAACACGGTCAAGAGACGATTAATGAATCATCATTTAAAAAGAGAAATTATAAGCCGTGGATCATAGCGATTACCATTGTAATCAATGGTTTAGTTATCATTCTTTCAGGATTATCAGGTGTCGAAAATTTTGATTTATTTGATGTAAAGATATTGCCATTGATGAACGCTATTTTTAACAGTTTCACGTTCTTATTCCTGTTATTTGCTTTAATTGCAATAATAAAGAAAAACATTACATGGCATAAGCGTTTCATATATTTAGCATTTACGACAACGACATTATTCTTAGTCACATACGTAGGGCATCATTTTCTTTCCGCATCGACAACTTATGGTGGAGACGGAATTTTAAAATTTATTTATTACTTTATCCTCATCACTCATATCATTTTAGCTGCAGCTATTGTTCCGTTAGCATTAACTACAGTTGCTAGAGCTTGGAATATGGAGAATGAAAGACATCGTAGAATTGCAAGATGGACGATGCCATTATGGTTATATGTAAGTTTAACTGGTGTTCTAGTGTATATTTTAATCTCACCGTACTATTAAAAAAACTCCTGCTTTATAGCAGGAGTTTTTTTATTTTGATTGCTGTTGACTGTTTCTTCAACTTACTTACCTTATATTTTTACATTTAATTTGATGATCCCAGCTTCCTTTGCAGAAGTAAAGGCAATGACAATTAATGGACCGATAATAAATCCTGCGACGCCGAAAAGCATTAAACCGATATACATGGCAATTAGTGTAGCGAGTGGGGAAAGACCAATATGTTGTCCCATTACTTTTGGTTCGACTGTCCTACGAATGATTAATAACACACCTGCTAGAATTAATAGTTGAGTTCCTAATCCAACATCACCCGTAAATAGATAAAATAATGCCCATGGCCCTAAAATGGCGATAGACCCAATAATGGGGACAAAGTCGATGATCCAAATAATAAAGGCCATCAATAAAGCAACTTCTGGGACAATGATTAAGAGCCCAATTAGAGATACAATGAAAATAATTATACTCACCAAAAATTGTGCTTTAAAAAAACCAGCGATAACATAAGATAAACGAGAGACCATAAAATTCACTTTATCAGCAGTTTTATCTGAAAAGTAGGAATATAGCTGCTGTTTAAGTCTCGGTAGTTCTAATAGAAATAAAAATAAAGCGATCAAATAGACTAAGAAATTTACTAAAAATGCTGGTATCGTCGTAATTAATGAGGTTATATCACTAATTAAATCTCTATTGCCAAATTCTGTCCTTAAGTTATTTAAAGTGTGAGTAACTTGGTTATTTACTTCACGGATAAAATCTGGAGGTAAATCTGCATATTTATATTCTAAATCTCTTTGAAATGAAAACCAAGCCCGATTAATATCATTAATATAGGTAGGTAAGTTTTCAGCCAACTGTACGCCTTGTGTAACTGCTTTAGTCACTATAAAGTAACCACTTAGCCCAATAAAGCATACAAATATCGTAAAAACAATCATAACGGCTAAGTTTCTTTTCATTTTTGTTTTCTCACAAAGAGCCTTTACAGCAGGTGTCAGTATGAGTGCTGTAAATAACGCTAATATCAGCGGTAGAGATACAGGTAAAATGAAATAACCTGCAACGATAACTAGTATGATCGTAACTGTTAAAATAATGTTTCGTTTAGTGAAAATGGCGGACAATTTCAAACCCCTTTCTATCTTAAAGGCATGTAGTTATATTATAGTATGAACGGAAAACATTGAACAGGCTTTGTAAAGGCTTTCTTTAAATATTAATAAATCATTCGAAAAGGAGAATGATATTATGCCCATTCAATTGCTTGAAGATGGTCAGCTTCATATTAAAGAAAAGGTACTCATTGATCTTATCTACTTTTCCTTACAAAAGCATTATCCTTTTATTAAACCATATAATGAATGGATGAAACGAGTAAGGAACTCATTAAATCGTAATGAAAAATATGGAATAATTGTGGTAGTTGAAGAAAACTCATTAGAACTAGATGTGAGTCTTTCTGTATTATATGGTTCAGATATTAGAGAATTGACTAAAACAATTCAAAATATCATAAGAAGTGAAATTGAACTTTGCACAGGATTTACAGTAAAACAGGTTAGGATAAGAATTGAAGACATACATTTTGACGATTAAGCGAATGTCTATATGATTTTGTTGAAGTTTCTTTAGTTTTGAAGTACTCTTGTTAAAGATTAGATAAAAGGAGTACTCAAATGAAAAAAATCATAACTTATCTATTTATTAGTTTAGCCATAACATTTTTAATTACTGGATGTGGTAATGGTGAAGAAGAGACATTCGTTCCAGCTTCAGAAGAATTAAAACAATCAGCTATTGAATTTGTTAATCATTATAAACAAGATATGGTCTTTCATGTAAATGAAGGGAATTTTAGTGAATTGGAACCATATCTAATTCCAAACTCGACATTTTATCATTTAATAAGACGCCATGTGAATGATCTTCAACAAGAAGGAAGTACTTTAACATTAATTGAACATACTGTAGGTGATGTTCTCGACAATGAACAAGGAGTTCTTCTAGCTCATGTATATGAAGTAACAGAAAAGACCGACCGCCGCGGTGAAAAAACGACTGAAGAGATGAACATTGTGTATGAGTTAGTAGAGTATAATGAGAGCTTTAGAATTTTATCAATTATGAAAAGATAAAAAGGAGGGGAATGTTCCCCTCCTTTTTATTATTTTCCTAATTTCTCACTAAATAGTTGTAGCTTTTTATTACATTTATCTACAATATTTTTCGGGAAATCTTCATCATACTCGACACCATGTGGATAATAATGTTTACCAAGAATTGGTGTAAGTAGTTTTACTTTCGCGTCAGGTGACGGGATATCCCCTTCAATTGCGTATGCAGGGACTCTTAAATAATATGTAACATTTGTTTCATGTGTTTCGATTTTATAATCGAAAGTGACTCGCTCGTAATCCCATTGGCCTGCATGTACTAAACCAGCAGATTCTGCTGCGAACTGTAGCGTTGAAAATTTTATTTCTTTTCCTTCAAACTGTAAGTTTTCGAATTTCATTATATTCCCTCCTAGACAAATACCCTATACTTAACTAATCATAGTACGAAAAGACCGAAGATGCAACGAATATTGTTGAATATTTCATGAAAGAAATGATTTATTAGCAAATCGTATGCTTCCATTTTTATTGGGTAAACTATTGCTTGATATTCTGAAAAGGAGGCCTGCCTGATGGAACACTTAAGAGATATTATGACTACTGATGTAGAATATTGTACTCCAGTTGACAATGTATTTGAAGTGGCAGTTAAAATGAAGCAAGAAGATTGTGGTGCAATCCCAATTTGTGAAAATGGTCAATTACTTGGAATGATTACAGACCGTGATATTGTTATTCGTGGTGTAGCGGAAAAACGCCCGAACTCAACACAAGTAACAGAAATTATGAGTGAAAAGTTAATTACAGCTACTCCAGATATGACAGTTGATGATGCTGCTAAAATGATGGCTGAAAAGCAAATCCGTCGATTACCAATAGTAGATAATAATAAGCTAGTTGGTATTGTCGCTTTAGGTGATATTGCTGTCCACAGAGGTACAATGGATGAAGCTAGTTTTGCACTTAGTGAAATTTCTGAAAGTCCAGAAGTTCACCATTAAGATAAAAGTAATTTATCGATAAGGGCATCCCTTTTTAGGGTTGCTCTTTTTAAATGTAAGCTGCTTCCTCGTTGACATAAAGCTCGTTAGATTGTTAACATTTTATTTACTGCTTTACTTTATATATGAATTAAATCGCAGCATTCATGCATAAATTAGCAGGATTATCGCATAGAACAGAGAAAATGATATGTACAATAAAACAGGGAGAGGATTAAATGAAAAGGTTAGGCTGTGGCCTATTTATTTTTTTAGGTATCCTTATAATCATTCTTTTTGAATATTTTCCAGATGAGTTTTCAGCTATGTTATCAAAAGTAAATGTCCCTGCACCAACCATTGAAGATCGTGAAGAAACAGAACGTGAGCAGATATCTTCAGATGTTGAAGTAGAAGAGGGGCGAGAGTTTCCTTTATCAATAGATGAGGGACTACACGGTCTAATTGGAGAATCCTCTAGTATTATTGAAACTCAATTTGGAAGCCCAGACCGCATAGACCCTACTTCCTATGGTTATGATTGGTGGATCTATAATGAAGACAGTGACGGTTATCTTCAAGTAGGAGTAGAACGGGAGCAAGTCGTCACTATCTTTGCTATGGATGTAGGGGAAGTGTCCAAACCTTTCGTATCAGGTAAATCCTATGAACAAATAGCTGCTGCGCACCCGTTTTCTGAAAATGTATCAGTGAATAATGGATCTGGTTCATATCGATTTGATTTAACTGAAGGAGAATTACTGAGTCGTCCCCTCATTCAAATAGATGAAGGTACTTGGATCCAGCTCTATTTTGATACGTTCACAAGTAGGCTCTCAAGTGTCAGGTATTTATCTGATGATATATTATTAAAGCAGAGACCCTATTCTGTTACTTATCGTGGAGAATTACCACTAGAAAAAGAGCTTTCAAAGGAAGAATGGAGAGAGATTGAAGTAGGTGCGGAATTGCAAATTTTGGATATTACCAATGTAATAAGAATTAGACACAATCTTCCTATGTTAACGTGGGCTACCGAAGTTTCAAAAGTGGCTTATGGACATAGTAAAGATATGTCTCAAAATCATTATTTCTCTCATACCTCACCTACTTACGGCGAGTTAAAAGATCGATTGGAGCGTGAAGATGTCTCCTTTTACTTTGCAGGAGAAAACATTGCTGCGCAGTATGTAGATAGCATTGAAGCGGTTGAAGGCTGGTTAAACAGTGAAGGACATCGAGTGAATTTATTGAATGAGGAGTTTACACATTTAGGTGTGGGAGTGTATGAAAGATACTACACACAAAACTTTATGACACCATGGGCAATACATTAGTGTTTTTTATTTTTAAAATTAAGCTATCATTAATTAGTTCTAAACTAGCTACCTGGAACATTTACTATAGTAACACCTCACAAACATCATAAAGATAAAACGTCGAAGGAGGAGTGAATGAAAAATCCAGGGTTAGCTGCAGTGTTAAGTTTTTTCTTTGCTGGTTTGGGGCAGATATACAATGGTGAAATTGCAAAAGGGATTGCATTTATTATTGCTTACTTTATTTCTGGATTATTAATGTTAGTTCTTATAGGATTTATTACAACACCTATACTTTGGATATGGGGAATGGTAGATGCTTATCGATCCGCAGAACGAATGAATGCAGGCCATACGGAATAATAAAAGACATGGCTGACTAGTTACGCGGTTCAGTTTGCGAGGAGATTTTTAAGTAGTATACAAAAGAGGGGTGCAGATCACATTATGATGATTAGCACCTCTCTTTTTATGCATAACTAATCTTTTAACACTCGGTTAGCTAGAAACGTTTTACGATCCCACTGGCCGTAACATTTAATTTGATCATTTGTTAAAAACTTGAATGGGACGCTGTCTGTTTCCGCTGGTTTTTCAAAAATAACTTTGATAACCTTTTGATCTTTTTTTAAGAATAATTGAATATGCCATATGTAACGGTGTTGATAAAACCTCTTTTTTTCTACAAAGTATCTTTCTAATTTCCCAGAAATGATTAGTTGCTCCTTAATCTCACCAACTTCTTTCCACTTCTTTTCGTAAGATGCATTGTTTCTCTTTACTATAATATAAAAAACAAAAAACAGGATAGGTATTACAATAGCAGCAACCAACAAACTATCCCTCCTTTCTAATTATTATGAAAGAGGAATGGCAAAAAATGTTCCTGAACCAGTAGCGATTAATTTATTTTCATCATTATAAACTTTAGCCTCAGAAAAACTCAGTTGTTTTCCTTGGTGCAATATCGTTGCTATACAACGTAAATGTTTTCCACGGCCAGGTTGAATATAATTTACTTTTAACTCAGCCGTTACGTAAGCCATATTTTCAGGAGCTTTTAAATTTAGCATTGACCCCATAGCTGTATCTAGTAACGTAGCAGTTATTCCTCCATGCGCCATTTTAAGTGGATTTTCGATCAGTGGCTGAATGGGAATAGTCACTTCAAAGGTACCATCATCTAAAAATCGATGATTTACATGAGTAATGCCAGATAGATACGTTCTATGTTCACCGTTTTGTTTTTTTCGTATACCTTGTACTACAGAAGTAAGTACGTTTCGATCGTCTTCTGAACCAGTCTCAATTATTGTTTTGATTTCAGCAATCAGTTGATTTTCTTCCATTCTCAGTTCCTCTTTCCATTAGTGTTCTCCATTCATTTTAGCAATTTGATGAAATAGTGGCAATTTATCTTTATTACAAAAATGGGCGAACGCTAAACTGGGCAAAACGATATGATGTAGAGAGATGATTATTAGGCAAAGGAGGAAACGTAGCATGCCTTCTGAATCAAACAATTTACATCCTTCAGTTCAACAGTTTAAGCAGTTTGTGAAAGAGCATCCGTTACTCATTAGGGAAGTGAGAAGTGGCAATAAGACATGGCAAGAATATTATGAAGAATGGACGCTTCTTGGCTCAGAACACCCTGATTGGGAAAAGTATCGAAAAGCAGGAAAATCGAATACTTACGAATCTGAGAGTCAGGAGAAGGATCATACTAGCAACGAAAAAAGTGGCAATGAAGAAGCTTCTTCTTCAATTACAGCAGCAAATATTTTAGGTATGTTAAAGAACATTAATTTTAACGATTTACAGCATCATATGGCACAAGTAAGCAGTGTCATTTCAAATGTTCAAGGGTTAATGCAAACATTCCAAGGGAAGAACCAGCCCAATCAGCCACCACCTCAGGACGATCCTTTTTCTTTTAGACGACATTAATACTTCAAAATGGTTATGCATCGGTTCCAACACCAAAAAAGTGGCTAGATGACTTTGTGTCTCTCTAAAAAGGAAAGGGGACTAAAATGCGAAACGATATTAATATGGTATTAAGAAGTCAGCCAGAGATTAAGCAGTTTATTCGCCAACATCCGTATTGGTATCGTAAATTAAGCCGTGACCCATACCAACTGCAACAACTTCAAGTCGAGGTCAATCAATTTTATGGCAGAACATTTCCACAGCGAATGGAAAAAATACAAAATAACTTGCAATTAGCAATGATGCTAATTCAAATGTTACAAATGAACCCGTTTGGAGGAAATCAAGACCAACCACCTCCTATGGAATAGTTCAGAGCTGACTCAATAGTGTCTGCGCTCCTCAGTATGAGGTGCCTGACACTCCATCGAGTTAGCTCTTTTTATTATTAGACATGTTTACAGGATATTTTCACTTTCTGTTGGTAAAGATATGTTTGAAAAAGGGGGTTCGTCTAAATGTTTAAATCTATACTTATTTTACTTTCCACTATAGTTGGCTTGCTTAGTCCTGTGGGACAGGTTACTGTGGATGAACTTCAAGAGGTTCAAGTCATTCCCATGCACGGTAATGGAATTGTTCAGGTATCCGTAAGTAAGGACAAGCGCTTGTTAACCGTAAATCATGAAGAAAAAGGAACCGATGTATATGTAGAATGTATTATCGACCAGTTCACATTTGCAAAGGAAAAGGCCGGGAAAAATCACGTAGATGGAGAAGGTCATATACAATTGTTTGTCGATGGACAAAGAGTAGATTCAATTTATCAAGCAGCGTTTATAATTAAAGGGCTTCCAAGTGGAGAACATACGATCAAAATAGAATTAGTTAAAAATAATTATGATTTGTACGAAATATCAGAGGAATTTACTGTTCGAATTCCTTAAGTATGTTGAAGGAGGTGTAGAAATGATTGTGAATTTTGGATACGTTGCTATGAGCGAGGTTTTAACAAACGCATCTCCTTCTCAAACGATGACAGCTCAGCAGTTTTCTAAGATAAAAGATAAAGAAGCTGGATTAAAGAAGTTAGAACGTATTGCAATGAATAATATTGAAAACTGCTTAAGATTATTAAAACATAATGAAGCTCACGATATTTCTTTTTTTCGCTTTTCCTCAAGGATCGTGCCATTAGTTAATCACCCATACACTGAAGGTTGGAAATATGAACGTGCGATCTTACCGTTTCTGAGAGAAGTTGGTGAGTTTGTACATTTACATCAAATGAGAGTGGACTTTCATCCAGATCACTTTGTTGTACTAAATAGTACGGATGAAGAAATACTAAACCGTTCACTTCAAACATTGTTATATCATTATAAGTTATTAAAAGGGATGAACGTGGATCCGACGCACCGATGTGTACTGCACATTGGAGGTAAGAAAGAGGGTAAGGTTCAAGGGTTAGAGGCGTTTGTTGAGAATTACTCTAATATCCCAACTACACTTGGAAAAATGATTATGCTTGAAAACGATGATACAGTCTACACTTTAGAAGATACGTTATATTTAGGTGAAAAATTAGATATCCCTGTTATACTTGATCTTCATCACCACGATGTCAATTCTGGTGAGCATCATTTAACTGAATTATGGCCCCGAGTCTTAAAAACATGGGAAGGTAGTCCATTACCAGTTAAAATTCATATATCTAGTCCAAAGACCTCTCCTGATGATAAGAGTCACCATGATTATATTAATAAAGATCGTTTAATCGAATTTCTGCAACTGATCAATGGGAGTTGTGAAAGAATTGACGTTATGATTGAAGCTAAAAAAAAGGATCAGGCCTTATTTCAATTAATGGAAGAATTAAAAACTGAAAAGAGATGTAAATTTATTTCCCAAGCAACTATTGAGTTTGAACAAACTTAGACATTCGCTTAGACGTATCTCTCATGTTATAATACATAACAGGAGGTGGCTAAATGATAACGTCAATGACGTCATTTGATATTTTAGAAGAAACGCACCAATTATCTCAAGTCATTTTATCCTCTGAAGTGTTTTATCACTTTAAAGAGTGTAAGTATAAATTGGATCATGATAAAGAAGCACAAACTTTGATTAAAAGCTTTGTTCAAATAAAAGAAGATTACGAGGAAGTCCAACGTTTTGGAAAGTATCATCCTAACTTTCATGAGACATCTAAAAAGGTCCGTGAATTAAAACGTGAACTAGATTTACATCCTGTAATATCGGCGTATAAGAAAGCAGAAACAGAGCTAGATCAGTTATTGATTGAAATTAGTGGTATCATTGCAAAGACTGTTTCACCACATATTAAAGTTCCTTCAGGAAACCCATACTTTGATCAGATTGCGTGTGGTGGTAGCTGTGGTACTGGTGGAGGTTGTGGTTGTAAATAAGGTAGGTATAAGAAAGAGGTTGACTAAGTGTCAACCTCTTTCTTACTTCTAAGGTCAATTTGCCTACGTTTTAAAACGAATACAGTCCATACATCCATTCCCACAACAAAACATTTTTTCGCTAGGAACTAAGAAACGGAGTCGGTAAATATATGTATCTTCAGTTTTTCTGACATAAGCCATTTCGAGTGTTAATCGTTTTCCTTTCATAACTGTCATGGCTGCTGACTTTAACATATTTTCGAGCTCAACATGACTGACTTTCGTCTGGACATAAAGAAAGGGGAGACTTGTAAATTTCTTTTTTGTCACAGAAGTAATAAGAGGATTACTTTTTAAAAGTTCCATGAATTGATCCCAAACGGTTTCTAGCGACATGATAACCTTCCTTATAGTTGAATATTGTAGTTTGTGATTGAACGAAACACATGGTATCCGCTAATTGATGCACCGATTGTTCCAGCGCCTGGAAATATAGAATCACCACACATCCAAGCGTTTTTCAGGGGAGAGCGGTGCGATAAACTATAGAATAAACTATCACGAGTCGTTTGTGGAAACCCGCCAACCATTCCTTCTGGTCGATGGGTGAACCGTTCCCATGTTTTAGGAGTACCAGACAACTGTAAAATAATTTGGTTCTCAATCGTCGGAAAAGCGATTTTTGTTTTTTCTATTATCTTACTTTCCAATTGTAACTTATTTGTCTTATATTTTTCCATGTTAAACCATTTATTAGTGTCAGTATGGGTTGAAACAGTTAATGTTCTGTATCCTTCAGGTGCTCTTAATGTATCACCTTCCTTAGATAGTGACAAAAAGATATGATCACCGTCGATCATATTATGATCTTTTGAGATTACTTGTTGAAATAATGGAAGCTGTTCAAAGTAATCATCTTCTTTTAATGCAAAGTACATCGTAAATGCTCCCCAAGTAGGAAGGTTTGCTTTCTTTTTATAACGAATAGGTAACTGGTGAAAAAGTGTCGGTTCAAGGATTTTTTGTAATGAATGGATAGGTACATTAAATATGACATGAGTTCCTTGCCATTGTTGACCTTTTTGATCTGTGACAATCCATTCATTTCCTTGTTTTTTAACATGGACAACTTTTTTCTTTTTCAATAGACAGCCATTTTTCTCCTCGATATGCTGAGCTAGTTGTTCGGCAACGACATATAAGCCACCGTCAACATAGAAAGCACCTTCGTGATAAATATCAAGTGCTAGAGCACCCAGTATACTTTGGCATTGTTTACTCGTTGTTTGCATACTGTCGATCAATTGTCCGTCAATATAGTGTGAAAACAAATCGTTTTCATTAATTGTACAGCTCCTTAATAGCTCCAAAACTGTTCTATTCATAAAAGGTAGTAACTTCAGAGAGGAAGGTGACAACGATTGAAGTAAAAAAGCCCATTCGTTAAATGTGCTTGGAGGCAAGCTTGGCAATGTTCTCAATAGCTTCCTTACTTCTGATGAAATCATCCAGACTTTAGTATAGAATGTTTCAATTGCTGCGCTTTTTTTAGGGAACATTGATTTTAAAGCTTCAAGATGTGCTTGACGATCTTGTTGTACACGTATATGTTCACCACTTTCAAAATGAACGTCCATTATATGGTCTAACTGTTGATAAGAAACAGGTTTATTTAAATAATTCATTACTCGTTTATGAATTCCGTCTTTTTCAAACCCCATACCTAATGTTGCCCCAACTGGAAATATAAACTCCTTACGGTTAAACTTTCCAGCACAACCTCCCCATTCATTAGAAGCTTCGAGTACGGTAATATCATATCCGTTATTCGCTAATAAAGCAGCTGCAGTTAAACCACCTATTCCGCCGCCAACAACAATTATCTTTTCCCCCATATCAGATCCCTTTCTTGTAAAAATATTATACAAACATTATACATTATAAAAAAAGAGAGTGCTTACAAAAATAAATCGCCATTCTATTGCTCGATAACATTAATTCTGCTAGACTGAAGAAGTTATATGATACGTGAAAAGGGGAAATATTTATGCTTGCTAGTCACAGACAAGGCTTGGCAGTATGGCTACACTCGTTGAAATATGCCAGACAATTACGAAAATTCGGCAACGTTCATTATGTTTCAAAAAAAATGAAATACGTTGTGTTATACTGTGACCAAGAGGATATTGATGCTATGGTTGATCGCCTCCAATCGCTTCACTTTGTTAAAAAGGTAGAAGTTTCGATGAGACCTTTTGTTAAAACACAATACCAAAACGCAAAGCCTGATAAAGCAAAAGAGTATGATTATAAAATGGGTATATAAAAAAAGGAGGCTGGAATTCAGTCTCCTTTTTTATACGAAACCTTCTTTTAGAACTTGAGTTCTGGAATGAAGTGATTTAATCGTAGTACGCCAATTAAGTATTGGTAATATAATTGCTTTTCGTTAAAAATGTCAGAAGGTTTAACTTCTAGTTGAAAAATTTCTTGGTTTAGCTCATTGGCTAATGATTGAAAAAGGGAAAAGCGTTTATTTTCTTTCCACTCTGGTTGAGGAATACCTTCTCGGCAAATATATAAGGGCATATAATTTCCGGGTTCGATTGGTTTCAACACAACGACGAGTGAGGTCATTTTTCTATTGTTAGTCGTCGTATTTAAGCGCACAAGATGATGTATGCGGTGATGATTGCTTTTGGCAATTTCCATTAATTCATATAGGTCTGAGTAGCCTTCTCCTAATTCAATGAAGCGTTGTAGCATAGTAGGTCTCTCCTTATCCGTCCTTAGTAATGTCCTATTAGAGGAAGTTCAAAAAGTCGGGGGAAAATAGCTGTCGATAGAAGATCTTCGACTAAGAGCCCCACGTCCTGTGGGAACGTCGAAGTCACCACAACCTGTGGTAGCTCGTCAGCTTGCTCCTTCACTCCTAACGTATTAACCCATACGTTCCGGTACTCGGAGACTACGCTTCCTTGATCTTCTCGGCTCTTTTGGTCCTCCTTTTTGAACACGCACTATTAAATAATGTAGCATCGAAAAAAAATCCTCGCAAGGATTTCCTTGCGAGGTGCCCTACAACATACAATGTATGTACAAGGCTATGGGAGAGGAGAAACCGGAGGAAGAACTTATGGGGAAACGTAAGTCTTCTCCGCGGTTGTTGCAACATCTCTCAATGTTGCTAATCTTATTATGACCACAATAATTTTCGCTAATACATCGTTTCGTAATTTTTTTCAATTTACATTGTAAATTATCCTATTCTTTAGTTTTTAAACCTTTTATGATAGGATAAAAAACAAAGAAGAATGCTAGCTGCAATGAAGGAAAGGTGTATACATTGAGAGTCATTTCAGGTGAAAAAAAAGGACAGCCATTAAAAGCCGTTCCAGGAACAACAACGAGACCTACTACAGATAAAGTAAAAGAATCGATATTTAATATTATCGGGCCTTATTTTGATCATGGATGGGTGCTTGATTTATACGGAGGGAGTGGTAACTTAGGAATTGAAGCACTCAGCAGAGGGGTAGAAAAGGCGATTTTTGTTGACCAAAATCGAAAAGCTGTAGATATTATTAAGGAGAACTTAAAAGTATGTTCATACACAGAACGTGCGGAAGTTTACCGAAATGATGCGAAGCGAGCATTAAAAGCACTTATTAAGAGAGAAGTATCATTTACATATATCTTTTTAGACCCACCGTATGCAGAGCAAAAAATAGAGGCTGAAATCGGGATTATTCACGATTTTAATTTACTAGCAAGCGGCGGGATAATTGTGGCTGAACATGATGCATCCATCGAACTAGCTGGGCACATTGGATCTTTCTCCTGTAAAAGGCGTGAAGTATATGGGGATACAGCTATTTCATTTTATTTTTATGAATAATTTATTGATACTAAGGGGGAAGAAGGATGGCTAGTATTGCAGTTTGTCCAGGAAGTTTCGATCCGGTTACTTATGGACATCTAGATATTATTACGAGGGGTTCTAAAGTTTTTGACAAAGTGATTGTAGCAGTTCTAAATAATCGTAATAAAACACCATTATTTGTGGTAGAAGAGCGTGTAAAGCTACTTCAAGAAGTTACTGCTCATATCGAAAATGTGGAAATTGACTCGTTTAATGGATTATTAGTAGATTATGTGAAACAAAAGAAAGCTACAACGATCATTCGTGGCTTACGAGCAGTCTCTGACTTTGAATATGAAATGCAAGCGGCTTCAATTAACAGAAAACTTGACCCTGAAGTTGAAACTTTCTTTATGATGACAAACAATCAATTCTCATACTTAAGTTCAAGTATTGTAAAAGAAGTTGCAAAGTACGGTGCAAATGTATCAGATATTGTTCCAGATGTCGTAGAAGCAGCGCTACGTACAAAATATACGAACCTGAAATAAAAACCATTTCAACATGAAATGGTTTTTATTTTACCGTAAGGGCACGTTTTGTATGAATTCCAATATAGATTAGAAGCCCGAACAGTGTGATAAAAGATCCAAACTGAACTAGTCCGTTCCAACCTGTGATTAGCCAAGACCAAGATTGCTCTTGAAGAAACACTGGAATAGTTCCATCATGATCAACTCCGACTTGACTAAGATATAACGGCTTCCATAATAAGATTACAATTACTGAAGAGAAAATTCCGTGTAATATTCGAGCAATGAAGTACGGCTTAAACCGAATATCGGTTTCTGCTAATATACTAGCAACTTGAGCTTGGACGGAAAAGCCACTAAAGGCTAAAATAAAACTAGCAATAATGACTTGTTGAAATAATGAAGCATTTGCTTCTGAAGTCAATTGACTGCCAAGCGTTATTTCAAATAATCCGGCGATAAGAGGCATACTTAATTCACTGGGTAAAGCTAAAAAAGTAAAAAGAATTGAAATGAAGGATGATAATAACGTAAGTACACCTATTAAACTTAAAAGCTTGTTTAATACGGAAAATAAAATAATAAATCCACCAATCATTAATAATGTATTAATGGAAGATTGAACAGCGTCACCTAGTAGTTTCCCAATTGGACGACCATCTTTTAGACGTTCTTCATGAAGGGACTTAATAGCATCTTTAAAACTTTTTGGTGACTGTCCTTCTTTTGTTTGAGGTGTCGTTTCTTTACCACCATGAAACCTCATGATGAAGCCAACACAAAAATTCCCTAGATAGTGGGCAATGGCGAGAACAACACCTAGTGCTGGATTATGAAAAAAACCGACGGCTACTGCACCGAATATAAAGAGAGGATTAGAAGCATTCGTGAACGTGACGAGACGCTCCGCTTCTAACCTACTAAGTTTCTTTTCTTGACGTAACCGTGCTGTTAATTTTGCCCCAGCTGGGAATCCGGATGCTAATCCCATAGCCCAAACAAAGCCACCGACACCGGGAACTCTGAAAACAGGTCTCATAAATGGATTTAGAAGTGTGCCAATAAATGTGACGACACCGAAACCGATCAACAGTTCTGAAACGATAAAAAAAGGCAATAATGAAGGAAACACAACTTCCCACCACATGGTTAAGCCACGTAGTGAAGCTTCGAATGATTCTTTAGGGTAGATCATTAGTGAAGCTGTTAATGAAGTCGCTAATATTGCAAGTACAATTGTTTTAACCATTGAAGAATTCAAGAGGGCTTCCTCCTTTTTGAACACACACTTGAAACAATTCAACCTGTCCCACTAATCAATATACGTATAGCTCGTCAATTTAGACCATATGATTGAAAACAGGGGTTGTAACCTGTAAGATAGGAGTGGATATTTTTGGATCGACCTAAAATCGGATTAGCTCTTGGCTCTGGTGGAGCACGAGGGTTTGCTCATATTGGTGTATTAAAAGTGTTAGAAGAAGCGAATATTCCAATTGATTTTATCGCGGGGAGCAGTATCGGGTCACTTGCCGGTGTCTTATATGGTGCAGGACAATCACCTGAAACCCTTGAAAAATTTGCGAAACTATTCCGACGAAAGTATTATTTAGATTTCACCGTACCGAAGATGGGGTTTGTGGCAGGCAAAAAGGTAAAAGAACTTATTCATATTTTAGCCAAAGGTAAAAACCTTGAAGAGTTATCGCCGCCAGTCTGGGTTGTAGCAACAGATTTATTAAAAGGAGAACGAGTTGTTTTTAAAGATGGACCTGCTGCTCCTGCTATCAGGGCAAGTATTTCAATACCCGGTATCTTTGTGCCCGAAAAAAGGGATGGGCGTCTGCTTGTTGATGGTGGAGTGATTGATCGGGTACCTGTATCTGTCGTTAAAGAAATGGGAGCGGATATAACGATTGCTGTTGATGTTTCTTATTTTCAAGTGGATCCGCTAATTACTTCGATCTACGATGTAATATTACAAACGATGGATATTATGGAGCGTGAAATGGTCCGTCTCCGAGAGATTGATACGGATGTTATGATCCGTCCAATGGTAAAGCAAGCAAGCTCTATTGCTTTTACAAATGTAGAAGAATATATTCGGCTTGGAGAGGAAGAAGCTAAAAAGCAACTCGATTTAATCCATGAACAAATTGACAGGTGGAAGGAGAAACAATCGGATGGTCATTGAAAAAAAGAAAAAAATTAGTAAAGTTTGGATTATTGGAGCGATCTTAATTGTACTTCATTTTTATAAACTGCCCTTTTACTACTCTCAACCAGGAGATGCTAAAGAGTTAGCCCCATTTGTAGAAGTAGAAGGTGGTTATAAGGAGGAACAAGGGTCCTTTATGTTAACTACAGTGTTAATGGGACAAACAAATGTTTATTTTTATGCATGGGCTCACCTAAGTGATTACCGGGATATTTATCCTGAGGATCAAATAAAACGCCCAGAAGAAACAGAAGAAGATTACCTTCACCGACAACAAATGATGATGAATACTTCTCAGGACGCTGCAAAGATTGCAGCCTACGAATATGCAGGCAAGGAAGTCAATATATCTTATAACGGAATTATGATTACTTCATTCATCGAAGGTATGTCTGCAGAAGAGTATCTAACCCATGAAGACCGGATTTTAGCAGTAGATGGGTATAGGGTACATACGGTTAATGAGTTAAATAAACGACTTGCTGGTAAAGATTTGGGGGAGGAGGCAGTATTAACGGTTCTTCGAGATGGTGAGGAAGTCGAAATTGCAGTTCCCTTATCAACATTTCCAGAGGATATAGAAGGCGGGGAAGGTAGAGTTGGAATTGGTATTATGTATCCAGTTGCAGATCGAACACTCTCATTCACCCCTGAAGTAACAATTGATGTTCGGAATATCGGGGGGCCATCTGCCGGGTTTATGTTCTCTTTAGAAGTTCTTAATCAATTAACTCCAGAAGATTTAACGAAAGGGTATCATATATCTGGTACGGGAACGATTGATGAACAAGGGAATGTAGGCCGTATAGGCGGTGCTAAACAAAAAGTAGTAGCTGCTCATAATGCTGGGTCGGATATATTCTTTGTTCCTAAGGAAGGTGATCGAGAGGGCTCAAATTATAAAGAAGCAATCGCAACAGCAAAAGAGCTAGGGACATCAACTAAAGTGATAGGGGTTAATACACTAGCAGAGGCTGTTGAATATTTAGAAAGTCTTGGACCCAAAGAAGAAAAAGAAGGTTAATGTCGCTAGCCGATGGCTTAAGTGGCTTCAACCAAATAATTTTAACGAGAAAATAAGACATTAGCTTACTGCCAATGTCTTATTTTTTTAGCTGTTCAGTAAAGCGAATAGGGGCCTGAGTGAATTCTTCTTTCAGGCGGACGTTTTGTAAACGCTTCGGTAAAGCGAGTGTATAAATATTAGAAACTTTTTTTTCTAATTCTAAAACTGGGTGATAAAAAGAATTTACTTTTGTCACCAATGGGATATCAACTGACTTTTTTTTCTGGTTTAAGTAAGCTTGTCCTTTAGAACTCATGCCAAGTAGACGCAGGTATGGTGGAGGATTTCCAGCGTTTGCCCACTTCATGTCCACTTTTTTCGTATTCGTTAAAATGTGTAAGCAGTAGCGTTGAAGACGATTCCAAGTGTAACGCTTTGTTTTGATCAAATGCATAAACTCAGCAAAGTTATTAGCAGCACTAATAAACCGTTTTAAGCGATACTCTAAGCCTTCTTCACCCTCATAGATGTCAGCAAGTTCAGCTTCTGTCGATGAAAGAATTTGATACTTTAGCATCGGAAAATAAAGTTCCCAATCATGGAGTGTATGATTAGATGTTTCATAGTCAGTTAATAACTCTAATGTGCTTTTAGGTATGACTCTATCGATTGTCCCTTTTTCGTTTGTTGAATTGTTAAAAATCGCTTTTCTAATACTTGTAGCACTAGCAATGGTTTCAGATGCAAAGCCTTCATCATGATATTGTGCGGACTTTCGCTGTATGGTTTTACCTTTCATTTTGTTTCCTAGACGATGGATTGCCTCAACGTAATGATAACCTAGTATATTATTAGGTTGTGACAAGTCTAAGAGTTGCTGTTCGCCTTTAATTGAAGAAAAAGCTAAAGATGTCGCTTTAGGGTAACTATTTCCTTGACTCATATAAAACTGAATTTGTTCATTAAAATTTTGTTTGTTTTCATTGATAAAATGATATAGCTCATGAAAAAGATCAATGTTTCCAGCCTCGCTGCCGAAACAAACTTCTTCTACACCGATTGCTTGTAATATGGAAATGGAACCGAGTGCAAAAATCTCTGCTTTTTGGGTAGAATAAGCATAGGGAAGTTCCAAGACTATATCTACACCTGAGGCTAATGCCATTTTCGTTCTTTGCCATTTTGAGACAATCGCTGGCTCACCACGCTGTAGAAAGTTTCCACTCATTACAGCGATAACAACATCACCTTCTGTAACACGTTTTGACTCTTCTAAATGATATAAATGCCCATTATGAAAAGGGTTATATTCAACGACAACTCCGATAGCTTTCATATTCTCTCCTCCAAGCATAAAATACCAACTTAAATGAAGGTAAGCTTTGTTTTTCAGTCATAGACGAATGTACCAATAAAAATACATAATGGTATAGTGAATTATACTAATAAAAAGTATAGCATTTATAAAAGAACTTGCAATTCTATTGGGAAAAATGATAAAGTAAACACTTGAAAATAGTGTAAAGAAAATAAGTTGACAAATAATAATTACACAGCTATAATTACTCTTGTTGCCTTGAGGTGATTTTTTTGAAGTGGACAATTCAACAACTGAATGGTTTAAAAAGTAGGGGATTAACGTTTGACGAGACGGTGGATCTTAGTGATATTAAAAAGCTTGACCCACAGATACGGGATATTACACCAGTTCGAGTGATTGGTGAAGCGATATTTTCTAAGAATTTGATTTCGTTTCCGCTTGAAATAAAGGGAGAAATGACATTACCTTGTTCTAGATCGTTAATAGATGTAAAGTTTCCCTTTCACCTTCAAGTGAAAGAAGTCTTTAGTTTGGATGACCATGCATGGATAAGTGAAGATGAAGAAGAACATGTTCACTCCGTAGATGGAGACACAATTGATCTTGTTCCATACATAATGGAACATATCCTTCTAGAAATCCCACTGCAGCTCATTAGCAAAGAAGCAAATGAAAAAGGTCTCCAATCTGGTCAAGACTGGGAATTAATTACGGAAGAAAATAAGAAAGAACGTATTGATCCTCGCCTTGCAGACTTAGCTAAATTCTTCGATCAACAGTAATATTGGGAGCATCGGCTTTTTCGGCCTTAATTGTTCTGGTTAGCAACGACTAACCGCATAAATATCATAAATGTAAAATTTTTAGTAACATTGACAGCCCTTTAAGGAGGTGGGAATGATGGCAGTACCTTTTAGAAGAACTTCAAAAACTCGCAAAAGAAAACGTCGTACTCACTACAAATTAGCAGTACCAGGTATGGTAAAGTGCCCTGAGTGTGGAGAGTTAAAAATTGCACACCGTGTATGTAAAGAGTGTGGATCATACAAAGGACAAGACGTTTTAAACAAATAATAAATGAGTTTCATAAATAATAAGCAAAAGGGATCATCCTTTTGCTTATTTTTTTAGTCTCTTTTTATTGAAGGAGATAAAAGAAAAATGTCGAAATAGATTAAAAATGAAGGGGGCAATGATGTTGGAAAAGGTACAATTAGTTCGTGAAGATGGAATTGCGTGGTTAATTATTAATCGTGAGGATAAAAGGAATGCGGTTGATTATGACGTAATGAACTTACTAACAGAAAAATTAGATGAGATTGAAACTAATGAACAAGATAAAATTGTTGTCATAAGGGGAAAAGGAGATCAAGCCTTTTGCTCTGGTGGAGATCTTTCCATCTTTCATTTATTACATACGAAAAAGCAGGCAGAGGAAATGCTTTCAAAAATGGGTGAAATTTTATTTCGACTTTTTTTCTTTCCGAAGCCAACCGTTGCAGCAATTAATGGTACCGCAGTTGGCGGGGGCTGTGAATTAGCGACTGCGTGTGATTTTAGACTTGCTGCACCACATGCAAAAGTAGGGTTTGTTCAAGGGACGCTTGGTATAACGACGGGGTGGGGTGCTTCTACGATGTTATTTGAGCGAATTGATCAAGCGAACGCACTACAAATGCTTATGACAGCTGAACGATTTAATGTGCATGAAGCTGTTAATCTTAATTTTATTCAACAGGTTATTGAGTCAAATCATTTTGACTCTGGCTGTAAGGAATGGTTAGCTCCATTTTTAAAACAATCAACTCCTGTGTTGAAAGCCTATAAAAAACGCTGGACGGACTGCTTCGATAAAGCGAGTGTAAAAAGCAGGTTCTTAAACGAAATTGATGAATGTTCGACATTATGGGAGTCTGACGAACACCATGCTGCTGTTGAACGTTTTTTATCCAAGTAAACAAAGTCTAACGAAAAATGCTTTTTCAGCTAACTAGAAAACTCTTTATTCGCTCTTGTGAATACTTTAATAAAATCGAGGACATAATCCTTTAATAGAACATAAAAGTCTATCTTATCTAGTAGATGCATAAGTATAGACAAAAGATGTTTTAGGAGGGATAATAACATGTCTATTATTCGGCAAGACGCATGGACGAATGATGAGGATTTGATCTTAGCTGAAGTGGTCTTACGTCATATACGAGAAGGCAGTACACAACTAGCTGCATTTGAAGAAGTCGGTGAGAGGTTGCAACGAACATCTGCTGCGTGCGGGTTTCGGTGGAACTCTGCTATTCGAAAAAAATATGACGCAGCTATAACATTAGCGAAGAAGCAACGTAAAAAAGGAAAACTAATGGAAAACGACGATCAAGATCAAGCAAACTATGAAGTTGAAGCTAGTGAGGAAATGGTTGCAGCACCTGTTGTAAATTCTGTTGTGCAAGAAGAAACTGCAGCTCCAGTTGCAAAAGAGCAAAGAGAAGCGACGACTGACATGACGCTCCAAGACGTCATTAACTATTTACAAACTTACGCTAGCAAGTTAGGACATAGTAATCAACTTGAAGATGAAAACGAAAAGTTAAAAAGAGAAAATGAAAAGTTAAAAGAGTCTAATGACAAACTGAAAAAAGAAATAAAGCTAATTAAAAAGGAAAAAGAAACTATTAATGAAGATTATAGAACGTTAATTAATATAATGGATCGGGCAAGAAAGATGGCCGTTTTACCTGAAGAGAAAACAAATTAATTTTGGTTTAAAAAAGTCGACTCACTTTGAGTCGACTTTTTTTAGCTTAATCCTCTGTTAATACTTGTTCTTGTACTCCTTCTGGATACCAAACGTAGGGGTTTTCACCACGGTCACGTATAGGTTGGTAGGTAACGGACTCAAAACCCATCTTATTCCAGAAATCATCTGATCTTTGTCTCGCGTTCGTCTTTATTGGTAAGTTGAAGCTCTTTGCAAAATCTACTAAAGTTTTTCCGTATCCTTTATTTTGGTATTTCTCTAGTACCTCAAGTTTAAATAGTTCTAAGTAGTCTTGTGGCGGTTCAAAGTATTGGTCAAACTTACCTTTAACTCGATAAAGGCTCATTCTTGCAATTAACTTATTTCCGAAGTAAATTCCGTAAAATGGTGATTCGCTGTCATTCTCGATGATATTTGCTTGAAGGTCTTCCTTCATTGAGAGTTCAGGGGCTCCGTATTCTCTAAAGTTTTGAAACTCCTCTAATGTTTTATAATTAATAAGTAAGCGCTTAACTTCTGGTTGCTCCATAAGATGACCTCCCTAATTGATAGTAGTATTTTTAAGTAAAAGAAATTAATCATCCTTATACTATTTTACTACAAAAAGAATTGGACATCGTTAAAAAACTAAAAATTCTACTAGAATTAAAAAAGTAATAATTTTTAGTTAATAATTCAAAATTAAATGAAAAAAATGATTTGACAATTCGTCTTTCAAAATAATTGTGATATTATTTACTTTAAGAGAAACTTTGCGGAGTGATGGTGTGTGAATATTGGAGTAATTGGCGGGGGCTCAATTGGACTTCTTTTAGCCGCCTATTTAAGAAAAAGTAATTTTAATGTAAATGTATATACACGTAGTAAACAGCAGGCAAGGCAACTGAATGAGGCAGGGATTACTCTTTATAGAAATAATCAAAGTGAAGTTTTTACTGTTCACGCAAAGGTATTGGATGAGGCTTGTGACTTAAGTGATGCTATCATATTTGTAACTGTTAAACAATTTCATATTAAAACTATATGTGAACAACTTGAGCGCAAATCTTCGATACCGAGAACAATGGTGTTCATGCAAAACGGAATGGGTCACCTTTCTTTAATTAAGAAACTCTCGATTGAAACGTTGTTAATTGGGATCGTTGAACATGGGGCGATGAGACTTTCTGACACGGAAGTTTGTCACACTGGTGTAGGGACGATTAAAATTGGAGCTATTCATGGAGCTTTAAGTGTATCAGGTTACTTATGGAAGTCGTTAAATAGTGAAGACTTTCCTGTCGTAATATTAAACGATTGGTTAGCCATTATGGAAAGAAAGTTAGTCGTTAACTCATGTATCAACCCATTGACTGCAATTTTTAGAGTAACAAATGGTCGATTAATTTCTAATATATTTTTCTTGAATTTAATGCGTAGTGTTTTTGATGAGACGGTCAAAAGTCTCAACCTTGACGCGAAAGAGGGCTTGTGGGAAGAAGTTTTATTAGTTTGTGAGAAAACGGGGAAGAACAGGTCATCGATGCTACGTGATATTGAAAATGGAAATCAAACAGAAATTGAAGCGATCTTAGGATATACGTTACGAAAAGGGGAAGAGCAAAGATTGGAAATGCCAATAACGAATTTTTTGTTTGAAAGCATTAAAGGATTAGAACAGGAAGAGAGGGAGAAGGGTGAGTAGTGCTTTCGCT
The DNA here is from genome assembly GCF_048323755.1 of Alkalihalobacterium sp. APHAB7. Lineage (NCBI taxonomy): Bacteria > Bacillati > Bacillota > Bacilli > Caryophanales > Bacillaceae > Alkalihalobacterium > Alkalihalobacterium sp. APHAB7. Next base: position 80,698 of record NZ_JBLWFS010000003.1, read on the forward strand.
TGGTTTATAGCTACAGTTGTAACGTTGCCTATTGTAGGATGGTACTTAGTTTATATTATTACTGTGAAAATTACGAAGAAGAAAAGTTATTCAATTCGTCTTGCAGCAGATATTTCATTAGTGTTTTTTATACTTGCCGTATATTTTATTAGTTATGAAATTTGGAAGCAGTCATTTTTATGGATCATTTTAATTGTTTTTTTTGCGGTCGCCATTTGTTTTACGATTATTCATTGGAAAGTGGCGAAAGATGTGCATCTTGTCCGGTTATTCAGGGGCATATGGCGTTTTAATTTTATCTTATTTTTCTTAGCCTATATTTTATTAAGTACCTTTGGATTTATTACGCGAATTTTTAGTAGTTAGGGATACTAAGCATTTTATTTTGTGTATGTTTATCATTTTGCTATAATCTAATCGTTCGAGTGTTAAGTTTTTTATGAAAGGGCGTTACATAATGAATGTGAAAGAAATTCAACTTTCACCAACAACAAAAGTAGCTAAGGCATATCTAGAAGAAGATCCTCAGCTTCTTTCGTTTTTTGAATATGACTATAGAAATCAATCTACTTACGGAAGCCGGTATGAATATTTAAGAAATCGAACGTATAATAGAGACAGTTTAGCTAGTGCTTTAACAAAGTATAATGAACGTCTTGTTCACAATGAAAAGACATTATTACAAATAGAGCGTCTTCGAGATCCGAACAGTGTGGTAGTTGTCACGGGGCAGCAACCAGGTTTATTGACGGGCCCTTTATATACGGTTTATAAAGCACTAACAGCGATCACGTTGTCGAAGCAACAGGAGAAGATGTTAGGAGTTCCTGTCATTCCTGTTTTTTGGGTAGCAGGAGAAGATCATGATTTTCTTGAGGTTAACCATTTGTTTTTACAAAAAAACGAAAAATTAATTAAACATCAATTGTACGATAAGACAGAAGATAATAAACACCCACTGTCAGGAAGACCGCTTGATTATGAAAAAACAAAAAAGTGGATAGAAGATGTTTTTTCTTCTTTGGAGGAAACGAATTACACCAAAGAGCTTCTTGAAACTGTAACGGTATTATTAAAAAAATCAACCGATTACTCTCACTTTTTTAGTCAATTAATGGCATGGATTTTTAAAGAAGAAGGTCTCGTATTACTTGATTCTGCTGACCCGCAAATTCGTAATATAGAATCTTCAATGTTTTCTTTACTAATTGAAGAAAATGAAGCTATAAATACGGCATTTCTTACACAGGCAGAGGAAGTTGCAAAATGTAATTATGGAACACCAATTGAACGAAATGAAGAGAATGCTAATCTCTTTATTTTAGAAGACGGTCAAAGGCAAAGAATTGACCGTGTTAATGAAACGCTTTTTATTGCTAACGACATGAAGTATACAAAACAAGATTTACTATCGATTGCTGAATTGTCTCCTGAACGTCTAAGTAATAATGTGGTAACCCGACCATTAATGCAAGAGTATCTGTTGCCTGTACTTGCCTTTGTTGGCGGTCCGGGTGAAATCGCTTATTGGTCAACGCTGAAAACGGTATTTGAAGTAGCGGGAATGAGAATGCCACCTATTGTTCCTAGACTTTCACTGACGTTATTAGAACAGAAATACAACGATTGGTTGAAGAGCAAAGAAATAACGTTGGAAGATGCACTTTCTAAATCACTGTCAGAAATAAGGGATGAATGGTATACGCAACAAAAGAAGTGGGATATTCAGTCAACGACGGAACAAGTGAAAGACGAAATTGAACGAATACATGCCCCACTTCGGCAAATCGCTGAACAACTAGATGCAACATCAGAAAAGCTGGCTACAAAAAACCTAAATATTCTTTTAGATCAAGTAGAGTTTCTTCATCAAAAGTTAGAACGACAACAAAAAGAAAAATATAAGTATGAATTAATGAAATATGATGAGATTGAACAAATTGTATTACCTAACCATAAGCCGCAGGAGCGCATTTATAATATTTTCCAGATCATCAACCAATTTGGTCACTTGTTTATAGACAATATTAAAGAACAAGACTTAGACATAAACGGCCACCATAAAATTATTGAGTTATAAATAATTTTAGCTGAATAAAAGATATGAAAGCTACAAAGTACAGCTCGGAATATGAACTGAAACTTACCTTTTTAAAAAAAATCCCGCATTTTAGCAGGATTTTTTTTTTATGGGGAGAATTAGAAAATCTAGTGGTATAAAGTGGGGGGATGTGGTAACTTAGAGGTATAAAGTGGGGGATGGTGAAACGACTATGTTCATGGGGGAGTATCGGCACAATGTCGATGAAAAGGGAAGGCTCATTATTCCTGCTAAGTTTCGTGAAGAACTTGGTGACTCTTTTGTTGTAACTCGTGGGCTTGACCGGTCGTTATTCGTCTATCCTCAGGACGAGTGGAAAATTTTAGAAGCTAAATTAAAATCTCTCCCATTTACAAAAAAAGATGCCAGAGCCTTTACTCGATTTTTCTTTTCCGGTGCTACTGAATGTGAGCTTGATAAACAGGGTAGAGTAAATATTGCCTCACCCCTTAGGGAATATGCACATATTGAAAAGGAATGTGTCATTATTGGGGTATCAAACCGGGTGGAAATTTGGAGTAAAGCAATCTGGGAAGACTATTTCATGGAGTCGGAAGAATCGTTTAGTGAGATTGCTGAAAATATCGTTGATTTCGACCTTTAGTCATTGCAACTAAGAAAAGCATATAAGAGGTGGTAGCTAATGTTTAATCATATTACGGTTTTAAGAGATGAGTCAGTCGAAGGGCTGAATATTAAAAAAGATGGAATTTATGTAGATTGCACTCTCGGTGGTGCGGGTCATAGCGAATTAATCATTTCTCGACTTAGTTCAGAAGGTCATCTTTATGCCTTTGACCAAGATGATATTGCTATTGCCAATGCAAAAGAAAAATTAAGCCACTACGAAGGGAAATTTACATTAATTAAAAGTAACTTTCGATTTATGAAAGAAGAACTTCAGGCAAGAGGGATAGAAGAAGTGGATGGAATACTCTTTGACCTTGGAGTGTCTTCACCTCAATTAGATGAAGCAGACCGTGGGTTTAGTTACCACCAAGATGCACCTCTTGATATGAGGATGGATCAAACCGCTCCATTAAGTGCATATGAAGTCGTCAATGACTGGGAGTTTGGAAAATTGGTTTCGACTATTTCAAGATATGGCGAAGAAAAATTCGCAAAGCAAATTGCTAGAAAGATTGAGGCTGCAAGAGAAAAGAAGAGCATTGAAACAACAGGAGAACTAGTTGAAATAATAAAGTCTGCCATTCCCGCTCCAGCTAGAAGGACAGGGGGGCATCCTGCAAAACGAACCTTTCAAGCGATACGTATTGCAGTAAATGATGAATTAGGGGCATTTGAACAAGCACTGGCCGATTCAATTGAAATTACTGCTCCTAAAGGAAGGATCTGTGTCATTACGTTCCATTCACTTGAAGATCGTATTTGCAAAGATATCTTTAAAAAGGAAAGTAGAGGGCCAGAACTTCCTCCAGGAATGCCAATGGTTCCTCAAGGGTACGAACCGAAACTTACATTAATTACAAGGAAACCTATCATCGCAAGTGCAGATGAACTTGAAATGAATAACCGAGCACGCTCAGCAAAGCTGAGAATAGCAGAAAAAAATTGAAGGAGGTTTTATTATGAGTAATTTGGCTCGTCAGTATCAGCAACAACAACAGCAACCAAAAGAAAATCAAGGTCAACAGCCAAAGCAAACGAAGGCGCCGAAACAAAAAAAGTTCTCCGTTTCAAGAGGTGAAAAAGGAATAGCTTTACTTGCGGTTGTTGCGTTATCTGTAGCGGTTACCTTCATCCTTGCGAATTACGCTTCGGTTTACTCTATGAATAGGGATATTCATAATTTACAACGTGATATTCAACAACAGTCTCAGGTTAATGAGGGACTTCAATTACAAGTAATCGAATTAAGTGCACCTGATAGAATCTTACATATTGCAACGGAAAAACTTGGTATGTCTTTAGACGACAATAAGGTGAAAGTGATACAAAACTAGTTCCGCTGTGGGCTAGTTTTCTTTTTAGGTAAAAACGTGTAATATTTAGCTTTATGCCCTGCAACCCAAGGATAAATAACTGTCGCAACCGATCAGACACTTAACGCACACAGGAATAGGATGTGATTATAATGGAAGTTCAGAAAAGACCTGTTACAAATAAGAGAGCCGTTTTAGTTATGGCGATTTTTCTTATTTGTTTCGTTATACTCATCGGAAGAATAATTATGATCCAAACGACAAAAGAAATAGGCGGACATGACTTAAAGCAAATGGCCGAACAAAGGTGGACATCCAAAAATGTTCTAGAAGGTAACCGTGGAACTATCTTTGACCGAGATGGGAGCCCATTAGCTCAAGAAATCACCTCGTATACGATGTTTGCTGTTTTAGATAAGGGACAAAATCGTTATGTGAAAGACCCGAGAGAGACAGCAGAAATTTTATCACCTTATATTAATATGTCTATTGAAAATCTTGAGCGATTGCTCTCTAGCGATCGATTCCAAGTTGAATTGGGTGCTGCGGCTAAAAATATGAGTCATGAAAAGATGAAGGCTATTAAAGAATATGACCTGCCAGGTATAGAATTTAAAGAAGAACCTCGTCGCTACTACCCGAAACAAACTTATGCTTCTCATGTCATTGGCTACACAGAAAGGGATATGGAAAAGTCGAGAATGGGTCTTGAACTTAGTCTTGATGAAATTCTCCGTGCCGAACACGGTTCTGTCGTCTATCAAAGGGACCGTAAAGGGATTAGGCTTCCTGATCCGAAGGAAACAGTTGAAGCGCCTAAGAATGGTCAGAATGTGTATTTAACCCTAGACTCTAATATTCAAACAGCTTTAGAACAAGTGATGACGAAAGTTGAAGAGGATTATGACCCTGAAAGATTGATAGCTATCGTTGCTGATCCGAAAACCGGACAAATATTAGCAATGAGTAATCGTCCTAGCTTCAACCCGAATCAATATGAAGATATTACGAACTTTATTAATTTTGGAATCTCGTATCGATTTGAACCAGGATCTACGATGAAGATTTTTACGTTAGCAGCAGCTATTGAGGAAGGGGTTTATAATGGTAATGAACAATTTCAATCGGGGACATATCGAATAGGAAATAGGATTGTTTCAGATCATAACCAAGGAAGAGGTTGGGGACAGATTTCCTACAATGAAGGTATGCAACGATCTTCCAATGTAGCTTTTTCGAAGATTGCTAATGAAAAGTTAGGAACAGATAGAGTCTATGACTATCTTGGAAAATTCGGGTTTACGGAAGTAACAGGTATCGACCTGCCAAATGAAGCTACGAGTTTAATTGCAGCAAAAAATGCGTCGAATGCTATTTCTACAGCTTTTGGACAGGCGACAGCTGTAACTCCAATCCAACAAGTCCAAGCTGCAACAGCAATTGCTAATAAAGGAAAGATGATGAAGCCTTATGTGATCGACCGAATTGTTGATCAAGAAACTGGAAAAGTGGTAGAAAAGAATGAGCCAACCGAAGTAGGACAACCGATCACAGAGGCTACTGCAAAGGAAGTAATCGATATACTAGAGACCGTTGTTACCTCCTCGGCTGGAACAGGAACGCCATACTTTATCGAAGGGTTTGATGTTATCGGTAAAACAGGAACCGCCCAAGTACCCAATCCCAATGGAGGATACTTACGTGGACACGGAAAAAATATCTTTTCATTTTTAGGAATGGCGCCTAAAGATGACCCTCGCGTAATCGTATACGTAGCGGTAGATCAACCGAAGTTAAAAGAAACAGAATCTGGATCTGCACCAGTTTCACAAATTTTTAATACAGTAATGAAACATAGTTTACAATATTTAAATATAAATCCAGGTTACCAAGAGATGGTTGAAAGTGAAGAAATAGGGTTTGAATTGAAAGCCTATAAAGGAAAAGCAGTAGAGACTGTAAAGAATGAACTAGAAAGTGAAGGATTACAAGTAATCGTTTTAGGTGATGGAAACAAGGTGGAAGGACAGCAGCCGGTAGCAGGGCGGTATGTGATTGATAATGAAAAGGTTGTCCTTGTTACAAACGGTGATTCTTACACGATGCCAAATATTGAAGGTTGGTCGTTCCGTGATGTTATGAAGCTATCAAAAGCACTTGATCTTAATATGAATATATTTGGAACGGGTTTTGTAACAAGCCAAAGTGTTAGTGCAGGAAGTCCGATAAGAATAGAAGAGCATATAACTGTTGAACTAGAATTGCCAAATTATGAAGGTGTCCTGGATGAAGTAGACCTCGAGGAAGTGATCAATGAAGAACAATAAGTAATCCCCCTTATTGTTCTAATTGTCTAGTATTCCGCATATAAGTAAAACAAGGATGACAAGCCTTAGTATATGTGAAATCTAGGTTGGAAATTGGGGGTACAGGTAGTGCGAGTGTCCAATGTAACCGTACGAAAACGTCTAGTATTTGTATTAATAATTGGTTTAATTATTTTCTCGATTATCGCGATTCGTCTCGGCTATGTACAATTTGGAATGGGAAACTGGTTAACTGAAAGAGCAGAAGATTCTTGGAGTCGTGATATTCCGTTTGAAGCAAAACGAGGAGAAATTCTAGATCGAAATGATGAAATTCTAGCTACTAATGTTAGTGCACCGTCAATATTAGTAGTTCCTCGTCAAGTGAAAGAGCCTGCTGAGACAGCTGAGAAATTAGCAAACGTTCTAAATATGGATAGAAAAAAGGCGTATGAGCTTATCACGAAAAGTGCATCATCTGTTAGGATTAATCCAGAAGGAAGAAAAATCTCGAAAGATAAAGCAAATGAAGTACGAGCGCTAGATTTACCGGGGGTTTATGTCGCAGAAGATAGTAAGAGGCATTACCCGAACGGAAGGTTTTTAGCACATGTATTAGGTTTTGCTGGAATTGACAATCAAGGGTTAACAGGTTTGGAGTTAACATATGACGAACATTTGAGTGGAAAAAAAGGACATGTATCCTTCTTCTCAGATGCTAAGGGTAAGAGATTACCAGATTTAGCAGATGAGTATACGCCTCCAGTAGATGGTCTTAATTTAAAGCTTACAATAGATAGTAAGGTTCAGACGATCATCGAACGGGAGTTAGATATAGCGGAAGCCACATATAACCCAGATGGTGCAATTGCAATTGCAATGGACCCAAATACAGGTGAAATTCTTGGAATGTCAAGTCGACCACATTATAACCCTGAAAATTTCCGTGAAGTTCCACCAGAAATTTATAACCAGAACAAGCCGGTTTGGATGCAATACGAGCCGGGTTCAACCTTTAAGATCATAACAATCGCAGCTGCCCTAGAGGAAGGCGAAGTTGATCTGCACAAAGAGACATTTAATGACCCTGGCTTTATTGAAGTATCTGGACATCGGTTGCGCTGTTGGAAAAAAGGTGGACATGGACACCAAACGTTCTTAGAAGTCGTTCAGAACTCTTGTAACCCGGGATTTGTTGTTTTAGGTGAACGATTAGGGAAAGATCGTCTATTTGATTACATTGAAAAATTTGGATTTGGCCAAAAAACAGGGATTGACCTGCAAGGTGAAGGAAAAGGAATCCTCTTTAATCGAGATAGAGTCGGCCCATTAGAGTTAGCAACTACTGCCTTTGGTCAAGGGGTTTCTGTTACGCCAATTCAACAAGTAGCGGCGGTGTCTGCAGCAATCAATGGCGGGTATTTGTATCAACCTTTTATCGCGAAAGAGTGGATTGACCCAGTAACAGGACAGGTGGTAAGTTCTCAAGCTCCAATTTTAAAAAGAAGAGTCATTTCTGGAGATACATCTAAAGAAATTCGCCATGCATTAGAAAGTGTAGTAGCACTTGGAACTGGTAAAGGTGCGTTTGTAGATGGATATCGAGTGGGAGGAAAAACGGGTACCGCACAAAAAGCAAAAGACGGTCGCTATTTAGAAAATAATCACATTGTCTCATTTATTGGGATGGCACCAGCAGATAACCCAGAAATTGTAGTCTATGTAGCCATTGATAATCCAAAAGGTACCGTTCAATTCGGTGGTGTCGTTGCAGCGCCGATTGTTGGAAAGATTATTGGTGATAGTCTAGCTGCCATGGGAGTTAAAAAACGAACAGACCAGATCGAAAAAGAAAAAGCATGGAATGATGAGCCTATTATAGAAACTCCAGATCTAGTCGGCCTTTCTATTCGAGAAATTAATCAAGCTTATTACGATCTGAAAATTGACGCTTCTGGAAGTGGGTCCAAAGTGTTAGCCCAAGCACCAGAACCTGGTGTGAAAGTAAAGGCAGGTTCAACGATACGACTTTATATGGGTGACAAATCAGACACAACAGACTAAAATAGTTCTGTAACACTTTAATTCCCTCCGGTACATGCTTCGGAGGGATTCATTTTGTTATAGGAATGCATTGTAGGAAAAGGGACTTCTTCAGGTTTTTCCAACATACACTTGAAAGAGAAATTCCTAATAAAAATAGGATTTATGATTAAAGGACGCATCTTTTTCCTACGATAGATATTAAATGTAAGTAATAGAGAGGGTATTGACTATGAAATTAAATCAACTGGTTGAAAAATTACAATATGTTCACATTTTAAATGATCAAATCAATCCGGTGATTTCGTCGATTGATATGGATTCACGGGAAGTTCAAAAAGGTAGTTTGTTTATTTGTATTAAAGGTTACACGGTTGATGGTCATGATTTTGTTAATCAAGCGATAAGTAACGGCGCAAGTGCGATAGTAGCAGAAAGAACAGTGGATGCTTCGATTCCTGTTATTTTAGTTAATGATACAAAGAGAGCGATGGCTATACTTTCAAATTACTTTTATGAACATCCAACCAAAAAAATATCACTAATTGGAATTACAGGAACAAATGGTAAAACTACGGTTACTCATTTAATTGAAAAAGTACTAAATGATGCAGGGGAACGAACAGGCTTAATAGGTACGATGTATACAAAAATAGGTGATCAAACGTATGAGACGAAAAATACAACACCTGAATCACTTACGTTACAAAAAACGTTTAAGCAAATGGTTGATCATCAAGTTAAGACAGCTATTATGGAAGTATCATCTCATGCACTTCATCTTGGGAGAGTAAGAGGATGCGACTTTAATATTGCTGTTTTTACGAATTTAACGCCAGATCATTTGGACTACCATCAAACGATGGAAGCCTATAAATATGCTAAAGGTCTGCTTTTTTCACAACTAGGAAATACATATGATCAAACGAGTAAAAAAATTGCTATATTAAATGATGATGATGAAGCTTCAGTAGAATATAAGAAGATGACAGCAGCCCAAGTCTTAACATATGGAATTAATGAAACGAGCGATGTGAGAGCGAAAAACATTAAAATGACAGCAGGCGGAACATCATTTACATTATCTAGTCCTGTAGGGGAGACAGAAATTGAGTTAAAGTTGATCGGGAAGTTTAGTGTGTATAATGCTTTAGCTGCTGCTGCCGCTTGTTTAGCACATGGGGTCAAATTAAATGATATTAAACAAAGTTTAGAAAGTGTAGAAGGCGTTTCTGGCAGGTTTGAGACAGTAGATGCAGGTCAACAGTTCACTGTTATCGTTGATTACGCGCATACGGCTGACAGTTTAGAAAATGTACTTACTACTGTTAAAGATTTAGCTAAAGGTAAGATTTACTGTGTAGTTGGATGCGGTGGGGATCGTGACCGAACGAAGCGCCCTATTATGGCGCAAATTGCTGTGAAATATTCTCATAAAGCAATTTTTACAGCAGATAATCCGAGAAGTGAACAACCTGAGATGATTTTAAAAGATATGGAAGCAGGAATTGAAAGTGATAATTATGTTTCGATCGTCGATCGCAAAGAAGCAATCGAACACGCGATTTCTCTTGCTAAACCTGACGATGTTGTACTTATTGCCGGAAAAGGACATGAAACGTATCAGGTAATAGGTAAAGAAGTCATTGATTTTGATGACAGACAAGTAGCAAGAGCGATCATTGAGGAGAGAATGCAATGAAGTTTTCTGGGAAACTAGTTGAAGAAATATCAGAAGGGGTACGACAGCATAACGTTAATCTTTCGTTTACTGGTATATATACCGATAGTCGCCAACCAATGGTTGATGGGTTGTTCATTCCGATTGTAGGAGAACGTTTTGACGGACATGATTTTATTCATACAGCAATTGAAAAAGGAGCAATAGCTTCTCTGTGGCAAGTAGATAAGGCAGTTCCGGAAAGTTTACCTGAAGACTTTCAATTATTTTATGTAAAAGAAACGATCCAAGGTCTACAACAATTATCTAAAAGATATTTAAAGCACATCAACCCGATAGTCGTTGGTGTAACAGGCAGTAACGGTAAGACAACGACAAAAGATATTTTAGATGCTGTTCTGTCAACTTCATATAAGACCTACAAAACGCAAGGAAACTATAACAATCATATTGGATTGCCGTTAACGATACTAGGAATGGAAAGCGATTGTGAACTACTCATTTTAGAGATGGGGATGAGTGGGTTTGGTGAAATTGAGTTACTCAGTTTGATCGGTGAACCTCATTATGCGGTCGTTACAAACATCGGCGAATCACATATTGAACAGCTTGGCAGCCGGGAAGGTATTGCCCAAGCAAAAATGGAGATTGTAAAAGGGTTACGGGAAAATGGTAAAGTGTTTATTGATGGTGACGAGCCATTACTTAAGCCTTTTTATCATAAAAATGTAAGTACCTGTGGTTTCACGGACACGTGTGACGTACAAATTTTAAATGTCTCTACTAGTGATTACGGTTTTACATTCTCTCTGAAAGGTGACGAAACGGTTTATGAACTGCCGCTGCTTGGTCGCCACAACATAAAAAATGCAGCCTATGCCATCATGGTGGGGCGCGAGCTTGGATTATCGGAAAAAAGTATACAGACAGGGTTAAAACAAGTAAACTTAACAGGGATGAGACTTGAACGTATGAAAGGCTTAAATGGATCAACTATCATTAACGATGCGTATAATGCTAGCCCAACTTCCATGAAAGCCGCGATAGAAGCAGTAAAAGAATTACCTGCCTATTCAAAAAGGGTAGTAATTCTTGGGGATATGTACGAACTTGGGCCAGATGAAAAAGAACTTCATCGTTCAGTTGCCGCTGTGATTGAAGAGCCTGTTACACACCTATTCACTGTAGGGGAAAAAGGACAATGGATTTTTGACGCATTTAATGAAAAAAACGACCATAGGCTTATAGTACAAAGCTTTTTAGATAAAGAAGATCTCATCGCCAGCACCATAAAACTTTTAGATAGTGAAACGGTTGTATTGATAAAAGCATCAAGGGGACTCCAATTAGAAACAATCACTAAATATTTAATGTAATAGAAAGGAGGCAATGACAATGTTTGAACAGATCACATTATTATTTACATTAATCGCATCTTTCCTCATTGCCGTAATACTATCCCCAATTATAATTCCATTTCTTAGAAGGTTAAAATTTGGACAAAGTATTCGAGATGAAGGGCCCAAGTCCCATCAAAAGAAAAGCGGTACACCTACAATGGGCGGGGTTATGATTTTATTATCGATCCTTCTTACAACAGTCATTATTATTTCAAAATTTTTAACGTTTACGACAGAAATTTGGTTACTATTATTTGTAACTTTAGGTTACGGTTTATTAGGCTTTCTAGATGACTTTATTAAAGTTGTGATGAAGAGGAATTTAGGGCTTACATCAAAGCAAAAGTTAGTTGGTCAACTCGTTATTGCTATTATTTTTTATCTAGGATTACGCATGCTTGACTTTTCAACAGAAATCGCGATACCAGCAACTAACATTTCAATTGATTTTGGTTGGCTTTATTTCCCACTTATCATTGTTATGTTAGTAGGTGCATCAAATGCGGTAAATTTAACCGATGGTTTAGACGGTTTATTAGCTGGAACAGGTGCAATCGCATTTGGAGCATTTGCCATTTTAGCATGGAATGCAGAAATGTTTGATGTCGCTATTTTCTGTGGAGCAGTTGTTGGAGCGGTATTAGGCTTTTTAGTTTTTAATGCACACCCTGCAAAAGTATTTATGGGTGATACGGGTTCGCTTGCTTTAGGTGGAGCAATTGCAGCAGTTGCGATCTTAACCAAGTTAGAAATTTTACTTGTTATTATCGGCGGGGTTTTTGTTATAGAAACTCTTTCGGTTATTATCCAAGTAATTTCATTTAAAACGAGAGGTAAGAGGGTGTTTAAAATGAGTCCTCTTCACCATCACTATGAGCTATCAGGCTGGTCGGAATGGCGAGTTGTTGTTACATTTTGGTTAGTAGGTATGCTTTTTGCAATATTAGGAATTTACTTAGAGGTGTGGATTTAGATGAAAAATGAACAACAGTTTAAAGATCAATATGTACTCGTCTTAGGTTTAGCAAAAAGCGGGGAAGCTGCGAGCCGTCTTTTGTTCCGACTAGGTGCTCACGTAACTGTCAATGATGCTAAGCCAATTGAAGAAAATCCCAAAGCGAAGGAACTAGAAGGTTTAGGGATTAAAGTTGTTTGTGGTGCTCATCCATTAACATTATTGGATGAGCCAATTGACTTTATCGTTAAAAACCCAGGGATTCCTTATAGTAATCCAATAATTTCTGAAGCGATAAAGCGTGGAATAACTGTGGTTACAGAAGTGGAATTAGCTTCTATGCTATCAGAAGCTGATATGATTGCGATTACTGGTTCGAATGGAAAAACGACGACCACAACATTAGTGGTTGAAATGTTAAAAAATAGTGGCAAGGAGCCCTTAGTGGCTGGAAATATTGGAACAGTAGCATGCGAAGTTGCAGAAAAAGCGACTGCGGAAAACATTATTGTTACAGAAGTTTCCAGTTTTCAACTACAAGGAACAAAAAATTTCCATCCAAAAGTGGCAGTATTATTAAATCTGTTTGATGCCCATCTAGACTATCATGGAACAAAAGAAGCATATGGACATGCTAAAGCCAAAATATTTGCTAATCAAGAAGAAAATGACTTTTATGTAATTAATGTTGATGACGATTTTGTTGTTAAGCTGGCAGAAGGAGTAAAAGGCACAAAAATACCGTTTTCAACGACGACAGAGGTTGCGGACGGTGCATATGTAAAAGATCATGTTGTTTTCTTTAAAGATGAAAAAATCATCGATCAAGCAGAGATTACTCTTCCTGGTAAACATAACCTAGAAAATATATTAGCCGCTATCGCTGCAGCAAAAACGATGGGGGCACGTACAGATCAAATCGTCAATGTGTTAAAGTCGTTTACGGGTGTTAAACATAGAGTTCAATATGTAACGACTTATAATGATCGTAAGTTCTTTAATGATTCAAAAGCGACGAATATTTTAGCAGCTCAAGCTGCTGTTTCGGCTTTTACAGAGCCTGTCATTCTTTTAGCTGGCGGTTTAGATCGAGGCAACTCTTTTGATGCTTTTATACCTTCGTTAGAAAAAGTTAAAGCAGTCGTGACTTTCGGAGAAACAAAAGAGAAGATGAAGTCTGCTGCCAAAGAAGCAGGGGTAGAGATCATTAAAGAAGTATTAAATGTAGAAGAAGCTGTACCAGTCGCTTATCATCTTTCTGAAGCTGGTGATATTATCTTACTTTCACCTGCTTGTGCGAGCTGGGATCAGTACAAAACGTTTGAAGAACGCGGCGACAAATTTATTTATGCCGTTGAGCAGTTAATCCAAAGATAAAAGGACATGTTCTAATAGTCTGGTGCATATGTTTAGGTAATAGAGGTTGTACAATTGATAGTTGATTGTACGAACACTTTTTAGTTAGTGAGGTGTTACAGTTGCCTAAAACAAAAACGGCACCAGATTTTCTTTTGATGATTGCAACAATCGCACTATTAACGATAGGTGTTATTATGGTATATAGTGCTAGTGCAGTATGGGCTCAATATAAGTTTGACGATTCATTTTTCTTTGCAAAACGCCAGATATTCTTTGCTGGTGCAGGAGTTGCAGCTATGTTTTTCGTCATGACCGTTGATTATTGGACGTGGCGAAAATGGTCCAAGGTTTTGCTCATTATTTGTTTTATACTTCTTATTGTTGTTTTAATTCCTGGAGTAGGGCTCGTTCGTGGTGGGGCACGAAGTTGGTTAGGTGTAGGGGCATTTTCTATTCAACCATCCGAGTTTATGAAGATGGCCATGATCGCTTTTTTAGCAAAATACTTATCAGAAAATCAAAAGAAGATCACATCGTTAAAACAAGGGTTAATTCCTTCATTATCTATAGTTTTATTGGCATTCGGTCTCATCATGTTGCAACCAGATCTTGGTACAGGGGCAGTAATGGTTGGAACGTGCGTTGTTATGATTTTTGTTTCTGGTGCCAGAATTGCTCATTTTGTTGGCTTGGCCCTGATTGGCGTTGTGGGCTTTGTAGCACTAATTGCTTCCGCGCCGTATCGGATAAAGCGAATTACTTCTTTTTTAGATCCGTGGTCAGATCCATTAGGAAGTGGATTTCAAATTATTCAATCGCTTTATGCAATTGGCCCAGGTGGATTACTTGGGTTAGGGTTAGGAGAAAGTCGGCAAAAATACTTCTACTTACCTGAACCGCAAACTGATTTTATATTTGCCATACTAACCGAAGAGTTAGGGTTTATTGGAGGGGCCATTGTTATCTTTTTGTTCGGTATTCTCCTATGGCGAGGGATAAGAGTGGCATTAGGTGCACCAGATTTGTTTGGTAGCTTCTTAGCTGTAGGTATTATATCGATGGTAGCTATTCAAGTTATGATCAACATCGGAGTAGTCACTGGACTGATGCCTGTTACAGGGATTACACTACCGTTCCTTAGTTATGGCGGGTCCTCACTCACCCTAATGTTGGTTGCAATTGGTGTTTTACTTAACATTAGCAGGTTTTCAAGGATATAATAAAAGAAGTCCCTCTAAGTAAGGTGAAACTTAACTAGAGGGATATTTATGTTTTTAGCGCTGTTAAGAGGATTGTTGATTTTGTTTCATCCCAAGATCAACAGATATGAACAATACGTTACCCTAACCACTTGCTAAAACTTTTGGCTAACAACATGGTTTACAATCAAAATCTTTATAATTTTACACAATCCTTTAAAAGCATTATGTATAATACAAGTTATCGTTCTGATAAAATGGTAATAGTAGAGAATGTTCTAATAGGTAGTTAAGTATGGAATTTTAAGACAGAGTTTATGGAGGATTTCAATGAGAGTAGTTGTTAGTGGTGGAGGAACTGGAGGACATATATATCCTGCCTTGTCATTAATTCAAGAAATAAAACAGCAATATGAGTTTGCTGAAATACTGTACATAGGTACTGAAAACGGATTAGAGAGTGAACTGGTTACTAGAGAAGAAATTCCATTTAAAACAATAAAGATTACGGGGTTCCGTAGAAAAATTTCTTTTGATAATGTAAAAACGATCTACCGTTTCCTAAAGGGAACGAGTGACTCCAAAAAGATGATTAGAGAGTTTAAACCGGATGTCGTAGTTGGGACGGGGGGATATGTTTGTGGTCCCGTTGTTTTTGCAGCTTCGCAATTGAACATTCCAACGGTTATTCATGAACAGAATAGTGTTCCTGGACTTACGAATAAATTTTTAAGTCGTTATGTAGATAAGATTGTATTGTCATTCCCTGAATCGAAAACCTTCTTTCCTGAGTCTAAAACTGTATATCTAGGAAACCCGCGAGCTTCAGAAGTCATATCAACGAATGCTGAGCGTGGCAGGCAGTCTGTTGGTCTTAAGGATGGGAAAAAGTCTGTGTTAATTGTAGGGGGAAGCCGAGGAGCTAGACCGATTAATGACGCTTTCTTAGAAGTTTTACCTGACATGAAAAATTTCGATTATCAGTTCTTATATGTAACTGGTCAAGTACATTATGAAAAAGTGATGGAAGAAGTAAAAGCAAAAGGGAACCCAGACAATGTCATTATTAAACCATTTATTCATAACATGCCTGAAGTGTTAGCTGGTGTAGACTTAATTGTGGCGAGAGCGGGGGCTACAACTCTAGCTGAAATTACAGCGTTAGGATTGCCTAGTATTCTTATTCCAAGTCCGTATGTAACGAATAATCATCAAGAAAAAAATGCACGTTCACTCAGTGTGAAAGGTGCTGCTATTGTTCGCCTTGAAAAGGAAATGAGTGGAAAAGTATTGCTCGAAGATATTGATACTATTTTTAAAAAGGATGGAAAATGGGAAGAAATGCATAATGCAGCTCTTTCACTAGGAATGCCAAAAGCTGCAACTCACTTTGTGGATTTACTTGCTGAACTAACGAAGAATAAAAAGTAACAAACCATTGACCTTTATAAGACTTTGACAACTAGTGAAACTTGAAACTTTTAACACCTTGTAAACAAACACGGTGAAGTGGGCAAGAGCATATAATACAATAAAATGATGAGGAACTGTATTAAAAGATTATAAGGGAATTTACTTCTTTAATGGAGAAAAGTATAGAAAGGCTTGTGGTTTGTACATCTTTTGAAACAGACCGACCTTTTCAAGAAGTGAGGAGATTTAAGACGATGGAACAATTTATTCAACAACTCAGAGAAAAAAATATAGGTAAAGTCCTCGTCCAAGAACCATTAGCAAATCATACAACATGGAAAATTGGCGGGCCTGCTGAAATATTAGTAGAGCCAAAAGACGTTGAAGCATTAAAAGTATTAATGAGCTTAATTCGTCAAAAAAATATTCCTTGGCGTGTTATTGGAAGAGGTTCAAATTTACTTGTAAGTGACAGTGGTATTGAGGGTGTTGTCATAAAATTAGGGGACGATATTAGTCATCTTGAAATTGATGGTGAAGAAATTAAAGTCGGTGGTGGCTTTTCAGTAATTAAGTTAGCAATGATTATTAGTAAGAAAGGACTTTCAGGGTTAGAGTTTGCAAGTGGAATTCCGGGTTCTGTCGGTGGCGCTGTATTTATGAACGCTGGTGCACATGGTTCTGACATATCGCAAATATTAACGAAGGCACACATTCTTTTTGAAGATGGGACTATGAAGTGGCTGACAAATGAAGAATTGGGATTTTCATATCGGACTTCAAGATTACAAAAGGAAAAGGCAATATGTGTAGAGGCTGTTTTCCAGTTAAAAGCAGGAGACCGTGATGAAATTGTAAAGGTTATGCAAAAAAATAAGGATTACCGACGAGTATCTCAACCGTGGAATTATCCATGTGCAGGAAGTGTATTCAGAAACCCGCTTCCGAACTATGCAGGCCAATTAATTGAAAAAGCTGGCTTAAAAGGGTTCCAATTAGGTGGTGCGCAAGTATCAGAAATGCATGGTAATTTTATTGTAAATGTCGCTGATGCTAAGGCAGATGATGTGTTAAATCTCATTCAACACATCCAATCTACAGTTCGGGAAAAATTTGAAGTGGAAATTGAAACAGAAGTTGAGATTGTCGGAAAAAAACAAAACAACGACTGAGCATAGCCTTCAATTTGTGTTATAATTCAATAATGTAGCATTAAATTTTATTGAACGGCATAAATAGTTTATGCCGTTTTCGAAATATAGGTACTTATAATGGAGGTTGAAATATGGTTGATGAAAAAGTTATTACCATCAACGACAGAATACCTAAGTTAAAGGAACAAAGAAAGCAGAGAGCAAATCGTAGATTAACATTCTTTCTATCTTTTTTCTTTTTCCTTATCCTCTTAGTCATTTATTTTCAATCTCCTTTAAGTCATATTAAAATGATTGAAGTCCATGGAAATTATTACTTGCCTGCTGAGACAATCGTTAAAGCGTCAAAGTTGAACAGTGGGACAAGCCTCTGGAAACTAAATCAAGAAGAAGTGAAAGAAAGGATAATTAATCTAGATGAGATTGAAAAAGCAAACCTTTCACGAAAGTTCCCTAATACGATTGAAATTCATGTTGTTGAATATCAACGAGTCGCATATATGTTCCAGGAAGGCAAGTACTATCCTATTCTAAGTACGGGTGTTTTTTTGGATGAATTACCACCAAACGAAATGCCAGTTGATGCACCTATACTAAAGGACTGGGAGTCTGGGCCAGTAGCACAAGAATTAGCAGCAGAAATAACCAAGTTATCCGATGGGTTGTTTAATAGAATTTCAGAGATTTATTATACGCCTACAGAAACTGACCCGTTAAGAGTTATTGTATATATGAATGATGGATATGAAGTGCATTCAACTGTTCGAAATTTTTCAGAGAGAATCGCACCGTACCCTTCCATTGTTAAAGAAATTGATCCGAATAAAACAGGGATTATTCATATGAGAATGACACCTTATTTTGAGGAGTTTATTGGTGAGGAGGAAGAGGAAGGTGAAGGTGAATGGTAAACACGTTATTCTTTCACTTGTCCTGTTGGTAACCGGTTTTATTTTGGCTTTATCTTATCAATTTGCTAAAGAGCATCAAGATACAAATCCGGTCTCTCAGCGCCAATGGAGACATGAGGATGAACTTCGTAACAATATTATTTTAGAACAAGCAGTAAATCGAAATTTACAAGAGGACTTACGTGGGTACCAATCTCAACTTAGAGAGATTGAAGAACAAATTACAGATTTAACAGAAGAACAAGAAGTAAGGGTGGCTTCGTTAATAGAAGACTTAGAGCGGTTAAGAAAGCTAGTTGGTACTGTTAAAGTCAAAGGTCCAGGAATTGAAGTTATGCTATCTGACAGTTCATATGTTCCAGATGGTGCTAACCCGAATGATTATATCGTCCACGAAGAACAAATTCAAAAAGTCATCCAAGAATTGTTAGTTGCTGGGGCTGAAGCAGTAGCCATTAATGGCTACCGTCTATCTAGCAATTCATATATACAATGTATTGGACCTGTAATATATATTGACGGTCATACCTCTTACGCTCCATTCGTTATAACAGCAATCGGTGACCCATTAAATTTAGAAGGTTCAATGACATTACCAGGTGGAGTAAGAGACCAATTATTAAATGACCTTATAGAAGTAAGGATGCAACAAAAAAACGAAATAATCATGGAACCTTACTTATCTGAAAGTAGGTGACATAATGAATAAACAAGTAATTTTTATGATTGTTACTCTTATCATTGGTTTTATGTTAGCTATTCAATTTCAGTCTACAAAAGAACCGGTCGTTCGAGACACGAGAGATATTAGAGAGCTACGTAAAGAATTAAGAGCAGAGCAGGATAGACATCAGCAGCTCTCCCAAGAAATAGATAAATATGCCACTTTAATAGCTCAGTACGAAACATCATTAAGTGATCATAAGGAAAACGTTGAAACCGTAATGGAAGAGCAAATAGAAAATTTAAGAAAAGAAGCTGGCTTAACAGAAGTATCAGGGGAAGGGGTTATCCTTACGATTGAACCACTTTATCATGATCAATTTTTTGGCCATCAAAGGCATTCAGTTTCTCCCGTTTTATTACGGTTCTTAGTAAACGAATTAAATTTCAATGGTGCCGAGGAGATTGCTATAGGAAACCAACGAATTATTTCAACAACGGCCTTTCGTGAAGTAAATGGTGTCACTCGTGTCAATAACAGAAGGTTACCACCATTACCGATAGAGATTAAGGTCTTAACGAATGATGCCCAAAAATTACACAATGAAATGGTCGTTTCAGAGTCTGTTGAGTATTTTGAAATTGATAATTTAAAATTAACGTCTACACCGATTAATTATATTGAGTTGCCAGCTTTTGATGATACACCAAGGGTGCGGTATATGGAGCAAGTGAAGGAGGATTAACCAACCGATGTGGTTGCCAATTATTGGTTTAATTTTAGGGGTAATATTAGGTTTTTTTACAGAATTTCGTATTCCTGATGAATATTCCAATTATCTATCAATTGCAGTATTGGCTGCATTAGATACATTATTTGGTGGAATACGTGCACATTTACAAAATAGTTTTGACGGGAATGTCTTTCTAACCGGTTTCTTTTTTAATATCCTACTTGCTGCAGGTTTAGCTTTTCTAGGTGTCCATCTTGGTGTAGACTTATATTTAGCAGCAATTTTTGCATTCGGTGTACGACTCTTTAATAATATTGCAGTTATCCGTCGAATGTTGCTGTCGAATTGGAAAGAGAGAAGGAATGAGAACAAAGCTTAGGAAGCTTATAGAACTATAAAAATAGACTCTTAAGTTGTGAAACAAGTAGATTTTTGAAAAAAAAGTGAGATTTGTAAAGAAAATCAAAAAAATTAAAAGGGAAAAGAGATTTAATGTTGAATTATTTTATAGTTAAATAAATTTTCCCTTCTTATTTTCTCGCTAGAGTTTTTACATTGTTGGTATTTTATTTGATGATCTTAGGAATTGCAGTTAAAAATATAGCAGCTATATATGCTATACAGAACAAAAGGAGGTGCCACAGATGAACAACAATGATATTTATGTTAGCTTAGACATCGGTACATCCAATGTAAGAGTAATCATTGGAGAAATGACCAATGGATCACTAAACATCATTGGTGTTGGAAATACGAAGTCCCTTGGAATTAAGAAAGGCTCCATTGTGGATATTGATGAAACGGTAAAATCAATTAAGAGAGCTGTCGATCAAGCAGAACGAATGATCGGTTTATCAATAAAGCAAGTTATTGTAGGTGTAAACGGAAATCATGTTCAATTACAACCTTGTCATGGTGTAGTTGCAGTTTCTAGCCCTGACCGTGAAATAGGTGATGAAGATATCGCTCGTGTTATCGATGCTGCTCAGGTGGTTTCTATTCCACCAGAACGTGAAATTATTGATGTGATCCCTCGTCAATTTATCGTGGATGGATTAGATGAAATCAATGACCCTCGTGGGATGATAGGTGTTCGTTTAGAAATGGAAGGAACAATTATCACTGGCTCTAAGACTATCTTACATAATTTATTGAGATGTGTAGAACGTGCGGGATTACAAATCGCTGATATTTGTCTGCAACCTCTAGCTGGTGGTGCAGTAGCCATCTCAAAAGACGAAAAAAGTCTTGGTGTAGGTCTTGTAGATATCGGCGGTGGTTCAACAACAGTTTCGATCTTTGAGCAAGGAACACTTAAAACGACATCTGTAATACCAATCGGTGGAGATCATATTACAAATGATATTGCGATTGGTTTACGGACTTCTACTGAAGAAGCTGAACGGATTAAAATAAAGCATGGACATGCCTACATTGATGAAGCTTCTGATTCAGAAGTCTTTAAAGTTTCAGTCATTGGTAGTAACGATCAAGATGAATTTTCTCAATATGATATTGCTCATATTATTGAAGCTCGGATGGATGAAATGTTTGAGCTCATTGAAAAAGAAGTTCAGCGCTTAGGCTATGGAGGTTTACCAGGGGGCTATGTCTTAACAGGAGGAGCTGTAATGGTTCCAGGGGTATTAGAATTAGCTCGTGAAGTACTTCGTAGTAACGTCCGGATTGCTATTCCAGATTATATAGGTGTTCGTGAACCTCAATATACAACTGGGGTTGGCTTGATACAATTTGCATACCGTAATGTTAAAATCCAAGGAAAAGAAGTAGCTGCTTCAGTTTCTAACTTAAACCCAGGAGAAAAGACTCCATCTAAGAAGGAAAAAGCAGCTCCTAAGGCGAAAGAGGATAAAGAAGGTATGAAAAAAGTGAAAAGTTGGTTTAAAGTTTTCTTTGAATAATAATTCGTGTTTAAGAGGAAGGCAAAAAGATCCGAGTAGTTTGAGGCTTGCAGTAGCGAGCGTATACTTTTGATACGTGAGGTACGCAGAACCAAGCGCACGAAAACGAAAAATTAGACAAATATTTTTCACGGACTTTTTGAACCTCAACTAGTGATTTTGGCATACATGATGAATTAGGAGGACCTTACATGTTAGAGTTTGAAATGGATATGGATCAACTAGCGACAATAAAAGTCATCGGCGTTGGTGGTGGCGGAAGTAACGCTGTTAACCGTATGATTGAAAATGGTTTACAAGGCGTTGAGTTTATCGCTGTAAATACAGATGCTCAAGCATTACATTTGTCGAAAGCAGAAATTAAACTGCAATTGGGCGGTAAACTTACACGTGGATTAGGTGCAGGTGCTAACCCTGACATCGGAAAAAAAGCAGCAGAAGAAAGTAAGGAACAACTTCAAGAGGCTTTACAAGGCGCTGACATGGTTTTTATTACAGCAGGAATGGGTGGAGGAACTGGAACTGGAGCTGCACCTGTAATAGCTGAAATCGCAAAAGAACTAGGCGCATTAACAGTTGGTGTTGTTACTCGACCATTTACGTTTGAAGGTCGTAAGCGTTCGACGCAAGCTGGTGGTGGAATTGATGCATTAAAAGAAAAAGTTGATACATTAATCGTCATTCCTAACGATCGTCTTCTAGAGATCGTTGATAAAAATACACCAATGCTAGAAGCGTTCCGTGAAGCAGATAACGTTCTACGTCAAGGTGTACAAGGTATTTCAGATCTAATTGCGGTTCCAGGTTTAATTAACCTAGACTTTGCTGATGTAAAGACGATCATGGTTGATAAAGGTTCTGCACTAATGGGAATTGGAATTGCAACTGGTGAAAATCGCGCGGCAGAAGCTGCTAAAAAAGCTATTTCTAGTCCTTTACTTGAAACTTCAGTAGATGGTGCACAAGGTGTTTTAATGAATATTACTGGTGGTGCGAACTTAAGTCTATACGAAGTTCATGAAGCTGCTGAAATAGTATCCGCTGCTTCAGATGATGAAGTAAACATGATCTTCGGTTCTGTTATCAATGAAAATCTTAAAGATGAGATTGTAGTAACTGTCATCGCGACAGGATTTGAAGACAGTGAAAGTAATACGATGGGAAAACCACAAGTGCAACGACCGTCTGTACAGATGAAAGTAGGAAATCAGGCACCCAAGCAAGAGGAAGTAAAAGAGCCTAGATTAAATTCTCAAGTTCAACAACAGCCAGAACAAGCAGAAACTTTAGATATTCCAACGTTCTTACGTAATCGACGTAGACGTTCAAAGTAAAAAACGAAGAACTGACCACTATGAGTCAGTTCTTTTTTTTATGCAAAAAATTGTCAATCAATTACCAGGTTCCTTTGACAGTATAAGTGTAAATCTATCAAAATAACTATTTAATCTCGTCATAAACTGACAGACTTATAAATAGAATCTGATATATACTTGGCTAAAACATACCAAATTGTGATTGAGAGGACATGCAATGACCATTTATTTGGATGTTATTTGGTTTCTTAATTTATGTATTGATTTTCTCTTAATCTGGATAACTGCAATTACACTAAAAAGAACGATACATAAATGGCGGTTATTCTTATCAGCCCTTTTCGCGTCACTTATAGTATTTTTTATGTTTACACCTATTGGCCATTTGTTTTACCAACCTTGGATGAAAATATTATACTCAATGGCAATTGTTTGGATTGCTTTTGGGTTTAACCGGTTGACGTACTTTATTCAGAATTTATTTATGTTTTACTTCGTCACTTTTATGACGGGAGGAGGCTTGTTCGCACTTCATTTCTTTTGGCAAACCGAGTTTGAAGTTTTGGATGGGGTTATGTTTACGAAGACATCGGGATTCGGTAGTACATTTAGCTGGTTATTTGTTTTAGTTGGTTTTCCTCTCGTATGGCTTTTCTCCAAACACCAATTAAAACAAGTGGAAGCAAGGAAAATTCATTATGAACAAGTGGTAAGTGTCGAAATCTCCATTGGTCATGAACTGTTATATGTGAAGGGTCTAGTCGATAGTGGAAACCAATTACATGATCCAATTTCAAGGGCACCAGTTATGGTCTTAGAAAAGGACGCATTACATTCTATGCTGAACAAGGAAGAAATTGAACTACTTCTCGATTATGAAAATATCGAGAAAATCTATGAGGGGAATCATCCTTTTGCTGAGAGAATCCGAATCATTCCATACCGAGTAGTAGGAAAAGACCAACAATTTATGATCGCCATCAAGCCGGATCGTGTTAGAGTGACGACGGCCGATGAACAACATCTCGTTAAGAAGGTACTGATTGGGATTAACGATATGAAACTATCAAACGATGGAGACTATCAATGTATTGTTCATCCAAAGATGCTTGTTGCAGGAGAAGGAAAAAAATTAGCTTAGTTTCACTTTTATTGAGGAGGCAATGACATGCTAAAGTTGAAGTTTACGTTGATGTGGCAAAAAATTTTATATCGATTAGGAATGAAACCGGACGAAATTTATTATATAGGTGGTAGTGAAGCATTGCCGCCACCTTTATCTAAGGAAGAAGAAGCGCATTTATTAAGTAAACTTCCTAGTGGAGATAAAGCTGTTCGTGCGATGTTAATTGAACGAAACTTAAGGCTTGTCGTTTATATTGCACGTAAATTTGAAAATACGGGAATTAATATTGAGGATTTAATTAGTATTGGTACAATTGGACTTATTAAAGCCGTTAATACATTTAATCCAGAAAAGAAAATTAAATTAGCAACATACGCTTCACGTTGTATTGAAAATGAAATTCTTATGTATTTACGTCGTAATAATAAAATTAGATCAGAAGTTTCTTTCGATGAGCCTCTTAACATTGACTGGGATGGAAATGAATTATTACTATCCGATGTCCTTGGAACAGAGGATGATATCATTACAAAAGGGATTGAGGAAAAAGTTGATCGTAAATTGTTAGTCAAAGCATTACACACCCTAAATGCTCGAGAGAAACAAATTATGGAGCTTCGCTTTGGATTAGCAGGTGATGAGGAGAAAACACAGAAGGATGTGGCTGATTTACTCGGTATATCACAGTCTTACATTTCACGTCTTGAAAAGCGCATTATAAAGCGGTTAAGAAAAGAATTTAATAAAATGGTGTAAATTCCACAAAAAAAATATTTAATTGCTTATGAGCGTTGTAATACCATGAACTCATTCAATTTTATTTGGAGATAGTCAAAGAGTACACATGCATATTTTTCCCTCTCAAGGAGATACTTTACATGAACATCATTCTCCTGTTGGGAGGGAAAGAATTGACACGAAATAAGGTTGAAATTTGTGGAGTTGACACAGCGAAATTGCCAGTTCTGACGAATAAGGAAATGCGTGAATTATTTACGCAAATGCAAAGCGGTGACATTAGTGCCCGTGAGAAGTTGGTTAATGGTAATCTTCGGCTTGTCCTAAGCGTAATCCAACGCTTTAATAACCGTGGTGAGTATGTAGATGATCTTTTTCAGGTAGGTTGTATCGGGTTAATGAAATCAATTGATAACTTTGATCTAAGCCAAAATGTAAAGTTTTCTACATATGCTGTCCCTATGATCATCGGTGAAATTAGAAGGTACTTAAGAGACAATAACCCTATTCGAGTATCGAGGTCTTTACGTGATATTGCTTATAAAGCATTACAAGTTCGTGATCAGCTAATGGCTGAAAAGAACCGAGACCGAGAGCCGACGGTACAAGAAATTTCTAAAGTACTGGATGTTCCAAAGGAGGATGTTGTTTTCGCTTTGGACGCTATTCAGGATCCGGTATCCCTTTTTGAGCCGATTTACAATGATGGTGGAGATCCGATTTATGTAATGGACCAAATAAGTGATGACAAGCAAAAAGATGTTAATTGGGTCGAAGAAATCGCGCTGCGTGAGGCGATGATTCGATTAAATGACAGAGAGAAACTAATCTTAAATATGAGGTTTTTCCAAGGGAAAACACAAATGGAAGTTGCTGATGAAATCGGGATCTCACAAGCTCAAGTATCAAGGCTGGAAAAAGCCGCCATCCAACAAATGAATAAACACGCACAAAGCTAATTAAAAGACTGAGTAACAGGAGGTATGTTACTCAGTCTTTTTCTATGCTAACTTTTCATATTAGAACGAATAGGTCTCACCTGTTTTCCTTATTTTTGAGATATTATTGGTGGATTTAACATATAAATGAAGTAATACAGCATGGTCAAAAGAAAGGTGGACTACAAGATGATGAAAATATCTGACTTACAATCTAAAGACATCGTCAATATGGAAAATGGCAAGCGCTTAGGAAATTTATCAGATCTGGATATTAATTTAACAACAGGTCAAATTGATGCAATTATTATTAATGGTACAGGAAAGATGATGAGTTTTTTCAATAGAGAGACTGAAGAGGTTGTTATTCCATGGAGCAATATCTTGAAAATTGGAAACGATGTTATACTAGTGCAAGTTCCAGAGTCATATCAGTCTTATTAAAGGGTTGGATATTTTGAAAAATGGGCTTGAACAATGAATCTTAATACTCTTTGCATGAAAAATATGCTAAAATAGATAAAAACAATCAATATTATATCAGTTTTTGTTGATTGGACATTTAAGTAAAACATGGATAGGAAGTGATTTTTTGGTCCATGAACCGTTTATCCAGACGGAAGATGACCTATTATTAATACCTGAATGGGAAAAACATGGTCGTCATATAATTGCAGGATTTACGACGCGTCTGGGAGGGATAGGTCAAACTCCATACCATTCCTTAAATGTAGGATTACATGTTTCTGATGACGACTCTATTGTTATAAAAAACCGTCAATTGGTTTCGGTTAAACTTGATTTTCCAGTGGAGCAATGGGTAATAGGTGAACAAATCCATGACTCAAACATAAAAAAGGTGTCCAGAAGCGATTGGGGAAAAGGTGCACTTTCCTTAAATTCAGCTATTAATGGTGTCGATGGATTATACACAAAAGATAAAGATACTCTCCTTGTCAGTTTGTATGCAGATTGTGTTCCATTATACTTTTTTGCACCTAAGCACGAAATGATAGGGTTAGCACATGCTGGCTGGAAGGGAACCGTTGGTAAAATTGGTCCGAAAATGATTGAAATGTGGAAGAATGAAGGTATCGATATAAATGATATTTTGGTCATAATAGGACCATCAATTGGTCAAGAAGAGTATGAAGTGGATGCGAATGTTATAAGGGCAGTTGATCAAGCCTTGCCTCAAACGGAAGCTCCACCTTATATTGAATCTAGACCTGGTCATTTCCTCTTAGATTTAAAGACATTAAATAAACAATTGCTTATTGAGGCTGGTCTTCCAAGTAATTGTGTAAAAACTAGTCAATATTGTACAGCTCGAAGAACCGACTTATTTTTTTCTCATCGCAAAGAACAGGGGAAAACAGGAAGAATGATGAGCTTTATAGGTATGAAAAGCTAATTAAGATTTGCAAAAAGGAGGACGCTCGATTGACAGTAAAAGATAACTTACATAAAATTCAAAAAGAAATTAACGCAGCCTGTCAACGGTCGGGGCGCAACTCGGATGATGTAAAGATAATCGCAGTTACCAAATATGTAACTGTTGAGAGAACTCAGGAAGCATTGGATGCGGGAATTAATCATATTGGAGAAAATAGATCCGAAGGGTTAATAAAAAAAGCACAGTCAGTTGAAAATGAACCGATTTTGCACTTCATCGGTTCTCTTCAATCCAAAAAAGTAAAGAATATAGTAGAACATATAAGTTACCTACACTCTCTAGACCGTTTATCGTTAGCTGAAGAAATACAAAAAAGATGGCAATCATCAGATCCTTTGAAATGTTTTGTACAAGTGAATGTTTCTGGAGAAGAATCTAAATCAGGACTTAATCCTGGTGAAACGATCCCCTTCATTCAAGAACTCACTCAATTTTCAGCGATTCAAGTCGTAGGACTTATGACAATGGCGCCGTTTGTAGAAAACTCAGAAGAAACAAGACCTGTTTTTAAGAAACTTCGTATATTGCAACAAGAAGTACAAGCCTTATCTCTTAAGAATGCACCTTGTACAGAATTGTCAATGGGAATGTCAAACGATTACATAGTTGCAGTAGAAGAAGGGGCTACTTTTATTCGTATTGGATCTTCGCTTGTTGGGTAAATAGTTGAGCTCAAAGGAGGAATTTAATTGGGAATGAAATCGAGATTTAAACGTTTTTTTGAATTAGAAGAAGATGGACAAGATTATGAACCATACAATGAGGAAGTAGCTGCTGCACAAGAAGAAGTACCGCAGTATCGTAGAAGTGAAAAGCAAGCAAAAAATCAAAATGTCGTAAGTTTACAAAGTGTACAAAAATCAGCGGCAAAAGTTATGTTGATTGAACCGAGGACGTATGATGAAGTTCAGGATATTGCAGACCATTTAAAAAACCGTAAAGCTGTAATTATTAATTTACAGCGAATTTCAAATGACCAAGGAAAGCGAATTGTCGATTTTTTAAGTGGAACGGTGTATGCTATAGGAGGAGACATTCAAAAGCTTGGGATAAGTATATTCCTTTGTACTCCAGATAATGTAGACGTATCCGGCTCAATCTCAGAAATGATGCAAGAAAGATTTGAACAACGTTAGAATGGTGGTGGATAATTAAATGCAAGGAATTGGAGCTTTACTAAATTTAGCAATTATGGTTTATTCATACATGATTATTGCTTACATCTTAATGTCATGGTTTCCAAATGCGAAGGAATCTTCAATCGGTCAATTTCTAGGTTCAGTGGTTGAACCTTATTTAGCACCGTTTCGTAAATTCATTCCTCCTTTAGGTATGATTGACATTTCCCCAATTGTAGCTATTTTTGCCTTATCATTTGCACGATATGGAGTTGCTGCATTATTTGGGATGTAACGGTTAGAGTAGAATGAGTATTTACGAACATTTTAGAAATGAAGAACGAGCATTTGTAGATCAAGTATTGGACTGGAAACAGGAAGTGACTGTTCAATATACCTATAAACTTACTGATTTTCTCGACCCAAGGCAACAAGACATTTTAAAAATTATTATAGGTAAAGATGAGGAAATAAGCCTCTCCTTTTGGGGAGGCACTTCTTATACCGAGCGCAAACGTGCAATGCTTTACCCATCCTATTTTGAACTTTCTAAAAATGATTTTCAAGTACAAGCTTTTGAATTGCGTTATCCTAGAAAGTTTATAACTTTAGAACATAGGGACGTGTTGGGATCACTAATGGGTTTAGGGATGAAGCGTGAAAAATTTGGTGATATCTTAATAAATGAAGAAATTATTCAATTAATTGTGGCTAAAGAAGTCGCTAGCTTTCTTGATTTAAATTTACAAAAGGTTGGACAAGCTAAAGTTAAAATTGTACCAATAAGTGATGAAGATATCGTCCCTACCAATGAAGAGTGGACAGAAGAATCTACAACGATCTCCTCCTTAAGGTTAGATACATTATTATCAGGAATGTACAACATACCGCGTACTAAATCTTCTTTGTATATTGAAAGAGGGTTGGTTAAGGTCAATTGGAAGCTGATTGAAGATGGGGCATTTCAAGTACAGGAAGGCGATTATTTATCTGTAAGAGGATTTGGTAGAAGTAAGTTGATGTCGGTTGCGGGTTCTACAAAAAAAGGAAAAATCAGAATATTATTTGGTAGAAAAAAATAATTTACTAATAGAAAAAGAAGGAAATGCTCTTTTTCTGTCGAATATAACATTATAACTAAGAATTTAACGACAAGATTTGGAGGTGGAGTTCGTGCCTTTAACACCGCTTGATATTCATAATAAAGAGTTCACTCGCGGATTCCGTGGTTACGATGAAGATGAGGTTAATGAGTTTCTTGACCAAATCATAAAAGATTATGAAGCTGTACTACGGGAAAAAAAGGAAATGTTTGAACGAGTACAGGACCTTGATGGAAAGTTAGAGCATTATAACAAAATTGAAGAAACATTAAATAAATCAATTTTAGTTGCTCAAGAATCTGCAGAAGAGGTTCGTCGTAGTGCTCAGAAAGAAGCACAACTAATTGTTAAGGAAGCAGAAAAAAATGCTGATCGTATCATTAACGACGCTTTAACGAAATCAAGAAAAGTTATGATGGAAATTGAAGAGTTAAAGAAACAAGCATCTGTCTATCGTATGCGTTTCAAAATGTTAGTTGAAGCACAATTAGAAATGCTTCAAACAGACGATTGGGATGAAATAACAAAAGTTAATGAATCACTTGAAAAAGAAACAGTTGAGTAACGCTTCTTGACACAGTTCATATTTATGTATTATAATACCTCTCAAATTGAAAAGAGTTAAAAACTATGATAGGGAGAGTACCTTTATCGTGCTTCATAATAGCGAATCAGGGTTGGTGGAAGCCTGATATGAAGGATAATGGGAAAATCGCCCTTGAGTTCTATACCGAAAGTTAAGTTCAAGTAGGCTATAGCGGTTTATTCCCGATACGAATGAGAGTGAATGATAGCAATGAATATTGCTATTATTTAGTAGGGTGGTACCACGGGTAACCTTCTCGTCCCTATAAGACGAGAAGGTTTTTTTTGTTGTCTAGCTACAGACGCCATCGGCTCGAGGTCGCTTCGGTCCATCAAATGTGACCAAAAGACGGGTCACATACTACTGGCCCTGAGCGCTTGTCGCCGATAAGCAGGCGTCTTCCGCTTTTCTTGATGTCTAGCTACAGCGTCCAGCGTCTAGTGGACTTCGCTCTCCTCCTTACGATAAGGCAACATCGTAACGCTCACGCTATACGTGTTTTCTATATCTCATACGGAGAGACTCCAGTCCATACGCCGCTAACCGGACGCTTCCGCTTTTCTTTTGTCTAGCTACAGACGCCATCGGCTCGAGGTCGCTTCGGTCCATCAAATGTGACCAAAAGACGGGTCACATACTGCTGGCCCTGCAGCGCTTGTCGCCGATAAGCAGGCGTCTTCCGCTTTTCTTTTTACATATTAACTAGGAGGAACAGGAATGGAATATAAAGACACTTTATTAATGCCTAAAACTGAGTTTCCGATGCGCGGAAACTTGCCAAATCGTGAACCTGAAATGCAAAAAAAATGGGATGAAATGAACATTTACCAAAAAGTTCAACAGCGTACAGAAGGACGTCCTTTATTTGTTCTTCATGATGGACCACCGTATGCGAATGGTGATATTCATATGGGCCACGCTTTAAATAAAGTATTAAAGGATATTATTGTCCGTTTTAAATCAATGAGTGGTTATCATGCACCGTACGTTCCAGGCTGGGATACGCATGGACTTCCAATTGAGACCGCACTTACAAAAAATAAAAAAGTAAAGCGTAAAGAAATGAGCGTTGCAGATTTCAGAAAGCGCTGTGAAGAATATGCTCTTGAGCAAGTCGATCGTCAACGTGAGCAATTTAAACGTTTAGGTGTTCGTGGTGACTGGGAAAATCCATATATTACTTTAAACAAAGAGTATGAAGCTCAACAAATTAAAGTATTTGGAGATATGGCAAAAAAAGGATATATTTACAAAGGACTCAAGCCAGTTTATTGGTCACCTTCATCCGAGTCGGCTCTTGCGGAAGCGGAAATTGAATATCATGACAAACGTTCTCCTTCGATTTACGTTGCTTTTCCAGTAACAGACGGAAAAGATGTATTAGATGGAGACGAAAAGATTGTCATCTGGACGACAACTCCTTGGACGATTCCAGCTAACCTAGGGATTACGGTACACCCTGATCTTGAATATAGCGTTGTTCAAGTTGAAAATGATAAATTTGTTGTTGCTTCAGGGCTGTTAGAAACCCTAGTAACTGAATTAGAATGGGAAACTCACAGTGTTGTAAAAACAATTAAAGGTGAGCAATTAGAACATGTCATTGCTAAACACCCTATTTATGACCGTGAATCACTGGTAATGTGTGGTGACCATGTTACTCTTGATGCAGGTACAGGTTGCGTTCATACTGCACCAGGTCATGGGGAAGATGATTATATTGTAGGACAAAAATACAATTTAGACGTTTTATGTCCAGTTGATGATAAAGGTGTAATGACGAAAGAAGCTGAAGGATTTGAAGGGTTATTTTATGACGAAGCGAATAAACCAATCACTGAAAAATTAACTGAAGTAGGAGCTCTTTTAAAGCTTTCTTTTATCACTCATTCGTATCCACATGATTGGAGAACAAAAAAGCCAGTTATCTTTAGAGCGACTGCACAATGGTTTGCTTCAATTAAGGATTTTAGAGAAGAGTTACTTCAAGCCATTAATGAAGTAAAGTGGATCCCATCTTGGGGAGAAACACGTCTTTATAATATGGTACGAGATCGTGGAGATTGGTGTATTTCACGTCAACGTGCATGGGGTGTTCCAATTCCAATCTTCTATGGTGAAGACGAGGAGCCTATTATTACTGATGAGACAATCGATCACGTTTCTCAATTATTTAGAGAGCATGGTTCAAATATTTGGTTTGAGTGGGAGACACAACAATTATTACCTGAAGGCTTTACTTCATCTCATAGCCCAAATGGGACATTCACTCGTGAAATGGATATTATGGATGTCTGGTTTGACTCGGGGTCATCGCACCAAGCTGTTCTTGTAGAACGAGATGACCTGCAACGCCCTGCAGACTTATATCTTGAAGGATCAGACCAATATCGTGGTTGGTTTAACTCGTCGTTATCAACGAGTGTTGCTGTTTCAGGTAAAGCTCCTTATAAAGGTGTATTAAGTCATGGGTTTGCTCTTGATGGTGAAGGTCGTAAAATGAGTAAATCTCTAGGAAATGTTGTTGTTCCTAATGATGTTATGAAGCAATTAGGTGCAGATATTCTTCGTTTATGGGTAGCTTCGGTTGATTATCAAGCCGATGTACGTGTTTCAGATAATATTTTAAAACAAGTTTCTGAAGTATATCGTAAAATTAGAAACACATTCCGTTTCCTTCTAGGAAATCTAAATGGATTTGATCCTGCTACGGATGCTGTAGCTGTTGAAGATTTACCAGAATTAGATAAGTACATGCTTGTTAAATTACATGATGTAATTAACAAAGTAACTAAAGGTTATGAACATTACCAATTCTCTAATGTATATCATGCATTAAATAATTTCTGTACAGTAGAGCTAAGTTCTTTCTATATGGATGTTGCCAAAGATACATTATATATTGATGCACCTAATAGTCATGCTCGTCGTTCAATTCAAACGGTAATGTATGAGACAGTTGTAGCACTTGCAAAACTTGTTTCACCAATCTTATCTCATACAGCTGATGAAGTTTGGCCTCATATTCCAGGAGCTGAAGGTGAAAGTGTTCAATTAACGGATATGCCTAAAGCTGAAACCTTTACAAATGTTGATGAGCTTGTGCAAAAATGGGATCGAATTATGAATGTTCGTAATGATGTATTAAAAGCACTTGAAAATGCCAGAAATGAGAAGAAAATTGGTAAATCTCTAACTGCACAAATTGTATTATATCCTTCACAAGAGTTAATGCAGACGTTTGAAAATGTAGACTTACAAAAATTATTTATCGTTTCGCAAGCAGTGGTTGGCGGCGAAAAAGCAACGGCTCCAGAACATGCCGATGTATATGATGATTTAGCAATCGTTGTTGATAAAGCAGAAGGTGAAACGTGTGAACGTTGTTGGGTCGTTTCTAAAACTGTAGGACAAAATGAAAATCATCCGACATTATGTACTTCTTGTGCAACCATTGTTACTGAAAATTATAGTGGCTAATTATCAAGAAGAGGTTATTCTGAAACGGATAACCTCTTCTTTATTTGTCATACATTACAAATGTTGTTTCGGCTAACAACAATCATTTCGGTCACACTAAAGATGTACAAGTTCATTCTTTAGTTAGAGACTGTACAAAAAGGGGGAGAAGAAATGCGACAATATGATAATTTAAGACGAGAGCTTGAGCAGCGGAAAGCAAGCATAGAAGAACGTATTAAAGAAGCCGATCGCTATGGGTTAGCAGTTACTTCAAGCTTTTCAACAGGAGAGTTGTCACAATATGATAATCACCCAGCTGATACTGCTACTGACTTATATGAACGCGAAAAGGACATTGCCATCTACGAAAAGTTGGAAAAAGAACTGGAAGATGTCGACTATGCGTTAAATAAAATGCAAAATGGTTCATATGGTGTCTGTGAAGTCACTGGACAGCAAATTCCTTATGATCGCTTGCAAGCAAACCCAACTGCACGAACTGTCGTTGAGCACTCAAAAGGTCTATTAGCTAATCATCGTCCAGTGGAAGAAGCCGTATTAGGAAACTTTGATGAATATAACTTTGACAACCGTGATGATGAAACTGAATTTGACGCTGAAGATGCTTATCAATCTGTCGCTTCTTTTAACGAAAATAGTATGGTCTTTGAAGATTCTTCACTAGACCGTACCGGAGAGTTAATTGGGTATGTAGAAGAATTGGAAGCTTTTGCTTCAACTGATATTAATGGTTATCAAGGAGATGACTCAGTCGATTTCCAACGAAATATCCATTACGATCAATATTTAAACGAAAAATAAAAAGATAAGAAGATGACTCACGAGCGTCAGAGCGACTGACACTTGTGAGTCAGCTAAACCATTTGTGGTTAAACTAGTAGAAGCATAGGGTAAAAAATAAGTAAAAAAAGACACTTTCATCATTTTATGCTAAAATGCTTACGTATGCATAATGAGATGGAGGAAATGACTTTGATTTGGTTATATTATATTATTGCATTAATCATTATTTTGTTTGATCAATGGACAAAATGGATTGTCGTACATTCGATGGAATTAGGTGAACGTATTCCATTAATCGAGAACGTCCTTTATTTTACTTCTCATCGTAATCAAGGAGCGGCTTTTGGTATTCTACAAGGACAGATGTGGTTTTTCTATATCGTTACAGTTTTCGTTGTAGGATTTATCGTATATTACATTCAAAAGGAAGCCAAAAAAAGTGTTCTACTTGGAGTGTCTTTAGGTTTAATTTTAGGTGGAGCTATTGGAAACTTTATCGACCGAGTTTTCAGAGGTGAGGTTGTAGATTTTATTGATACTTTTATCTTTACATACAATTTCCCTATTTTTAATGTGGCTGATTCTGCTCTTTGTGTTGGGGTAGCTTTGATCTTCATTAAAATTATTAACGACGAAAGAATAGCAAAGGGGAAGAAATAATGGAGCAATATGAATTTAAGATTAACGAAGAACAAGTAAGCGAACGAATTGATAAATTAATGACGACCTTTAATCCAGAATGGTCTAGAACCCAAGTTCAGCAATGGATTAAAGACGGAAATGTTACCGTTAATGGTGATACTGTTAAAACAAATTACAAAGTGCAATTAAACGATACATTAGAGTTAGAAATCCCAGAACCTGAACTACTTGAAGTTGAGCCAGAACCAATCGATTTAGATATTGTGTATGAGGATGAGGATGTCATAGTCGTTAATAAACCACGTGGAATGGTCGTTCATCCTGCACCTGGCCATTATACAGGAACACTAGTTAATGGATTAATGTATCACTGTAAAGATTTATCAGGAATTAATGGTGTGATCCGACCAGGAATCGTACACCGAATTGATAAAGACACGTCCGGTTTATTGATGGTGGCAAAAAATGATGTAGCCCATGAATCATTAGTAGAACAACTTAAAGCTAAGACGACGAAGCGAATATATAAAGCAATTGCTCACGGCGTTATCGCCCATGATGTTGGTACAATTGAAGCGCCCATTGGTAGAGATAAGAAGGACCGGCAAAGCATGACAGTTACAGAAGATGGTCGTGATGCGGTTACTCATTTTACAGTACTTGAAAGATTTGAAAACTTTACGTATGTTCAGTGTGAACTTGAAACAGGCAGAACACATCAAATTCGTGTTCATATGAAATATATTGATTTTCCATTAGCTGGAGACCCTAAATATGGACCAAAAAAGACTCTTGATATCGACGGACAAGCCTTACATGCATCTGTTTTAGGATTTGTACATCCACGTACGAAAGAAGAGCTTGTATTTGAAGCACCTCTCCCACAGGAGATGGTTAAATTATTAGAAGAGTTAAGAAGATAAATAGTTAGAAGTATCTAACTATTTTCAAATGATAAAAACCGATTGACTTTATTGTCGAAAAGTGGAATAATAACGTTAACAACAATATAGATCCTTTAACTACAGTCCCGTGAGGCTGAGAAGGAAGCGGATTAAGGTAATAATGGGTGGAGTATGCCCTTTTACTGAACGTTCACTAAACCTCTCATCATAACGGTGAGAGGTTTTTTGTATAACCACCGCTTTCACGTTAGGACATACTATTCAGGTGGAGGTGTTGAAGTATGGCGAGAGTAATTTTAGACGAACAAGCAATACGACGTGCAACAACTAGGATTGCACATGAAATAATTGAACGTAATAAAGGAATTGATAACTGTATTTTAGTTGGAATTAAAACTCGCGGTATTTATGTTGCCAAAAGGTTAGCAGAGCGAATTGAACAAATTGAGGGTGAAAAAATTCCAGTTGGTGAAGTCGATATCACTCTTTATAGGGATGATTTGACTGTTAAAACAGAAGATCAAGATCCACTTTTAAAAGGGTCTCACGTGCCATCCGATATCACTGATCGAAAAGTGATCTTAATTGATGATGTTCTTTACACAGGGCGAACAGTTCGAGCAGCTCTAGATGCATTAATGGATTTAGGAAGACCATCACAAATCCAACTAGCTGTATTAATTGATAGAGGCCATCGTGAACTGCCAATTCGTCCAGATTATGTTGGTAAAAATGTACCAACATCGAAAAGTGAAATCATTACGGCAAAATTAAAAGAAGTCGATCAAATCGATGAAGTGAGCATCATTCAAAATGAAGAAATTAAATAATATCTCTTTAATTCAGTCCAGTGAGGCTGACAAGAGACAATTAGCACCTACTAGGACTATGTTCTTTTAGAGTGTAAACTTGCCTCTCGTCAACAAATGGACTAGAGGTTTTTTTAATAAGATCCATCATTTCAACAAAGCTTACTAACAAGAGAAACATTAAGGGAGGAAAATAAAATGTCACAACAAAAAGAAATTGGTATAAATGAAGTACCTAGAATTGATAAGTGGTTAACATTTAGTATTCAGCACTTATTTGCCATGTTTGGTGCAACAATCTTAGTTCCATATTTAGTTGACTTGAGTCCAGCAGTTGCACTATTTTCAAGTGGATTAGGTACTCTAGCGTACTTGTTAATAACGCGAGGACAAGTTCCAGCTTACTTAGGTTCATCCTTTGCATTTATCGCACCGATTATAGCAGCCACGACGATCGGTGGTCCAGA
The DNA here is from genome assembly GCF_048323755.1 of Alkalihalobacterium sp. APHAB7. Classification (NCBI taxonomy): domain Bacteria; kingdom Bacillati; phylum Bacillota; class Bacilli; order Caryophanales; family Bacillaceae; genus Alkalihalobacterium; species Alkalihalobacterium sp. APHAB7. Next base: position 117,952 of record NZ_JBLWFS010000003.1, read on the forward strand.
AGGTGCAATGATCGGAAGTTTTCTAGCAGGTATCATTTACGGGATAGTAGCACTACTAATTAAAGCGAGTGGTGTAAGCTGGCTATTAAAAATCTTACCACCCATCGTAGTTGGCCCAGTTATTATGGTTATCGGTCTAGGTTTAGCTGGAGTGGCAATTAATATGGCCATGTATGTTCCAGGTACATCGGAATATAGTGTCACCCTATTTTCAGTTGCGATTGTGACTTTAGGGATTACCATTTTATCAGCGTTCTTCCTAAAAGGGTTCTTCGGTCTTATTCCTTTCCTATTTGGGATTATCGGTGGATATGTTTATGCATACTTCATGGGGGTTATAGATTTAACACCTATAAGTGAAGCACCTATTTTTGCTGTACCAGATTTCATCATACCGTTTGTTACTTATACACCGAGCTTCAACTGGCAAATTGCAGCAATTATGGTGCCTATTGCAGTCGTAACGATCTCAGAACATATTGGAGATCAAATGGTTCTAAGTAAAGTAGTAGGAAAGAATTTCATTAAAAAGCCAGGTTTACACCGTTCACTCTTAGGAGATGGGGTTGCAACAATGATCGCATCTGTCCTTGGGGGGCCTCCAAATACAACGTATGGAGAAAACATTGGTGTACTTGCGATTACTCGAGTATTTAGTGTATTCGTTATCGGGGGAGCAGCTGTACTCGCTATGACACTTGCTTTCTTTGGGAAATTCGCAGCACTAATTCAAACGATCCCAACTGCGGTTATGGGTGGGGTATCTATCCTACTCTTTGGGGTTATCGCTTCATCAGGTTTACGTATGTTAATTGAAAATGGTATCAATATGGGATTAAAGCGTAACTTAATCATTTCTTCAACTATACTTGTTATCGGTATTGGTGGAGCATTCATCCAAGTTTCAGATGAAATCCAAATTGCAGGTATGGCGCTGGCAACAATTATCGGGATTGTCTTACACTTAATTCTTCCAGATAAAGAAGTAAGTTATGGCACAAAATCAATGTTTGAAGACGATAATAATTAAATCATATAATCATCCTTTAATAGGGGTCCAGAGAGGCCTTGAAGGGTTAGATATCATAGGCAGTTATTTTGCTGCCTCTCTTCGAAGGGGATGACTCAGAAACTAGGTGTAAACATCAATTAGATGTGAAACATAAATGAGCCATCCTCTTTTCTTATAATAAATGAAGCGAATATTAAGGAGAGGACGATGATTATGCACGTATTAACGATGCCCTTACTCGAGACGAATGAAATTCATCAAATCTTACATGATGCTCAAGCTTTCCTGAATGGTGACCGTTGGATGCCAAATCGAGAGACATTTGTAGCCAATCTTTTCTTTGAACCGAGTACGCGAACAAAATTTAGCTTTGAAGTAGCAGAAAAGAAATTAGGCCTTCAAGTTTTAAATTTCGAAGCTCAAACGTCGAGTGTAACAAAAGGGGAAACATTGTACGACACGGTCAAAACGTTAGAGGCGATTGGCACCAATATTGTGGTTATCCGTCATCAACAAGATCATTATTTTGATGACCTTGTAGGAAGAATTTCTATTCCGATCATTAATGGTGGGGACGGTTGTGGACATCATCCTACTCAATCTTTACTTGATTTATTAACCATTAAGCAGGAATTTGGAACATTTGAAGGATTAAAGATCGTAATCGTAGGAGACATAAGACACAGTCGAGTGGCTAGATCCAATGCAGAAGTACTTCATCGTCTTGGAGCTAGTGTATGGTTTTCAGGTCCGCGCTCATGGATTGATGAAAGTATACCATATGGTAATTTCATTGATATAGATGATGCAGTTGAAATGGCTGATGTGATGATGATGCTACGCATACAACATGAACGTCATGCAGTGAAAATGGTAACAACTAAGAGTGATTATCACCATCAATATGGACTTACAATCGAGAGAGAACAACGAATGAAAAAAGACAGTATCATTATGCATCCGGCCCCAATTAATAGGGACGTTGAAATTGCGAGTGAGCTTGTTGAATGTCAACGGTCAAGAATATTTAAGCAAATGACAAATGGTGTTGCTGTCCGAATGGCAGTGTTAAAACGTGCGATCGAAAAGGGAGGAATTAAATAAATGAAAACACTAATTAAAAACGGTAAACGACTAAGTGAAAATGGTGAACTTATTACTAGTGATATCCTAATAGAGGATAGTAAAATTGTAAGGATTGGAAACGAGTTAGAAGAACAAGTAGATGAGGTAATTAATGTTAACGGAAACTTAGTAATTCCAGGAATGATTGATTTGCATGTCCACTTAAGAGAACCGGGTGGAGAACATAAAGAAACGATCGAAACTGGAACATTGGCTGCTGCAAAAGGTGGATTTACAACAGTTGCACCAATGCCAAATACGAGACCAGTTCCAGATACGAAAGAACAATTAGATTGGTTGCAAAATCGAATTAAAGAAACAGCACATGTTCGAGTACTGCCTTATGCATCAATTACTATTCGTGAATTAGGTCAAGAATTAACGAATTTCGAAGAACTTGCAGAAAGCGGAGCGTTTGCTTTTACAGATGATGGAGTTGGGGTACAAAGTGCAGACATGATGCTTCAAGCGATGAAAGCAGCTGCAAAAATTAAGAAAGCAATTGTTGCACACTGTGAAGAAAATACACTCATCCATAAAGGCGCAGTTCATGAGGGAACATTTTCAGCAGAACATGGAATTAACGGTATACCATCAGTGTGTGAATCAGTACATATCGCACGTGATGTGTTACTTGCGGAAGCTACAGATGCTCACTACCACGTCTGTCATATTAGTACGAAAGAATCCGTACGTGTTGTGCGTGATGCAAAAAGAGCAGGTATTAAAGTAACAGCTGAAGTAACACCACATCATTTATTACTTTGCGATGAAGATATTCCAGGGTTAGACTCAAATTATAAAATGAACCCGCCATTAAGAGGTAAAGAAGACCTTAAAGCTTTAATCGAAGGTTTACTAGATGGGACAATTGATTTCATCGCTACAGACCATGCACCTCATAGTGCAGATGAAAAAGCATTAGGTATGGAAAAAGCACCATTTGGAATTGTCGGGTTAGAAACAGCATTTCCATTGTTATATACAAACATGGTAGAAAAAGGAACGATTACATTAAAGCAATTAGTCGATTGGTTTACAATGAAACCAGCAGAAACGTTTGGGTTACCATACGGAACTCTTTCTGAAGGTGTTGAGGCTGACATTACAGTCATTGATTTAAATTCAGAAGAGGCGATCAATCCTGAAACCTTTGTATCAAAAGGGAAAAATACACCATTTGCAAACTGGAATTGTAAAGGTTGGCCGACACATACTTTCGTAGCTGGAAAGCTTGTATGGAAAAAGGGGGAGCAGCAATGAAAAGACAATTAATTTTAGAAGATGGAACAGTATTTGTTGGAAGAGCATTCGGAAGTGAGAATGAAAAAGAAGGCGAAGTCGTTTTTAATACGGGGATGACAGGGTATCAAGAGATTTTATCAGATCCTTCGTATTGTGCTCAAATTGTAACATTAACTTATCCGTTAGTAGGAAATTACGGGATAAATAGAGATGACTTTGAGTCAATTGAACCGGCTATCCACGGACTAATTGTTAAAGAAGCGGCGATCCATCCGAGCAACTGGAGATGCGAAGAGTCAATTGATGATTTATTAAAAGCTAAAGGAATTCCAGGCTTAGAAGGAATTGATACAAGAAAATTAACTCGTCTTATTCGTAAGCATGGCACGTTAAGAGGTAAATTATGTAGCATGGAAGTTAATGTTGAGGAAGTTGTAAAACAACTTAATTCAATAGAAGAGCCAAACGACCAAGTAAAACGAGTTTCAACTAAAGATCCATATCACTGTCCAGGAAGAGGACATCGTGTTGTCTTAGTTGATTACGGTGCAAAACACGGTATCATTCAAAACTTAATTCAACGAGATTGTGATGTAATTGTTGTACCGTATAATACAACGGCTGATGAAATTCTTCGTTTATATCCAGATGGTATTATGCTATCCAATGGCCCAGGAAATCCAGTAGATGTTCCAGAAGCAATTGAAATGATCCAAAATTTATTAGGAAAAGTACCGATCTTTGGAATTTGCCTAGGGCATCAATTACTCGCATTAGCATGTGGAGCAAAATCAGCTAAATTAACGTTTGGACATCGAGGATCAAACCACCCAGTTAAAGAATTAGAAACTGGGAAAATTGATATCACTTCGCAAAATCATGGATATACCATCGAAGAAGATTCACTTGAAGATACTCGTTTAATCATTACACATAAAGCAGTCAATGACGGAACAGTTGAAGGTGTTGCTCACTTAGATTACCCTGCATTTAGTGTTCAATATCACCCAGAAGCATCACCTGGACCAGAAGACTCAAATCATTTGTTTACTAAGTTTATTAAGTTAATTGAAGAATATAAACAAAGCCGAGTGCGCGTTTAACAAATAAGGGGGAGACAACATGCCAAAACGTACGGATATTAATAAAATTTTAGTGATAGGATCAGGACCTATCGTTATTGGACAAGCAGCTGAATTTGATTATGCAGGCACACAAGCATGTCAAGCATTAAAAGAAGAAGGATATGAGGTTATCCTTATTAACTCTAACCCAGCAACCATTATGACAGATACAACGATGGCTGACCGAGTATATATTGAGCCGATAACGTATGAATTTGTTAGCCGTATCATTCGTCAAGAGCGCCCAGATGGTCTTCTAGCAACTTTAGGTGGGCAAACTGGTCTTAACATGGCTGTTGAATTAGAAGAGTCAGGTATCTTAAAAGAGTACGATATTGAACTGTTAGGAACACATCTAGACGCAATTAAGCGTGCTGAAGATCGTGACTTGTTCAGGACACTTATGAATGAATTAAATGAGCCAGTTCCAGATAGTGATATTGTTCATAATCTTGAAGAGGCTTATCGTTTTGTTGAGCGTGTCGGTTATCCAATTATTGTTCGTCCGGCATATACACTTGGAGGAACTGGGGGCGGACTTGTTTATAACGAGGAAGATCTTATTGAAATCGTAACGAGCGGTCTAAAGTATAGCCCAGTAACGCAATGTCTTTTAGAGAAAAGTATTGCTGGATTTAAAGAAGTAGAATACGAAGTAATGCGCGATAGTAAAGACCAAGCCATCGTTGTTTGTAACATGGAAAATATAGATCCAGTCGGGGTACACACAGGAGACTCCATTGTTGTAGCACCAAGCCAAACGCTTTCTGATCGGGAATATCAAATGCTTCGTAATTCTTCATTAAAAATAATTCGTGCATTAGGAATTGAAGGCGGATGTAACGTTCAGTTCGCACTTGATCCAGATAGCTATCAATACTACATTATTGAAGTAAATCCAAGGGTAAGCCGATCATCAGCACTTGCGTCAAAAGCAACAGGTTATCCAATTGCAAAGATTGCAGCAAAAATTGCAGTTGGCTATGCATTAGATGAGATTATGAACCCAATTACGAAAACAACGTATGCTAGCTTTGAGCCAGCGCTTGACTACGTAGTAAGTAAAATTCCACGTTGGCCATTTGATAAGTTCGAGTCAGCGAACCGTACATTAGGTACACAAATGAAAGCTACAGGGGAAGTTATGGCGATCGGTCGTAACTTAGAAGAGTCACTTTTAAAAGCCATTCGTTCACTAGAAGCAAGTGTGTTCCACTTAGAAAGAAGTGGTCTTGAGACACTTGAAAATGTTGAATTAGAAAAGCGTATAGCTGTAGCAGATGATGAGCGTTTGTTTGTAATCGGTGAAGCTTACCGTCGTGGTTACACGGTAGAACAACTTTGGGAACTAAGTAAAATTGACCGTTTCTTCCTTCATAAAATGGAAGGTATCGTGAAGTTAGAAAAATTATTAAAAGATAGCAAAGGCAACATCGAACTATTAACTGAAGCGAAAGAAAAAGGTTTTGCTGATGTAACTATCGCAAACCTGTGGGAAATGGAAGAAGGAGAAATTTTCGACCTGCGTGAGCAAGAAGGAATAATGCCAGTATATAAAATGGTCGATACATGTGCAGCAGAATTTGAATCTGCAACTCCTTATTTCTACGGAACGTATGAAGATGAAAACGAGTCGTTCATTTCAGATAAAAAGAGTATTCTCGTATTAGGTTCTGGTCCAATTCGTATCGGTCAAGGAATTGAGTTTGATTACGCGACAGTTCATACGGTTTGGGCAATTAAAGAAGCTGGATATGAAGCAATTATTATTAACAATAATCCAGAAACGGTTTCTACAGATTTCAGTACATCTGACAAGTTGTACTTTGAGCCATTAACCCTTGAAGACGTATTGCATGTCATTAAACAGGAGCAACCAGAAGGTGTAATTGTTCAATTTGGTGGTCAAACGGCGATTAACTTAGCGGAAGGCTTGGCAGCTCGTGGAGTTAAAATTTTAGGAACAGCATTAGAGGATATGGACCGCGCAGAAGATCGCGATAAGTTTGAAAATACATTACAAGAATTAGGTATCTTACAACCATTAGGTAAAACAGCAACGTCAGTAGATCAAGCAGTCAAAATTGCAACTGAAATTGGCTACCCTGTTTTAGTACGTCCATCTTATGTACTAGGTGGTAGAGCAATGGAGATCGTCTATAAAGAAGCTGAGTTACTAAACTATATGGAAAATGCAGTTAAGATCAACCCGAAGCATCCGGTATTAATTGACCGTTATTTAACAGGAAAAGAAATTGAAGTGGATGCTATATCAGATGGTGAAAACGTTTATATCCCAGGAATTATGGAACATATTGAACGTGCTGGGGTTCACTCAGGAGACTCGATTGCGGTCTATCCACCACAAACACTATCTGCTGAAATTAAAGAAAAAGTTATTGAGCGTACGATTTCATTAGCTCGCGGATTAAATATTATTGGACTTTTAAACATCCAGTTCGTATTACACGAGGATGAGGTTTACGTGCTAGAAGTAAATCCTCGTTCAAGTCGTACGGTACCGTTCTTAAGTAAAATAACAGGTGTGGCTATGGCTAACCTTGCAACGAAAGCGATCCTAGGTAAAAAGCTTCCTGAATTAGGATATGAAACAGGCTATCACCCTGAAGGCAAAGAAGTATCAGTAAAAGTACCAGTATTCTCATTTGCTAAGTTACGCCGTGTCGATATTTCTCTCGGTCCGGAAATGAAATCAACCGGTGAAGTTATGGGACGCGATTATACGTTAGAAAAAGCGTTATATAAAGGGCTAATTGCATCTGGAATGAAGATTCCGAAGTACGGATCTGTCCTTTTCACTATTGCAGATAAGGATAAAGAAGAAGGATTAGCACTTGTTCAGCGCTTCCACCGTATTGGCTATAACATTTTAGCTACTGAAGGAACCGCTGGTTTGATCAAAGATCTACAAATTCCAGTGACAACTGTGAATAAAATAGGTGCTGAAAAGCCGAATTTATTAGATGTCATTCGCCAAGGACAAGCACAATTTGTAATCAATACATTCTCAAAAGGAAAACAACCTGCTCGTGATGGTTTCCGAATTCGTCGTGAAGCAGTCGAAAACGGTGTGGTATGTTTAACGTCACTTGATACAGCAGAAGCACTATTAAAAGTTATTGAGTCGATTACATTTGCCTCAGAAAGTATGCCAGCCATGCAATAAGAAAAGAAAAGCGAAAGCGCCCGTTCAGCGACGTACGGACTGGAGCTTACCCGTATGAGATAAAGGAAACACGGTGAACGCTAGTGAGCCGATGTTGACTTATCGTAAGGAGGGGAGCGAAGTCTCGCGAGTTGCTGGGCGCTGCAGCTAGACATCTTCGAATATATACTAACTTATCTTACAAAGGGGGATGTGCTTGTGCTTAAGGATAATTTAACGATCGTTCACCAGGAGAAAATTGCGGATCAAATATTTGAGTTAGTAATTGAAGGTGAACTCGTTTCTAATATGACAACACCAGGTCAATTTGTTCATGTCAAAATTGATCGTGGAATTGATCCACTGTTACGCCGCCCAATTAGCATCTGTAACGTCGATCTAAACAAAAAACAGCTAACGATGTTATATCGTGCTGGTGGAAAAGGAACGTCACTTTTATCGCAACGTGTGAAAGGGGAACTTGTGGATGTCATGGGTCCCCTTGGCACAGGCTTTCCTGTAGAAGAAGCAAAAGAGGGAGAAGTAGCACTATTAGTAGGTGGTGGGATTGGTGTTCCTCCACTGTACTACCTCTCACAGCAACTGAAAGCAAGAGGAGTAACAGTGGTTCACGTGCTCGGATTTGCTTCAGCCAAAGATGTTTTTTATGAAGAGAAATTTGCACAACTTGGGGATACGTATGTCGCAACAGTTGATGGAACATATGGTTCAAAAGGGTTTGTCACTGATGTTATAGAGCAAGAAGGTATTGATTTTGATGTGTTATATTCTTGTGGCCCTAACCCTATGTTGAAAGCATTAGAAGTTCGTTTTCATGATCGAAGAGCGTATTTATCTCTTGAAGAGCGAATGGGCTGTGGTATTGGTGCTTGCCTTGCGTGTGTATGTCATCTTCAAGACGATCCAACAGGCACTTCATATAAAAAGATATGTACAGACGGTCCTGTATTCCCAATCGGAGAGGTGATACTATGAGCCGTTTACAAATAGAACTACCAGGATTATCTATGAAAAATCCAATTATGCCAGCTTCCGGTTGCTTTGGATTTGGAAAAGAGTATGCAAAATTTTACGATTTAAGTAAGCTGGGTGCGATTGCAGTTAAAGCTACTACAGCTGAACCGCGCTACGGAAATCCAACACCACGTGTTGCCGAAACAGCAGCTGGAATGCTAAACGCAATCGGATTACAAAACCCAGGCCTAGAAAAAGTCGTCAACGAGGAATTACCATGGCTAGAAAAGTATGATGTTCCTATTATTGCGAACGTAGCTGGATCAGAAACGGAAGATTATATTGAAGTAGCAGAACGTGTATCTAAAGCACCCAATGTGACTGCACTAGAGTTAAATATTTCTTGTCCAAACGTTAAAAAGGGTGGGATTGCTTTCGGTACGATCCCAGAAGTAGCAGCAGAATTGACAAAAGAAGTGAAACGAGTATCTTCAGTTCCTGTTTATGTGAAGTTGTCACCTAATGTTGCTGATATTGTTGGAATGGCTAGGGCAGTAGAAGAAGCCGGTGCCGATGGACTATCTATGATTAATACATTATTAGGGATGCGGATAGATTTAAAATCTCGAAAACCGATCTTAGCCAATGGTGCAGGTGGACTTTCTGGGCCTGCAGTAAAGCCGGTAGCGATCCGTATGATCCATCAAGTAAGTCAAGCCGTTTCGATCCCAATTATCGGAATGGGTGGCATACAATCAGCTGAAGATGTTATTGAATTTTTCTTAGCAGGTGCCGATGCTGTTGCAGTTGGTACAGCAAACTTTGTTGATCCATTTATTTGTCCGGAAATTATTGATGAACTGCCTGAATGGTTAGATCAGCTCGGTGTTGATCACATTTCTGAATTAACGGGAGGGAGCTGGAAGTAATGAAAAGACCTGTTATTATTGCCTTAGATTTTTCCAGCACCGAAGCGGTTGAAGAGTTTCTAACGAAAATGCCAAAGGAACCGTTATTTTTAAAAGTCGGTATGGAACTTTTTTATAGTTCAGGTACACAACTTATTCATAGTTTAAAAGAAAAAGGGCATCAAATTTTTTTAGATTTAAAGTTACATGACATCCCAAATACCGTACAGCAAGGAATGAAAGCTCTTGCTCGATTAAATGTTGATATTGTTAATGTTCATGCAGCAGGTGGTTCAGAAATGATGAAACAAGCGATGGAAGGTCTTTATGCTGGAACTCCATCTGGAATAGAGCGTCCGAAGCTTATCGCTGTCACTCAATTAACGAGTACGAGTGAACAGGTCATGCAAGAAGAATTGAGAATTAACGGAACGATGAAAGAAACTGTTCAAGTCTATGCGAAGTTAGCCAGTGAAAGTGGATTAGATGGAGTAGTTTCATCACCACTAGAAGTACCACTTATTCATGAGGCTTGTGGAGAACAGTTTTTAACAGTCACACCTGGGATTCGTTTAGCTGGAGATGCTGTAGGGGATCAAAAACGGGTGACAACACCGAGTGATGCTAGAACACTTGGCAGTTGGGGAATTGTTGTTGGAAGAAGTATAACTGCAAGTGAAGATCCTACAAAGGCTTTTGAAAGAGTAGTAAAAGAATGGGAGGAATTAGCATGAAAGAACAAATTGCATCGCACCTATTAGATATCAATGCTGTATATTTACGTCCAAATGATCCATTTACATGGAGCTCCGGGATGAAATCTCCTATTTATTGTGATAATCGTTTAACACTCTCATATCCTACGATTCGTAAGGATATTGCAAAAGGGTTAAAGCAATTAATTGATGAGAATTATGCTGATGTTGATGTCATTGCAGGAACAGCAACAGCTGGTATTCCTCACGCGGCTTGGGTCAGTGATTTGATGGAAAAACCGATGGCTTATATTCGTAGCAAAGCAAAAGGTCATGGAAAAGGTAATCAAATTGAAGGAAAAATCGAAGCTGGCGATAAAGTAGTTATTGTTGAAGATTTGGTTTCAACAGGGGGAAGTGTCATTACCGCTGCAGAAGCTGTTCGTGAAGTAGGTGGTATTGTCGTTGGTGTTGTGGCCATTTTTACATACGGCTTAGAAAAAGGGATAACTCAACTCGAAGAAGCAAAATTACCGTTCCAAGTACTAACAGATTATGAAACGCTTCTTCAAGTCTCATTAGAAAGAAACGATATTAATGAAGAAGAAGTATCAAAGTTAAAGCAATGGCGTCAAAATCCATCGTCTACAGATTGGATGAACAGTTAATCTATAAAGAGTTGGACTGGCAACAGTTCAAAGAGTTTTGCTATCGAGAGAAGAACAATAAAGGCATAAAATAGAGGTGGAGATCATTTGTGATTTTCATCTCTATTTTTATATACCTTTTATTCGTTCTTTCCCTAATTTAGTACGATGTTAAAGGAATATGAGTTAGAAAAGCCGAAGTAATTCCTACAGCTCGGTATTGGGATATTTAAAGTGTATGGGCTAGTAATGAGAGCTTGAAAAGTAATAATAAGGGGGAGTACATATGCGAAAGATGAATGGGGAAGAGTTTGATCAGTTAGTGCCTTTTTTTGATGGGATGGCATGTACTAGGTGGTTAGGGGCTGTACATGATCAACTAAAACAAGCAACAGGAACCTGGAGCGGCAAACGCGTATTGGATGTGGGCTGTGGGACAGGACGTTTATTATTTAGAGGAGTAGAAGAAGCCGATCATGTTGTAGGTATAGATCTTTCTGAAGGAATGATTCAAGCTGCAAATGAACTTTACGAAGAAAAAGGTAAAAAAGATAAAGCAACATTTCAAGTAGGAGATGCGTATAACTTACCATTTGCTAATCATGAATTTGACGTTGCGATTTCTACATGTGTGCTTTTTCTCTTACCGGAGCCTGCTAAAGGTATGAAGGAAATGATCCGTGTCGTAAAAGAGGGTGGAATGATTGCGATGTTAAATCCATCTGAACATATGAATCAACAAACAGCTGCCGAGTATTGTAAACGACATAACATTACACAGTTTGAGGAAACGACTTTGTTAAAGTGGTCTAATATTTCAACGTTACGTCATCGCTATAATTCGGTGGAACTCTCTACATTTCTAAAAAACTGTGGAGCAAAGGAAGTTGAACACTTTCCGGTTGTTGACGGCTTAGCATTAATTACGATTTGCAAACTATAACAAGAAGGACAGCCGAATTAAATTGGCTGTCCTCTTTTTAATAATAGCTGTGTTAAATTATGCTGTTGATATCTGTTGATTTAGTCCATCAATCGTTTCCTAAGAGCAGAAAAAACGACCTCTTTACCCGTATGGCTTGTACTAAATGAGAATTACTTTCTCAACTTCAATACTAGATCCTCATCAGGTGTTACATACAACGTTGTTTGATTGTCATAAATAACAAAGCCTGGTTTTGAGCCGTTTGGTTTTTTGACATGTCTAATTTTCGTATAGTCAACAGGTACACCACTCGATTGGCGTGCCTTACTATAAAAGGCAGCAACTGTTGCTGCTTCTGTTAACGTCGTTTCGTCAGGGTTGGTATGGCGGATCACGACGTGAGAACCAGGAATGTCCTTTGTATGAAGCCAGATTTCGTCTTGGCGGGCAAACCGATTCGTTAGAAATTCGTTTTGCTTGTTATTTTTTCCGACAAAAAATTCCACACCTGCTGATGAAACATACGATTCTACTTGTGGTTTGATTGGCTTTTTCTTTTTCTTACTATCTTTTTGGCGACGTCTCACATAGCCTTCTTCAACTAGCTCTTCACGGATTTCTTCAACATCTTTAGGTGATGCCGATTCCATTTGCTGAATTAATTGATCAAGGTATTGAATTTCTTGTTTCGCTTTTTCAATTTGTTCCTCTACAACCGCAACTGATTTTTTTGCTTTATTATATTTACGGAAGTAGTTTTGAGCATTGTCTGATGGACTTTTCTGTGGGTCTAATGTGATCGTTACAGTTCCCCAAAACTCATCGTAATAATCGATGACGTCGACTGCTTTGTCACCGCGTTTGACTATATGAAGATTAACGGTTAATAGTTCTCCGAAGCGCTGGTACTTTTGTGCTTTTTCAGCATCAACTAATGTTTTTTCGAGCTTTTTAATTTTCTTTTCATTTTTTGAAAGTTCATTTCGTAAAAAGCGTTCAAGATCATGGGCTTGTTGTTTTACCCGGTCACGCTCTCCTTTTCCGTAGAAAAAGCGATCAAGTAGTTGACTTACTGAAGAGAAATAGCGCACATCACCTTGTATATGTGTTAATGAGAATAAAGAGAATGCTTCTTTTCCATTTACTACTACCATCTGTGGTTCAAATCGATTAGCTTTTAATGGGGCGATCACTTCAAAAAAAGCAGATACTATGGCTTTTTGTTGTGATAACTTGGCACGGTGAACGATTTCTTTTGTTACTTGTGGTGAAATGCCCGAAAAAGCTTCAAGAAGCTGTTTATCTAATTTTCCTTGATTGAAATCTAGCTTACGTAACAATCCTTCCTCATCTACAGAAAAGGGATCGGTCTTTCCTTGCCCTGGTGGAAACTCGTACGTATGACCTGGTAAAACGGTTCTTACACTGCTTTGCGACGGAGTAATATGTTTGATGCTGTCAATAATTCTTTTGCTCTCTTTATCGATCAGTGTAATGTTACTATGCCGTCCCATAATTTCAATAACTAATGTTTTGTATGTAGTATCGCCTAATTCGTCCTTTCCTTTTATATCAATTGTAATGATGCGTTCCATATCGACTTGCTCAATTTTTTCAATAAAACTACCTTCTAAATGTTTACGAAGTAGCATGCAAAACATCGGCGGCTCTTGAGGGTTATCATATTTTTCCGTCGTTAAATGAGCACGAGCAAATGAAGGGTTTGCTGATAATAGCAAGGAATGATTTGTTCCTTTTGCACGGATTGTTAATAATAACTCAGTTTTATAAGGTTGAAAGACACGGGATATTCTCCCTGTTTCTAATTTTTCTTGTAATTCTCTTGTTATTGCTCTAGTCATTAGTCCATCAAATGACATACATTCACCAACTTCCTTAACGTTCAACTTTTGAGAAAAAATCAATTTTTAATATTTATAAAATCATTACTATCATCAGTATAGCATTTTTTAGGACGTGCCTGAATATGATGCTTGTATAAAGTGTACAAGATGTGGGGTGTCTTCATGAAATGGTATGAGATGGAGGTAAATGAAGTTGAAAGATCGACAGGTACAAACGGAATATCTGGTTTGTCAGATAAGGAGGCACAAAAACGGTTAAAGCAATATGGTGAAAACAAATTGGACGAAGGAGAAAAACCTTCAGCGCTATTAGTCTTCTTAAGTCAGTTTAAAGATTTTATGGTGCTCGTTCTACTAGCTGCGACACTCATTTCCGGGTTATTGGGTGAATACATCGATGCGATTACAATTATGATTATTATTTTACTAAATGGTGTATTAGGATTCGTACAAGAACGAAAAGCAGAAAAATCATTGACAGCTTTAAAAGAATTGTCTGCTCCGCAACTAGTCGTCCTTCGTAATGGAGAGTGGATAAAAATTCCGTCTAGTTTGGCGGTTGTTGGTGATATCGTTAAGATCACGAGCGGTGACCGAATTGGTGCTGATATGAGGCTTTTAAAAGTCAATGGTCTTCAAATCGAAGAATCGTCACTTACAGGAGAATCTGTTCCTGTACAAAAAAGTGAACAGGTTTTAATAGGTGAAGCCCTTGAACTTGGTGATCAAGCTAATATGGCATTTATGGGTACACTCGTCACACAAGGAAATGGAATTGGTGTTATTATTGCAACCGGTATGAAAACAGAAATGGGAAAGATTGCTCATTTGCTTCAATCAACAGAAACATTAGTAACCCCTTTACAAAGAAAGTTAGAACAGTTGGGGAAGATTTTAATCGGTGTTGCACTTCTTCTTACAGCTCTTGTCGTTTTAATTGGGGTTTATCAAGGGCATGACGTTTACACGATGTTCCTCGCTGGGGTTTCTTTAGCAGTTGCAGCCATTCCTGAAGGTTTACCAGCGATAGTAACCGTAGCATTAGCTCTAGGTGTTCAACGAATGATTAAACGAAAGGCGATTGTTCGTAAACTCCCTGCCGTTGAAACTTTAGGATGTGCGTCTGTCATTTGTTCTGACAAAACTGGAACTTTAACGCAAAATAAGATGACAGTTACCCACCTGTGGATTGGTGGTAAGACGTGGCATGTAACAGGAACAGGCTATGAGCCAAAAGGTGATTTTTTAGCTAGTGGTGAAAAAGTAAACATTCAAAAAGAACGAGCCCTGCAACAGATGTTAGCTTTTGGGTACTTATGTAATCATGCTAAAATCAATGAAAAACCTGTCAAGGAAGGTCTACTAAAAAAGAAGAAAACAGAATTTGTAATAGATGGCGATCCTACAGAAGGAGCACTGGTGGTTGCTGCGATGAAAGCAGGAATTACTTCAGAGGCCCTTAAAAAGCAATTTAGAATTATTAAAGAATTTCCGTTTGAATCAACGAGAAAAATGATGACAGTGATCGTTGAAGATAAAAATGGTAAAAGGTTTGCGGTCACTAAAGGTGCACCGGATGTCGTATTAGCAAATAGTAAAAATATCTTCTTCAATTCCAGAGAAGAAGCGATGACGAATAGGAGTCGAACGTTAGTAGAGGATGCGATAACAACATTAGCTAGTCAAGCGCTCCGAACAATTGCTATCGCGTATCGTCCACTATCGACTTCTGATAAAGTGGATTATCCATTAGATATAGAAAAAGATTTAACGTTCATTGGCCTCGAAGGAATGATTGATCCTCCTAGACCAGAGGTGAGAGACTCCATTCGTGAGTGTCGTGAGGCGGGTATTAAAACCATTATGATCACTGGAGACCATGCCATTACGGCGCGAGCAATAGCTAAGCAACTCGACATACTTCCTGAAAATGGGAAAGTACTTGATGGACAAACGCTTTCTAGAATAAGTGTCGAACAGCTTGAAGAAGTCGTTGATGATGTGTACGTATTTGCTCGTGTTTCTCCTGAACATAAATTAAAGATCGTTAAAGCGCTCCAAGCACGAGGGCACATTGTTGCAATGACTGGTGATGGTGTTAATGATGCTCCTGCAATTAAGGCGGCTAACATTGGGAT
This sequence comes from Alkalihalobacterium sp. APHAB7, assembly GCF_048323755.1. NCBI lineage: Bacteria > Bacillati > Bacillota > Bacilli > Caryophanales > Bacillaceae > Alkalihalobacterium > Alkalihalobacterium sp. APHAB7. The sequence goes on from NZ_JBLWFS010000003.1 coordinate 133,777, forward strand.
TGCAATGGGAATTACAGGTACAGATGTGGCTAAAGAAGCATCATCTCTCATATTAAGTGATGATAATTTTGCAACAATTAAAGCAGCGATTAAAGAAGGAAGGAATATCTATGAGAATATCCGAAAGTTTATTCGGTATATGCTCGCATCCAATGTTGGGGAAATTTTAGTCATGTTGTTTGCGATGATTTTAGGGTTACCTTTACCACTCGTAGCGATTCAAATCTTATGGATTAACCTCGTAACGGATGGTTTACCAGCGATGGCTCTTGGAATGGATAAAGCGGAAGGCGATGTTATGAAGCGACCACCACGAAGTCCTCATGAAGGAGTATTTGCTAGAGGCCTTGCTTGGAAAATTGTGAGCAGAGGTTTAATGATTGGGGTCGTAACATTAGTCGCATTTATGGTGACTTTAAATGCTAACCCAGATGATTTAACAAAGGCGCAGACGGTAGCGTTTGTAACACTCGTTATGGCACAACTCATTCATGTATTCGACTGTCGAAGTGAGTACTCTGTATATCACCGCAATCCTTTTGAAAATATGTATCTTGTAGTTGCGGTTATTTCTTCTGTTTTACTTATGCTTGCCGTTATCTACTACCCGCCATTACAAACGGTCTTCCATACGACCTTCATGGATGCACGTGATTGGCTACTTATCCTCGGTATGGCTGCTATACCGACGGTTGTATTAGGAGCAGGTCAACTATTTGGTAAAAAGCGTTAAGTTTATTACTTGCTATTTTAAAAAAGTTTCGTTAGGCTGTTATAGGTAACTTTTTACCTGTAACGGCCTTTCTTTCCTTTTTTTTGTTGAAGGTGTTAATATTAGATAGAATAGAAAAAGTGGATGTGATAAGATGATTACAAGTATGACAGGATACGGGCAAGCGGTCTTAGAAAATGAACGCTTTAAAGTTTCAGTTGAAATGCGTTCCTATAATCATCGTTTTTTTGAAGTAATGCTTCGTATGCCTAGACAGCTTTTACCAATTGAAGAACAGTTAAAGAAAGCCGTCCAAAAACAAGTGAATCGCGGTAAAGTGGATGTTTTTATTAATATAGAGGGTGAAGGTCTCGTCAAAAAGCGCTTAGATATAGATTGGGACCTTTTTCAGGAATATATTCATGCAGCAGCTGATATGAAAAAACGAGCGGATGTCAAGGGGAAACCGTCAGTAGACGCATTACTTTTACACGAAAAGATTGTAAGTGTTCACGAGCAGGAACAAACCGATGAAGGACTGTTCACCATACTTATTAAAGCTACTGAAGAGGCCGTATCAAAGCTTGCCGAAATGAGAAAGCGAGAAGGACATTCCTTATATGTTGATTTAAAAACAAGAGTTGAATTTGTTAATAAAATAGCAACGGAGTTAAAACAATATGCTCCTAAAGTAGCCGATCACTATCGCACTAAGTTACAAAAGCGTGTAGAAGAATTTTTACAAGGGCAAGTTGAGTATGATGAGAATAGACTTTTAAATGAAGTAGCTTTCTTTGCGGATAAGTCAAATGTCGATGAGGAGTTAATTCGGTTAGACTCTCATACCGTCCAATTCCTAAAGATCATTGAAGAGGGTGGAGTTGTTGGGAGAAAGTTAGATTTCCTCATTCAAGAGATGAATCGTGAAATAAATACGATTGGCTCAAAAGCAAATGACATACATATAAGCCAACAAGTGGTAGAATTAAAGAGCGAAATTGAAAAAATTAAAGAACAAGTGCAAAATATTGAATGATTTTATAGAAAAACGCCCGTTCTTCGTATATAGTAATTTTAGGATGGGAAAAATATCGAGAGTGAGTTTTCTTTTTTGACGATAAGACATGTGCTTACCTTAAATCGGGTTTAGCCTAATAGTCATTATTTCACTCCTCTCAAAAAGCGAGGGAGAAAAGATGAACATTAAGTTAATTAATATTGGCTTTGGTAACATCGTATCTGCAAATCGTATTATTTCAATTGTAAGTCCAGAGTCTGCGCCTATAAAAAGGATTATACAGGAAGCGAGAGAACGTAACATGTTAATCGATGCAACATATGGTAGACGTACTCGAGCTGTAATCATCGCAGATAGCGACCATGTCATTTTAAGTGCAGTTCAACCAGAAACGGTTGCACAGCGTCTAACGAACAAAGATGAATCAGAAGACGCTTAGACATACATACAAGAGTTGCTCGGCTAACGCCGAGTTTCTTACACTTTTTAACAATGACTTGTCTATTGAATAAAAAAAGAATGACAAGTTAAACGGAGGTATTTATGAAGAAGGAAAAAGGGTTGTTGATCGTGCTCTCAGGTCCTGCGGGTGTCGGGAAAGGAACGGTTTGTTCAGCTCTTCGTCAAGAGAACACAGACATTCAATACTCAGTGTCGGCAACCACTCGTGCTCCACGTGAAGGGGAAGTAGATGGTGTCAATTACTTCTTTAAATCAAGAGATGAATTTGAAGAAATGATAAAAAATGATGCGCTATTAGAATGGGCTGAATACGTTGGTAATTACTATGGTACACCGATTGATTACGTCAAAAAAACAATTGATGAAGGTAATGACATCATTTTAGAAATTGAAGTACAAGGTGCTTTAAAAGTTAAAGAACGCTTACCTGAAGGTGTGTTTATCTTTTTAATGCCACCAAGCTTAGCTGAATTAAGAAAGCGGATTGAAGGTCGAGGCACTGAAACGGCTGAAGTCATTAACAAGCGCATGACAGTTGCCAAAGAAGAAATTGATATGATGAAAAAATATGACTACGTCGTAGAAAACGATGAAGTCCAAGCAGCTGTTAACCGTATTAAGGCGATTGTCACAGCTGAGCATTGTAAGCGTGAACGATTAATTGAGAAGTATAAACAATTAGTGGAGGTTGAGTAATTTGTTATATCCATCAATCGATTCTTTATTAGATAAGTTAGACTCAAAGTATACGTTAGTCACGGTATCATCTAAACGTGCTCGTGAAATTAAAGAAGATTCAAAACGTGGTCCTCTAGTAGTTAAACCTGTTTCTTATAAACCAGTAGGGGTTGCTTTAGAGGAAATTGTATCAGATCAACTTCAATATGAGCGCCTTGAAAAATAACAACCTATTCTTACAATAGGTTGTTTTTTCATAAAAAAATTCGAGTTCTCACAGCTGTAAGCGGCTGAACAGTCGCTTACACTTTTCTATGTCTAGTTGCAGGCGCTATCGGCTCGAGGTCGCTTCGGTCCATCAACCGTGTCTAAAGGTCTATGACACTTATTGATGGCCCTCCAGCGCTAGTCGCCGATGAACGAGCGCCTTACACTTTTCTATGTATATGGGGGGAAGAGATATGTTAAAGGGAAAGAAAATATTACTATGTGTTACTGGTGGTGTTGCTGTTTTTAAAGCCGCAGCATTAACAAGTAAGCTGTCACAAGCAGGTGCGACAGTAAAAGTGATGATGACCAAATCTGCTGAGCAATTTGTGTCTCCGTTAACGTTTCAAACACTTTCGAGGCAACCTGTGTATAATGACACGTTTGATGAAAAGGACCCAAGTGGTGTTGCGCATATTGATTTGGCCGATTGGCCTGACGTTATTTTGATTGCACCAGCAACAGCTAATATGATTGGAAAGTTAGCAAATGGAATTGCAGATGATATGATATCTACAACTTTACTTGCAACAACAGCTCCTGTATTTGTTGCTCCTGCAATGAATGTACATATGTATGCACATCCAGCGGTTATTAACAACCTACAAACACTCAATGGATATGGCTATCATTTTATTGAACCAAATGAAGGTTTTCTTGCATGTGGCTATGTTGGAAAAGGACGACTACCAGAGCCGGAACAAATTATTGAACAACTTGATCAGTTTTTTGACGAAGAGTTGTATCAACCGCTTGTAGGAAAACAGTTTCTCATTACAGCAGGGCCTACGCAAGAAAAGATCGACCCAGTTCGCTACATTACAAACCATTCTTCAGGAAAAATGGGCTACCAAGTTGCTGAAGTAGCAGCTCAACTAGGGGCTAAAGTTATTCTTATTTCAGGTCCAACACAACTAGATGCACCTAAAGGAGTCATACGAATTAATGTCGAGTCGGCACAGGACATGTATGAAGCCGTCATGGAGCATTATGTCTCAACTGATGTTGTTGTTAAGACAGCTGCTGTTGCAGATTACCGGCCAAAAGTTGTTCATGCTGAGAAAATGAAGAAAAAGCCTGGGGATGCGGTTATCGAATTAGAACGAACTACCGACATTTTAGCAACATTAGGTGAATTAAAAACACACCAAACATTAGTCGGGTTTGCAGCAGAAACTGAAAAAGTAGAAGAGTATGCCAAAGGTAAATTAGATCGTAAAAATTTAGACTTGATCGTTGCAAATAACATAACTGAAGCTGGTGCCGGATTTAAGGGAGATACAAACAGAGTAACTATCTATAAAAAAAGTGGTGAAACCGTTGAGCTCCCGATTATGACGAAACGAGAAGTAGCTGAACAGCTTCTTACCGAAATAATTAAATATGAACAAGGAAGTTCTCGCGAATGATTGCTAGGGTAATAGTCGATGTCCCAAGTGGACAGACAGATCGCCTGTTTGATTATAAAATTCCAAGTAAGTGGTATGACGTTCTAGAAAAAGGAATGAGGGTCGTTGTTCCTTTTGGTCCACGCTCAATCCAAGGTTTTGTAGTGGAAATAACCGAAAGCTCTACTGTTGAAAAGCTGAAAGAAATAAAAGAGATACTAGATGTTACTCCTGTCTTAACAGAAGAACTACTAGAGTTAGGTAATTGGCTAACCGAACAAACATTATCATATAAGATTTCCGCCTACCAGGTTATGTTGCCTGCTGCATTAAAAACAAAAGTTGAAAAGCAACTCCTTTGTTTGCAAGAAATTCAATTGTTACCTATATCACTACAGCCGTTCTTTAATAAGCAACCGTTAGTTAAGTGGAATGAGATTGTTGATACTGACCCTAGTTTGTTGACTTCGATTAAGGATGCAGTAAAGTGTGGTTTACTAGAAGTCCAATATGCAGTTAAGGATAAAGGTAAAAAGCAAACTCACCGAATGATTGAAAGCTTGTTATCGAAAGACCAATTAAAGGATTTACTTGTGGGTCTGCCGCAACGAGCAGAAAAGCAGCTAGCGATCGTTCACTACTTTATTGAAAATGGTGAACAAGTTCCCTTAATTCGTTTAATCGAATTGACGCAAAGCAGTCGTCAATCGGTTAAATCATTAATCGATAAAGGTGTACTTGTTGAAAAAGAAAAAGAATTTTATAGAGATCCTTTTATAAATGAAACATTTGCGCAAACGAAACCATTACAGTTAACTGATCAACAGCAACAAGTGACAATACCCATCCTCGATTCAATTGAAGAAAATGTGCATAAAACATTTTTATTACATGGTGTCACTGGCAGTGGAAAAACAGAAATTTACTTACAAGTGATTGATCGAGTCCTATCTGAAGGTAAAGAAGCCATTGTTCTCGTACCTGAGATCTCTTTAACGCCACAAATGGTTGATAGGTTTAAAGGGCGGTTTGGTTCTCAAGTCGCGGTTCTTCATAGTGGACTTTCACTAGGTGAGAAGTATGATGAGTGGCGTAAAATTCACCGCAAAGAAGTACGAGTTGCCGTAGGAGCAAGATCTGCAGTTTTCGCTCCTTTTGAAAATTTAGGAATTATTATAATAGATGAAGAGCATGAAGGCAGCTACAAGCAAGATGAAATGCCTAAATATCATGCTAGAGATGTGGCCATTTTTCGGGGGCATTATTATTGTTGTCCTGTAGTACTAGGTAGTGCAACACCTTCTTTAGAAACGTATGCGAGGGCAAAAGTAGGTAGATATGAACTACTGACATTGGGGGAACGAGTTAATCAAGGGCCGCTTCCGACCGTAGAAATAGTTGATATGCGTGAAGAACTAAGAGACGGGAACCGGTCTATGTTTTCGAGTTCATTATTTGAAAAAATGAAAGACCGCATCGATAAAAAAGAACAAATGGTATTACTGTTAAATCGACGCGGGTTTTCTACTTTTGTGATGTGTCGAGATTGTGGGTACGTTGCTAATTGTGAGCACTGTGACATCTCATTTACATATCATAAAACAAATCACTCGCTTAAATGTCATTATTGCGGACACGAAGAACGAATGATTACAACTTGTCCGTCTTGTTCAAGCGAACATGTTCGTTTTTTTGGAACGGGGACGCAACGGGTGGAAGAAGAATTAGGAAAAGTATTGCCAGAGGCACGTGTTATTCGAATGGATGTTGACACGACCAGGAGAAAAGGCTCTCACCAAAAGTTATTAAAAGACTTTGGTGAAGGAAAAGCAGATATTTTACTAGGTACTCAAATGATTGCCAAAGGACTGGATTTCCCGAACATTACACTCGTCGGTGTTCTTACTGCAGACACGATGCTTCATCTACCAGATTTTCGCTCGTCTGAAAGAACATTTCAACTATTAACGCAAGTAAGTGGGAGAGCAGGGCGACACAAATTGCCGGGAGAAGTGGTCGTTCAAACATATACGCCAGAGCACTATAGTATTGAACTTGTAAAAGAACATGATTTCGTTACCTTTTTTCAGCGAGAAATATTGATTAGAAAAGGCAGTGGCTACCCCCCTTACTATCATATTGCACTCATTAATGTGTCACACCAAGAACTGCCTAAAGTCATTCATGTTACAGAAAAAATCACACAATTTTTAAAACAACAACTCACCAACGAAGCTAATATTTTAGGCCCAGTAGCTTCACCTATTGCGCGGTTAAAAAATAGATATCGCTATCAATGCATGATAAAATACAAAAATGAACCGATGCTTGGAAAAATATTACGTGAAATTCAACAGCACTACAGTAGAGAAACTGCACGAGGAGACTTGCAGATTTCAATCGATATGAATCCACAGATGTTTATGTAAGGTTGTTGGAGCAGTGTTTATATAGAAAGGTAGGTCTATAGACGAATGAGAATAGTTTTTATGGGTACACCCGATTTTTCCGTTCCAGTATTACGCCAATTGATTGAGGATGGATATGAAGTTGTAGGTGTTGTAACACAACCTGACCGTCCAAAAGGTAGAAAAAGAGTGTTAACTCCTCCTCCTGTCAAAGTAGAAGCAGAAAAACATGGATTAACTGTCTTGCAACCGGAAAAAATAAAAGAAAAAGAAGAGTTAGATAAGGTTCTTGCGCTAAGTCCAGAATTAATTGTTACCGCAGCATTTGGACAAATTTTGCCCAAAGAAATATTAGAAACACCAAAGTATGGTTGTATTAACGTCCACGCTTCTTTGTTACCTAAATATCGTGGCGGAGCACCAATCCACAAATCAATAATAGACGGACAAAAAGAAACTGGAATTACGATAATGTATATGGTTGAAAAGTTAGATGCAGGTGATATACTAACGCAAGCTGTCGTCCCGATTGAAGAGGAAGACCATGTTGGCTCGCTCCATAATACGTTAAGCGCAGCAGGGGCTAAGTTATTATCGGAAACGATCCCATCTCTTATTCGTGGTGAAATTCAGCCTATTGTACAAAACGAGGAAGAAGTTACTTATGCTTGGAACATTACTAGGGACCAAGAGATGATTGATTGGATTAAAACCGGTGAAGAAATTTATAACCAAATTCGAGGGCTTCACCCGTGGCCGGTTGCTTTCACCACTTTTGCCGGCCAACCGATGAAGATTTGGTGGGGTCAAAAAATGGCAGCAACTCAAAACGCTGAACCAGGAACGGTAATAGCCGTCGAAGAAGATGGTTTTCTCGTTGCAACAGGAAACAAAACAGCTATTAAGGTAACAGACTTGCAACCAGCAGGAAAAAAACGAATGCTTGCCGGCCAATTTCTGCGTGGTGCAGGCATTACAACAGGAGATAAGCTAGGAGATTAGTATGAAACAAAAAACAATTCGTGATGTTGCACTAGATGTTTTACTTCAAATTGAAAAAAATCAGGCCTATAGTAATTTGCTATTAAATCAAACGGTGAAAAAAGCAAACTTAGACCAACGGGATGTAGGATTATTAACCGAAATTGTCTACGGTACTGTTCAACGCCGTGATACGCTTGACTTTTATTTAGAGCCATTTATAAAAAAAGGTGTTAAAAAGCTAGATGACTGGGTGCGAGTGTTATTGAGGTTATCCTTATATCAAATGATTTATTTGGATCGTGTTCCCGATCGGGCAATTGTTCATGAAGCGGTAACGATCGCAAAACGAAGAGGACACCAAGGGATATCTGGAATGGTTAATGGTGTTTTACGTAATGTAAGAAGACAAGAACTACGATCGTTCGATGAAATTAAGGATGATCTAACTCGCCTAGCAATCGAAACTAGCCATCCATTATGGTTAGTAAAGCGTCTAGTTGCGCAGTATGGATTTGAAGAGGCAAGACAAATGTGCCTGACTAATTTAGAGCCTCCTCAAGTAACGGTACGAGTTAACAAGACGAAAGCATCAGTAGACGAAGCGATTGAGCTTCTACGTCAGGAAGGAATAGGTACGATACGAGGATACCTTTCTAATGATGCTCTTATTATTGAAAAAGGAAATGTTACACATACGGAAGCATTTAAGAATGGTGTCATTACAATACAAGATGAAAGTTCAATGCTTGTTGCTAGAGCGCTTGCTCCGGATGAAGAAATGCATGTATTAGATTGTTGTGCTGCACCAGGTGGCAAATCCACGCATCTGGCAGAACAAATGAATGATCAGGGTCGAGTGACCGCACTTGATCTGCATGATCATAAAGTGAAACTCATTCAGCAATTAAGTGAGCGCCTGCAGTTAAAGTCAGTTGAAGGCAAGACAATGGATGCAAGGCTTGCAAAGGATTCTTTTGAAGAAGCTACCTTTGATGCAATCTTAGTGGATGCACCTTGTTCAGGTCTAGGTGTAATCCGCAGAAAACCAGATATAAAATGGACCAAGAGTCTCAAAGATATTGAAGCTATTCAAAACATTCAAAAGGAAATCTTAACAGCTGTTGTACCACTTTTAAAACCAGGTGGAAGACTTGTGTACAGTACTTGTACGATCGACCGCACTGAAAATGAAGAAATGGTACAATGGTTTTTAGAGAACCACAATGATTTCCAACTCGATTTATCCTTAAGTGAACGTCTACCTCAACATATTTCTGAAAAAGCGAAATTTGAAGAGGGCAGCTTAACGATATTACCCCATCACTTTAATACAGATGGATTTTTTATAACAGCGATGATTAAACGATAACAGTGGAAATGAAGGGAGTTCTTATGGAGGATCAAAACAAAAATACAATACTGATGGATACAGAAAAATTACCTTCTATTTATTCGCTTCAATTTAATGAATTAAAACAGTGGTTAAAAGAAAATAATGAACCTGCATTTAGAGCGGGGCAAGTGTATGAATGGCTTTATAGTAAACGAGTGGACTCGTTTGAGGCGATGACGAATTTGTCAAAAGAACTTCGTCATAAGCTTGCCCATCAATTTACATTGACTACGTTAAAGACAGTGACGAAACAAGAATCTAGTGATGGCACAGTGAAATTTTTGTTTGAACTTCATGATGGCTATTCGATTGAAACTGTTATTATGCGACATAATTATGGGAATAGTGTTTGTGTAACCACTCAAGTGGGCTGCCGGATTGGCTGTACGTTTTGTGCCTCTACTTTAGGTGGTTTGAAACGTAACTTAGAAGCTGGAGAAATTGTTGCCCAGGTATTAGAGGCACAACGAGCAATGGATGAAGTCGACGAACGAGTAAGTTCCGTAGTGGTTATGGGAATTGGAGAGCCGTTTGATAATTATGATGCGCTCGTTTCTTTCCTAAGAACGATTAACCATGATAAAGGGTTAAATATTGGGGCTAGACATATTACAGTTTCCACAAGTGGTATTGTTCCTTACATTTACAAGTTCGCAGATGAAGGACTACAAATCAATTTTGCCATTTCGTTGCATGCACCGAATACGGAAATACGATCGAAACTCATGCCAATTAACCGTGCATATTCGTTATCTAAATTAATGGAGTCTATTAATTACTACACTAATAAAACCGGGCGTCGAGTGACGTTTGAGTATGGTTTATTTGGAGGAGTAAACGACCAAGATGAACACGCTGAAGAGTTGGCTGATTTAATTAAAAATGTAAAATGTCATGTCAATTTAATCCCAGTAAATTTTGTATTAGAAAGAGATTATAAGCGCACACCAAAAGATCAAATCTTTGCATTTGAAAAAATCTTGAAAAATCGGGGGATTAATGTCACGATTCGAAGAGAGCAAGGACATGACATTGATGCTGCTTGTGGTCAGCTCCGTGCTAAGGAGCGTAAAGAGGAGACGAGGTGAGTAATAAGTGGAATTTGCATTTAATTCAAATGTTGGCAGGGTAAGACCACATAACGAAGATAATGGCGGTATTTTTCAACACCCGAATGGGGCTGTCTTGGCAGTTGTTGCTGATGGTATGGGTGGTCATCAGGCTGGTGATGTAGCAAGTCAAATGACAAGTGACTTATTAAAGGAAAAATGGTTGCGTACTGCTGAGCTGTCAAAACCAACGGATATTGAGCAATGGCTTAATGAAGCAATTCAAGAAGTAAATGAAAAGCTGTTTTTACATTCGAAAGAACATCGAGAATGCCAAGGGATGGGTACTACTGTAGTAATTGCGTTATGTACAAAAGAGTTTGTATCCATTGGCCATGTAGGAGATAGTCGTGGTTATTTACTTAATAGCTGTGGATTTCAACAGAAGACGTCCGATCATTCTTTAGTAAATGAACTAGTACGTACGGGGCAGATTACAGCCGAACAAGCTGAGCATCACCCAAGAAAAAATGTTTTATTACGTGCGCTAGGAACAGAACCGACGATCAAGATTGACATTGAAACGATTGATTGGGAAGAGGATAACACGATCATTCTTTGTTCAGACGGTTTGTCGAATAAAGTAACGGATAATGAAATAGAGGAAATACTTCGGTTAAGTGATACCGTTAATCAAAAAGTGGACAAACTCATTGAGTTAGCCAATGATCGTGGAGGAGAAGATAATATAACTGTTGCTATTGTCCGCTATTCTCATGACCGTCAGGAACAGGAGTGACGCTAATGATAGGTACACGTATTAACGGTCGTTATCATATATTAGACACTATTGGCGGCGGTGGAATGGCATATGTGTACAAAGCACGTGATGTTATCCTTGATCGCATCGTTGCCGTCAAAGTATTACAACCACAGTTTTCAAGAGATGAGCAGTTCATCAAACGTTTTCGGCGTGAAGCGCAAGCAGCTACAAGCTTAGCCCACCCGAATGTTGTTAGCATTTTTGATGTTGGTGAAGAAGAAGATGTTTATTACATTGTAATGGAATATGTCGAAGGACCAACGTTAAAAGAGTTAATACAAGACCGTGGGGCACTTTCACTTGATGAAACAGTCGATATTATGATGCAAGTGACATCGGCTATTGCACACGCCCATGCGAATCAAATTGTACACAGGGATATAAAACCTCATAATATTTTAATTAGTTCTGACGGGGAAGCAAAAGTAACTGATTTTGGAATTGCGCGTGCGATGTCTAGTGCAACGATTACCCATACGAACTCTGTGATGGGATCTGTCCATTATCTTTCGCCTGAACAAGCTAGAGGTGGAGTTGTTACGTATAGGTCTGATATTTATTCTCTCGGAATTGTTCTGTATGAGATGGTAACCGGTGAAGTTCCATTCTCAGGAGACACAGCAGTTACGATTGCATTAAAGCACTTGCAAGAAGATGTTCCCTCACCAAAGAAAATCAATCGTCTTATTCCACAAAGCCTTGAGAATATTATTCTACGCTCAACGGCAAAAGATGCATTCCATCGGTATGAAAGTGCATTGGAGATGGGGGAGGATATAGAAACATCTTTAGATCCAGCCCGAGCTAATGAACCAAAATTTGTCATTCCTAGTGAGGAAGAAGATATTACAAAAGCGATTCCTATTATCAAAAACGATAATACTATAAAAGATTTAGATGCCACAATTGAGGCGAAGCCATCAGTTAATAAAGTTGAGAAAGAAGAAGCTGAACTAGAAGAAAAACCAAAAAAGAAAAAGAAGAAAAGTCGATGGTTGACGTTCATCTTTGTGTTATTTTTCCTGATCATCGGCTCAGGTGTAGCAGCATTTGCACTTTTTCCTAGTCTCTTAAAAGTTGATGAAGTCGAAGTAATTAATGTCGTTGGCGAAGAAGTTGAAGAATCTGAAGCGCTGTTAAAAGATCTTGGATTAGTAGTAGAGATCGAGAGAATGATACATGAAGAGGTGCCAGAAGATCATATCATTCGTCAAGACCCAGCTGGTGGTTCGGTCGTAAAAGTGGGAAGTAGAGTGAAGTTGACTGTTAGTGAAGGTCAAGAGATGTTTGAAATGCCTGAAGTCATTGGAATGCAAAGAGAACGAGCAGAACGAATTCTTGGTGACTTTAAAAATATTGAATTGGCTGAACGGCAATCAGATGAAACGCCAGGGACCATTCTTACCCAAGTACCAGAACCGGGTAAAGCAGTAATTGTTGAGGAAACAACGGTCTATTTAACGTACAGTGTTGAACAGACAGTAAGTTTAAACAATTTACGCGGGTTAACAGAGCGAGAAGCTTATAATTATTTAGATGGTGTAGGATTGTTAGCTAAAGTAACGTATGCACACTCTAATGATGTTCAAAAAGATCATGTTATCTCTCAATCACCAAGTGCTTTTACACAGGTTAAAAAAGGTTCTGAAGTCGCTCTGACAATCTCCAAAGGACCTGAGCCGAAGAAACCAGAAGAAAAGAAAGAAGAGAGAGAACCTGAACCTGAAACAGAACAACGTAGACCTATGATAAGTACTATTCCTATCCAAGTAGATGAAGGGGACGACCCACATATTTTAATTCGGTATGAAGATGCTACGACCGATGGTGAAATAGTCCATTTTGATGATAGGTTGTTAGAGTCAAGAACATTTCGCATTGACTTAGTCGTTTCTCCAAGAAAAGATGCGATTGTCAAGCTTTATATTAATGGGGAACATTATAAGGATTATACTTACACTTATTAAGTATTAAGAAAATTAATAATGAGGCTGTTTCAATTAAATGGTTTCGACCGGTAGGATGTTACAGCCTCAAATAATCAGGAGGATTTCATGCCAGAAGGAAGAATAGTCAAAGCCTTAAGTGGCTTCTATTACGTCCATAATGAGGATGGTATGTTTCAATGTCGTGGTCGAGGGGTTTTTCGTAATCAAAATATAAAACCGCTCGTAGGTGATTTTGTTCATTTTGAAGCTGAAAATCGAACAGATGGATATATTTTAGATATTTATAAACGGGAAAATGAAATGATACGACCTCCTATTGCAAATATTAATCAAGCCATTTTGGTGTTCTCTGCATTAGAACCCGATTTTAGCCCATTACTTCTAAATCGGTTTTTAGTTCATATAGAAGCTCATTATATCGAGCCCATTATTTGCATTAGCAAAGTCGACTTATTAGACGAAGCGAAACAACGGAAAATTGAGCAGTATAAAAAAGATTATGAAAAAATTGGGTATACCGTCATTATGACGTCGATTGAAACGAAAGCAGGAATGGAAACACTGATCCCTTATCTAAAAGACAAAGTGACTGTGATTGCTGGACAATCTGGAGTGGGAAAATCTTCACTTCTCAACACGCTCCATCCCGACCTTGATATTGAGACGAATGCAATATCTACTCATTTAGGACGAGGGAAACATACAACAAGGCATGTTGAGCTTTTAGCTGTTGGTGAAGGGTTAGTCGCAGATACACCAGGATTTAGTTCGTTAGATTTTATTGGTATTGAAGCTGAAGATTTATCGCTTTATTTTCCTGAAATGAAAGAAAGAATGGGTGCGTGTAAGTTTCGTGGGTGTACTCATACAAGTGAGCCCAAATGTGCAATAAAAGCAGCTTTGGAGGCAGAAGAAATCCTGAAATATCGTTATGAACATTATCTACAATTTTTAGAAGAAATTAAAAGTCAAAAACGGAGGTACTAATCATGATTAAAATTGCCCCATCCATCTTATCTGCAGATTTTTCAAAACTTGGTGAAGAAATCCAAGATGTGGAACGAGGTGGTGCCGATTATATCCATGTCGATGTAATGGACGGCCATTTCGTACCGAATATTACCATTGGTCCTTTAATTGTCGAAGCTATTCGTCCAGTTACAAAGCTTCCTTTAGATGTTCATTTGATGATTGAAAATCCTGATTTATATATCCCCCAGTTCGCTAAGGCTGGAGCAGATATTATTACTGTTCATGTTGAAGCCTGTCCACATCTTCACCGAACGATCCACCTCATAAAAGAACAAGGTGTAAAAGCGGGTGTTGTTCTAAATCCAGCAACACCAGTGGATACGATTCAACATGTTATCAATGATTTAGATATGGTACTTTTAATGACTGTAAACCCTGGTTTTGGCGGTCAGAAGTTTATACATAGCGTCCTGCCTAAAATTACAGCTGTATCAGAAATGGCTAAATCAAAGAAGCTTAACATTGATATAGAGGTAGATGGTGGAGTGAATGAAGAAACAGCGCGTTTATGTATTGAAGCTGGTGCTAACGTACTTGTAGCAGGTTCTGCGGTTTATAGTAAAGATGACCGCGCGGCGGCCATTCAAGCCATTAGAGGGTAATGGTATTCTTCTTTAGCACATGAATTGTTCCGTCCTAAAAAAAATGAAGCCTGTTTGTCCTATTTTTTAAAACCAAGTTGCATAACAGAGGTAGTTTTGCATATGAATGATTGTAGGGTAGATAGAAAGGGTAGAACTCATATAGTTCTCACATGAAAAAAATGGGTACTATTTTGTCAGTGATGAATATACTAGTATAAATGAGCATTCTTCATGTCATCATCCTTCATTTATTCGTAAGTCGGTGGCAATTCATGTTGAGGAGGAGGAGCTATGAAATTTTATACGATCAAGCTGCCTAAGTTTATTGGCGGGTTTGTCAGAGCAATTCTAGGTTCATTCAAAAAAAATTAAAAATCCCAAAAGTGCACCGTAATTGCCTAAAGACGGTGCATTATTTGGTTAACGGTACCAGGCACCTTTAATACGCTATCGCGCTAAAGGTGCCTGGTACCGAAATGAAAAAAGTTAAAAATTTCAAAAAAAACAAGAGGTCGACAATTGTCAGCCTCTTGTTTCTTAAACGAAGCATGAAATGACTTCGTTTCGTCTACACTTAGAGTAGACTTTGTCTTATACGCGCTCTACTTTACCAGACTTTAACGCACGAGCAGAAACATAAACTCGTTTTGGTTTACCGTCAACTAAAATGCGAACTTTTTGAACGTTAGCGCCCCATTTGCGCTTAGTTTTATTCATCGCGTGTGAACGTTGGTTCCCTGTGCGTGCTTTTCTACCAGTAATATAACATGTACGTGCCATTATATACGCACCTCCTTAAACCCAATTAATCCAATCGAATCAGCTGTTCGATCTTTAATTCATACTTGAATATCTTAGCATAGGGCTTTTTAGAATGCAACAGTTTCCAATAAATTTTATCAAGTAATCATGCTTGACAGCAAAAGGTGATAGAGATAGCTTTTAAAATAAGATATAGTATAGTAAAATGACGATACCCAAACATTTTATTAAAAGGGGGAGACTGTAAATGCCTGTAGAGTTAAAAACGCATATGGGAATTATTGATGTTTCTAAAGATGTAGTAGCCACTATCGCTGGTGGAGCTGCTGTTGACTGTTATGGAATTGTTGGCATGGCTTCACAAAAACAACTCAAAGATGGCTTAAGTGAGATCTTAGGTAAAGAAAACTTTCAACGTGGTGTTGTCATTCGAGAAGAAGAAGATGAAATTCATATCGATATGTACATCATTGTAAGTTATGGTACAAAAATTTCTGAAGTAGCTCATAACGTACAAACGAAAGTTAAGTATCAACTAGAGAAAATGTTAGGTTTGGTTGTAGACTCAGTGAACATTTTTGTTCAAGGGGTGCGTGTAATCAACCCTTAAGTGAGTTAGGAGGAAAGATTTGTGTCAAGAAAAGTGATTGATTCTAGTCAATTAGCGCATATGTTTATTCAAGGTGGCGCTAATTTAACAAAACACGCAAAAATCGTAGATGCGTTGAATGTATTCCCTGTACCAGACGGTGATACAGGTACGAATATGAACTTGACGATTACTTCTGGAGTTAAAGAAGTAAGACAAGCCCCGGTTCAAAAAGTATCAGCTGTTGCCCAAGCTTTCTCAAAAGGTTTGCTAATGGGTGCAAGAGGAAATTCAGGGGTTATCTTATCTCAGTTGTTTAGAGGTTTTGCTAAGGGTGTCGAAGGAAAAAGTTCTATTGATGGTAAAGAATTAGCAACAGCTTTTGAATTAGGGGTAACGACTGCATATAAAGCGGTTATGAAACCTGTAGAAGGTACGATTTTAACAGTTGCTAAAGATAGTGCAAGAGCGGCTGGAAAATTTGCTAAAAAGAGCGACGATGCTCTTGCAATGATGGAAGTAGTATTGACAGAGGCAAAGGCTTCGCTAAAGCGCACACCAGATTTATTACCTGTTTTAAAAGAGGTTGGTGTGGTCGATTCAGGCGGTCAAGGTCTTGTTTATATTTATGAAGGGTTCCTTGCGGTCTTAAAAGGAGAAACAATTGTAAGTCAAGATGTGGAAACGCCTTCAATGGAAGACCTCGTTAAACTTGAACATCATAGCGCTCAAAGTATGTTAGCGACAGAAGATATTGAATTTGGCTATTGTACAGAAGTGATGGTTAAATTTGACGAGGAAAAATTAAAAGTCTCTCCATTTACGGAAAATGACTTCCGTAAAGAATTAGATCAATTAGGGGATTCCTTACTAGTTGTATCTGATGAGGATTTATTAAAAGTACATATTCATGCTGAGTCACCTGGTGAAATATTAAACCGAGCTCAACGTTACGGTAATTTAATCAATATTAAGATTGAAAATATGAGAGAACAACATACTCATTTATTAGATGAGACAAAAGCCGTGTATGGTGAAGATATTCCAGCTGAGACTCCAAAAGAAAAGAGTGAATATGGTGTAGTAACAGTTTCCATGGGTGAAGGCATTGAAGAGCTATTTAAAGGATTAGGAGCATCTGTTGTAATTCCAGGCGGTCAAACGATGAACCCAAGTACTGAAGATATCGTTACTGCTATACATAAAACAAATGCTCATAAAGTTCTTGTATTGCCTAATAATGGAAATATAATTATGGCTGCTGAACAAGCTGCGCAAGTTGCTGATGCTGAAGTCATTGTTGTTCCAACCAAAACAGTACCTCAAGGGTTAGCTGCACTGCTTGCCTTTAATCCATTGACGTCACTTGAGAATAACAGTTCAACTATGAAGGATGCGATGTCTTTTGTAAAAACCGGACAAGTAACGTATGCAGTTCGAGATACGAACATGGACGGTATTGAAATTAAAAAAGACGACTATATGGGGATCGCCGAAAAAACGATCATCTCGTCTGGTCCTGAGCTAGTTGAGGTAACAAAGAAATTGTTAGAAAATATGTTAGATGAAAATTCTGAAATCCTAACGATTATTTGGGGAGAGGAAACGACAGAAGAAACAGTAGCTGATATTACTTCATATGTTGAAGAGAACTTCGATGAGATTGAGGTAGAAGTTCATGAAGGTAAACAGCCACTATATTCGTTTATTTTCTCAGTTGAATAAAGATAATTTTTGATGAGGCTGACTCTAAGTGTCTGTGCTTCTCGCTTTTTCACGAGGTCATTTGTGAGTGAGAAGCTTGGACACTTTGCTTTGGGTCAACCTCATTTTTAAGAGATAAGAAAGCATAAAATTCGAAGATGTCTAGCTCCAGGCGCCATCGGCTCGAGGTCGCTTTGGTCCATCAAACGTGTCTAAAGAGCAAGCCACGTATTGCTGGCCCTGCAGCGCTTGTCGCCGATAAGCGGGCGCCTTGCGCTTTTCTTAAGAAGAGGTGGAAATATTGAAGTATCGCACAGTTTTTGACATTATCGGACCCATTATGATTGGTCCATCAAGTTCACACACAGCAGGTGCGGCAAGAATTGGTCGTGTTGCTAGGACCTTATTTGGAAAAGAGCCAAAATGGGCTAATATATATTTCTACGGTTCCTTCTCGAAAACGTATAAAGGACATGGAACAGACGTGGCCATCGTTGGTGGTTTATTAGATTTTGATACATTTGATAAGCGAATTACTAGTGCTATCAACATTGCGGAAAAAAAAGGAATTGAAATTAATTTTTATGAAGAAGAAGCGGTTACCGACCATCCGAATACGGCAAAGATTATTCTCGGAGATGAAAATGACAAATTAGAATTAGTAGGGATTTCTATTGGCGGTGGAAAAATTGAAATTATCGAATTGAACGGTTTTGATTTAAAGCTTTCGGGTAACCACCCGGCAATACTAGTCGTTCATAACGATCGTTATGGAGTTATTGCAAATGTTTCAAATATATTAGCCAAATATCAAATCAACATTGGTCATATGGAAGTATCGAGAAAAGAAAAAGGTCAAGAAGCTTTAATGGTTATTGAAGTTGACCAAAATGTGGATGAAACTTTACTTAAAGAAATGGAAGCTCTACCTAATATCAATAAAGTAACGAAAATCCATGACTGATAACTTGGAGGTTAATTATGTTTCGTAATGTTGCAGAATTAGTTGAATTAGCAGAATCAAATCAAATTCCCATTTCTGAGGTAATGATTCAGCAAGAGATGGAAGTTACAGATAGAAGTCGAGAAGAGGTTTATTCCATGATGGAAAAAAATCTCGACATTATGGAAGAAGCGGTAAACCGAGGCATCAAAGAGAATATTAAATCTGTATCAGGTTTAACGGGCGGAGATGCACTTCTCCTACAGGAATATATTAAATCTGGTAAGTCCTTAACAGGTGATATCCTTCTTGACGCGGTAAGTAAGGCAATTGCGACCAATGAAGTTAATGCGGCAATGGGCACAATTTGTGCAACGCCAACTGCAGGGTCGGCTGGTGTTGTCCCAGGTACATTATTTGGTTTGCAAAATAAGCTTAACCCGACAAAAGAACAAAAGGTACGCTTTCTTTTTACTGCAGGAGCATTCGGTTTTGTAGTAGCGAATAATGCTTCCATTTCAGGAGCAGCAGGTGGGTGTCAGGCGGAGGTTGGTTCTGCAACAGGTATGGCAGCTGCAGCTATTGTAGAATTAGCTGGTGGACCACCTAGTCAATCAGCGGAAGCGATGGCGATTGCATTAAAGAATATGCTCGGTCTCGTTTGTGATCCTGTAGCAGGCTTAGTCGAAGTTCCGTGTGTCAAAAGGAATGCAATGGGTGCAGCCATTGCGATTACTGCAGCTGATATGGCATTAGCTGGTATTACGAGCCGAATCCCATGCGATGAAGTCATTGATGCGATGTACAAAATAGGGCAGACGATGCCGGTTGCTCTTCGTGAAACGGCACAAGGCGGATTAGCGGCTACCCCAACTGGCCGTGAGTTAGAAGCAAAAATATTTGGAATATCACTTGATAAAAAATGAGTCAATTAGCACAACCAGTAACAATCATTAAGGGAGTAGGCGAAGAAACAGCAAAGCAGTTGGGGAACATAGGTATATATACAGTAGGGGACTTACTTGAATATTATCCATTTCGTTACGAAGATTATCGTATTAGAGAAATTCATGAAGTGGATCATGATGAACGAATTACAGTGGCTGGGGTTATTCATAGTGAGCCATCGGTTCGCTATTTTGGTAAAAAAAAGACAAGGCTTTCTGTTCGGGTTTTAATAAGTAATGTTCTGATAACAGCGGTTTTCTTTAATCAAGGTTTTATCAAAAAGCAATTGCAAATCGGCAGTTCGATTACACTAACAGGAAAGTGGGACCGCCACCGTCTTACATTGACAGTCAGTGAATTTAAAATCGGTGAAGTGACGAGACAAAATGAACTTGCACCCGTATACTCTGTTGGCGGAAACTTAAAGATCGCGACATTAAAGAAAATTATCTATCAAGGGTTAAAGGAGTATGCAAATGAAATACAAGAATTACTCCCGCCGTTTATACTCGAAAAATATAAACTACTTCCTAAAAAAGAAGCTGTATTAAGGCTTCATTACCCTCAATCGACAGAACTTGTGAAACAAGCTCGTAGACGCATGGTGTACGAGGAATTTCTCCTTTTCCAATTAAAAATGCAATCGTTTCGAAAATTTAAGCGTGAACAAACTAAAGGATTACCGATGCCAACGGACCGAAAGAATGTCGATCAGTTTGTCGAATCTTTGCCCTTTCCTTTGACGGGAGCACAACAACGAGTTGTTGATGAAATCATGAATGATTTAAGTGCAGATTATAGGATGAATCGGCTCCTTCAAGGAGATGTTGGTTCAGGTAAAACGGTAGTGGCAGCGGTTGCGATGTATGCTGCTGTAGATGCGGGTTTTCAAGCGACATTGATGGTGCCGACTGAAATACTTGCTGAGCAGCATGTTAGTTCAATAAAGGAACTATTATCTCCTTTAGGTATAGAGGTTGCCTTGTTATCAGGTTCTGTTAAAGGTAAGCAACGGCGCGAACAGCTTGAGAAAATAGAGGCTGGCGAAATTCATGTCGTAATTGGAACACATGCTCTAATACAAGATGATGTTCATTTCCATAAGCTAGGTCTCGTAATTACAGATGAGCAACATCGATTTGGTGTGGAGCAGCGCCGAATTCTTCGTGACAAAGGGGAAAACCCTGATGTGTTGTTTATGACAGCAACACCTATACCACGAACGTTAGCAATATCTGTATTTGGTGATATGGATGTATCAGTTATAGATGAAATGCCAGCAGGCAGAAAGACAATTGAAACGTATTGGGTCAAACATGATATGTTGGAACGAGTCTTACAATTTATTGAAAAAGAAATAAAAAAGGGGCACCAAGCGTATGTGATTTGTCCGTTAATTGAAGAATCAGAAAAGCTAGATGTCCAAAATGCAATTGACGTTCATGCGATATTACAAGCGCATTTTAAAGACTACAAAGTAGGATTAATGCATGGGAGACTCCATCCAGCTGAAAAAGATGAAGTGATGGACGCTTTTAGTAAAAATGAAACACAAATTCTCGTCTCAACAACCGTTGTAGAAGTGGGTGTCAATGTCCCAAATTCAACCGTTATGCTTATCTATGATGCGGAAAGGTTTGGTCTAGCACAGTTACACCAGCTTAGGGGTCGTGTAGGTCGAGGAGAGCACCAATCCTATTGTATTTTATTAGCTGATCCTAAATCAGATGTAGGAAAAGAGCGAATGAGGATCATGACCGAAACAAACGATGGATTTACTCTTTCTGAAAGAGACCTGGAACTACGTGGACCGGGTGATTTTTTTGGTCATAAACAAAGTGGACTTCCGAACTTTAAAGTCGCCGATGTTGTTCATGATTATCGAGCATTAGAAGTAGCAAGACAAGATGCTGTTGAATTTGTAAACTCTTCTAGTTTTTGGGAAGAAGAGGAGTACAAACCGCTTGTTTTTTATTTAGAAGAGCAAGGGATTTTAAGTGGAGAAAAACTAGATTAACTATTGCTATTTAGTAGTTACGATTATATACTACTATTAGTACCTAGTCATATATTTTGGATGGTGGCGTACATGAAAAAGTCTAAGAAGGAACGCCAAAAGCTGTTACAAGAAACGATCGAAACGAATCCTTTCGTAACAGATGAGGAGCTAGCAAAGAAATTTCTAGTTAGTGTTCAAACGATTAGATTAGACAGGATGGAATTATCTATTCCCGAATTAAGGGAAAGAATTAAAGATGTTGCTAAACAGCAACTCGATGAAGTAAAAGCATTGCCGATTGAAGAAGTAATTGGTGATATTATTGATCTTCAACTAGATGAAAGTGCGATTTCGATCTTACAAATTGGAAATGAACAAGTTTTTTCTAGAACCAAGATTGCGCGTGGTCATCACTTATTTGCCCAAGCAAACTCATTAGCTGTGGCAATCATTAATGATGAACTTGCATTAACAGCTAAGGCGACAATTCGGTTTACAAGGCAAGTAAAAGTCAGCGAACGGGTGATCGCAAAAGCAAAAGTTTTAAAGCATGAAAAGGATCGAACGATTGTAGAAGTTAATAGTTATGTTGGCCAAGAGAAAGTATTCTCAGGAGAGTTTGTTATGTATAGGTCAACACAATCTTAAGTGTGACTATCGATTGTTGACCAATTATAGGTAGCTTTGTCGTAAGGTTTTCCTCATAAAAAGAAGGAAAAGCGGCAATCAATATATAAACTAGTATTGACCGACTAAGGAAAAGAGGGTTATCAAATATGAAACTCGCAATTGATGCTATGGGCGGAGATAAGGCACCTAAAGCTTCTATAGATGCAGCCGTAAAAGCGTTAAAAGAATTTCCTGACCTATCTATCACATTAGTAGGAAATGAACAAGAAATAGTAAAACATATTCAACCAAACGATCGAATTACGATCTTACATACGGAAGAAATAATAGAAGATGACGACTCGCCTGCAACGGCTGTTCGCCGTAAAAGAGATGCCTCAATGGTATTAGCTGTAAAAGAAGTTAAAGAAGGACGAGCGGATGCTTGTATTTCTGCGGGGAATACAGGTGCATTAATGGCTGCTGGACTTCTATATGTTGGAAGAATTAATGGGATTGACCGACCAGCATTAGCTCCGATGTTACCAACAGTGTCTGGAAAAGGTTTCTTAATTCTTGATGTTGGGGCTAATATGGATGCTAAGCCTGAGCACTTGAACCAATATGCCATCATGGGTAGTATCTATATGCAAATGGTACGAAAAGTCAATCGACCAAGAGTGGGTTTACTTAATGTTGGAACTGAAGACGGTAAAGGAAATGAGTTAACAAAATTAACATTTCCATTATTAAAGGAATTAGATGTTAATTTTACAGGGAATGTTGAAGCTAGGGACTTACTGAATGGAGCTGTCGATGTCGTCGTCTGTGATGGTTTCACAGGAAATATTGTTCTTAAAGCAACTGAAGGAGCAGCCGGTTCCTTATTCTCGATCTTGAGAAGAGAATTGACTAGTAATATATTCAATAAGTTAGTAGCAGGACTGCTAAAACCAAGTTTCCTAAAAATTAAAAAGACGATGGATTACTCCGAATACGGCGGGGCTGCATTATTTGGTTTAAAGGCTCCAATAATTAAATCTCACGGTTCCTCTGATGAAGTAGCATTTTATCATACGATTGTCCAAGCTAAGGAAATGGTAGAACACCAAGTGGTAACGACCATAAAAAACGAAGTGGCAAAATATAATCGACAAGCTGAGTAAAAGGAGAAAAAAAGATGGGGAAAATAGCGTTTATCTTTCCAGGACAAGGATCACAATTTGTAGGGATGGGACAATCTCTAATTGAAAATAAACAGGATCTCCAAAGAGTCTTTAACATAGCTGATGAAAAACTAGGCTATTCACTTTCTGACATTATGTTAAAAGGCCCTGAAGATATGCTTAAGCGTACTGAAAATACACAACCGGCGTTGCTTACAATGAGTGTTGCCGTTTTAGAAGCTATGAAAGAATATGATATTACTCCAGATTATGTAGCAGGACACAGCTTAGGAGAGTACAGTGCTCTGGTATGTGCGAAAAGCATATCATTTGAAGATGCTGTCCATACTGTAAGGCAACGTGGATTGTTTATGGAGGAAGCAGTACCAGCTGGGGAAGGAGCTATGGCTGCTATTCTCGGTATGGATCGACATGCGTTACTAGAAGTTACAGAAGAAGTTTCAAATAATGGTGGTTCTGTACAGTTGGCAAACTTAAATTGTCCAGGTCAAATAGTGATTAGTGGTACAGCTGAAGGCGTCGGCAAGGCTTCCGAATTAGCAAAAGAAAAAGGGGCAAAGCGTGTAATTCCTTTACAAGTAAGTGGACCGTTTCATTCATCTTTAATGAAACCAGCTGCTGAAAAGCTGTCAACAGTTCTCGACGAAATTACAATATCAGAAGCGGAAGTACCAGTAATTGCGAATGTGACTGCGGATGTTGTGACAAATTCTGCAGAAATAAAAGAAAAATTAATTGAACAAGTCTATTCTCCAGTTTTATGGGAAGACACTGTTCGTCGATTACTTGATCTTGGTGTTGATACTTTTGTGGAAATTGGTGCAGGTAATGTATTAAGCGGGTTAGTAAGAAAAGTTCAACGGCGAGTTAATGTTTATTCGATTAGTGACATCGAGTCAATCGAAGCGATGGTAACAAAAATGAAAGGAGAGTAGTATAACTATGTTAAACGGAAAAGTAGCTCTTGTAACAGGCGCTTCTAGAGGGATAGGAAAAGCAATTGCTCTTGAACTAGCTCAAAATGGTGCTAAAGTGGCAGTTAATTATGCAGGTAGCAAAGACAAAGCTGAGGCTGTAGTCAGCGAAATAGTCGCGAGTGGCGGAGAAGCGTTTGCTATTCAAGCGGATGTAGCAGATAGTGATGCCGTTCAATCGATGGTAAAAGAAGTAATTTCTACATATGGTTCACTAGATATTCTAGTTAATAATGCTGGGATTACACGTGATACGCTCGTTATGAGGATGAAGGATGAGGATTGGGATGCAGTTCTCAATACAAATCTCAAAGGCGTATTCCTGTGTGCTAAAGCAGTTACTCGTCAAATGATGAAGCAACGTTCAGGCCGTATTATTAATATCTCATCCGTAGTTGGAGTATTAGGAAATGCCGGTCAAGCGAACTATGTTGCAGCAAAAGCAGGGGTCATCGGTTTAACGAAATCTTTAGCACGTGAATTAGCTAACCGTAATATTACCGTAAATGCTGTTGCACCTGGTTTCATCGAAACGGATATGACGGATCAATTGACTGAGGAAATAAAAGAAAGCATGTTAAACCAAATTCCACTATCTAAACTTGGGCAACCCCAAGAAATTGCTCGAGTTGTACGCTTTTTAGCATCAGAAGACAGTAGCTATATGACAGGCCAAACACTTCATGTCGATGGCGGAATGTACATGCCATAACAAATGTTCTATTTTTATACAGAAAGGATTTGCTTTTATCAATTCTTTCATGCAAAATAGATACGATGTTATTTTGTACATAAAACAAGATTGCTTAGCTTTTGAGAGGAGGTGAACGGAAGATGGCAGAAACTTTAGATCGTATTACTAAAATTATCGTTGACCGTCTTGGTGTTGAAGAGTCAGAGGTAAAGCCTGAATCTTCATTCAAAGATGATCTTGGTGCAGATTCATTAGATGTTGTTGAGCTTGTTATGGAACTTGAGGACGAGTTTGACCTTGAGATTTCTGATGAGGACGCTGAAAAAATTTCTACTGTACAAGATGTAGTTACCTACATCCAAAGTCAACAGTAGTTCATAGTAAGGTTATAGAATCTATATTGAGAGGCTAGCTTCGCAGGCGTGTTTGGAGACCTAAAATATATACATACCATAGGGAATCATCATCTGCAAGTTAGCCTCTTACTTCATCACAGCTAAGGCAGTTTGGAGGTAAGACATGCCAAATTCTTCAAGACATTATCGAAAAAGATATTCAAACCATCATGGTGATCGCAAAAGAGCACCTCGAAGACTAACACTATCATTAAAACAAAAAGAAAAGTTTGATGCATTGCTTCAAAAAATCGGTTTAGAGTTTCAAAATAATAAATTGCTTATTCAAGCTTTCACTCATTCATCCTATGTGAATGAGCATCGAATTAGCTCAAGTCATGATAATGAACGACTTGAATTTTTAGGAGATGCAGTTTTAGAGTTAGCAGTTTCTCAATATCTATATAAAAAGTTTGAGACGATGAGTGAAGGAGATATGACCAAGCTGCGTGCTGCCATTGTCTGCGAAGCTTCCTTGGCTAACCTAGCAAATGAGTTATCATTTGGTGAATTAGTCTTGTTAGGGAAGGGCGAAGAAATGACAGGTGGAAGACAACGACCTGCGCTGCTTGCTGATGTTTTCGAATCTTTTATTGGTTCACTTTATCTTGATCAAGGACTTGATGCTGTATACTGTTTTCTCGATAAGACGATTTATCCTAAGATTAATGACGGTGCTTTTTCGCATATGATGGATTTCAAAAGTCAGTTACAAGAATTTGTCCAGCGAGATAATATTGGTCAAATTCACTATGAAATTGTTCAAGAACGAGGACCGGCACATAGCCGTGAATTTGTATCAGAAGTACTATTAAATGAGCAAATCCTTGGAGTGGGAGTAGGTCGTTCGAAGAAAGAAGCTGAGCAACATGCTGCCCAGCAAGCTTTGTTGAAATTAAGTGAACAGTTATAATGAAAAAGAGGATGACAAAATCGTCGTCCTCTTTAATGCGTTATTTACGTAACTTTCCTAATTCAGATACAATTGCATCTAATTCACTTACACTGAAATTGTTCTGGCGTTGAACTAAGTCGTAGATATCTTTTAAATCTTCGTATTTATCCGTTTCAAAACTTTTTGCCTTTAAAGCTCCTGCATTTACAATTTGTAATTTCTTCTTAATTTCCTCTAACATAAACTCGATATTTTCACGGTTGCAGACAGATAAGTCCATTCTAGAACTCCCTTCCTTATAAACAGTATTAATGCCGTAATCATATCATATAATAGCTCATTTGTCTTAAAACATTCATTGTATAGGAACGAAGAGTGTAATACTTGAGGAAACAATTTTTTCATAGACTTTTTGAACATCATCCATTAGTGGTATGATAAAATAGGAAAGTTGTTGTTTTTTTATACTAGGTTGTGTGAAAGCACATCGTTATCGTGGTTAATATAATATTCGTGTTACTAGTATACGAAAAGAATGAAGGCTAGCCCGTACATAGGATGGTCAGTCAAGTTTATTGAATTGAGGGGGATGAGCATGTTCCTCAAGCGTTTCGAGGTCATGGGTTTTAAGTCATTCGCAGATCGGATGACAGTTGAATTCGACTCAGGAGTTACAGCAGTAGTCGGCCCAAATGGAAGTGGAAAAAGTAATATATCTGATGGAATCCGTTGGGTACTTGGTGAACAATCGGCTAAATCTTTACGTGGTTCAAAGATGGAAGATATTATCTTTGCCGGTAGTGATACGAGAAAGCCATTGAATTTTGCAGAAATTACGTTAGTTCTTGATAATCAAGATCAGCATTTAGCGATAGATTATACTGAAGTTAGTGTGACAAGACGAGTGTATCGTTCTGGAGAAAGTGAGTACCAACTTAACAAACAAACATGCAGATTAAAAGATATAGTAGATTTATTCATGGATTCTGGTCTTGGTAAGGAAGCTTTTTCGATTATTGGACAAGGAAAAGTTGAAGAAATATTAAGTAGTAAAGCCGAAGATCGTCGCGTTATTTTTGAAGAAGCTGCGGGTGTATTAAAGTATAAAACCCGGAAGCTGAAGGCAGAGAAAAAACTTTGGGAAACACAAGAAAATTTAAACCGTGTGGAAGACATTCTACACGAATTAGAAGGACAGATTGAGCCACTACGTATACAATCTTCCATTGCTAAAGATTACTTGCAGAAAAAAGAAGAACTAAAAGAAGTCGAAGTTGCGCTTATGGTTTATGAAATAACGGATCTTCATGAAAAGTGGACGAAAGTACAGGAGCAATTGCAATCGTTAGAGCAACGTCGTGATGAGCTTTTATATAGTATTAAAGAAAAAGAGACAACTACTGAGAAACTGCAATCCGAGATGCGTCAACTTGATACGTCTTTAAATGAACTTCAGGACGACTTACTTCAAGCAAGTCAAGCGCTAGAAAAAAGTGAAGGCCAGAAGGAAGTTTTAAAAGAGCGAAAAAAGAATTTTCATTATAATCGTGACCAACTTCTAAAAACCGTTAGTGAGCTTAAAGAAAAAAAGCAGCTTCTTGATAAAACTTTAGCAAGTGAAAAAGAAACACTTCGTAAATTGGAAAGAGATTATCAAACAAATACAACAGAATTGTTAGATCATCAAGAACGGTTAGTGCTAGCCCAAGAAGATCTTGAGGGTGAGCTTGATCGTCTAAAATCGGATTACATCGAAATTGTGAATGAGCAAGCGTCGATACGTAATGAAATTCGTTATTTAGAAGATCAGGTTGGTGGTACGAAACGGAAAAAGAAAATACTAGTTGACGATAATGACCAACTTCTACAATTAAGAAAACAAGTGTTAGACAAGAAAGAAGAGTATGAACTACTTGTTCATACCCGACAAAAAGAACTTCATGAAAAAGTAGATCAGTTTCGAGTGTTAGAAGCAAAAAATGAAAAATTAAATAAAGAGTATGATACAAGACAATCTCAACTCTATGAAGCGTTTCGTTTAATTCAACAAGTGAAGTCTAGAAAAGATGTTATTGAAGAAATGCAAGCTGATTTTTCAGGCTTCTTCCAAGGAGTTAAAGAAATTTTAAAAGCACGAGACAAAAATCTACAAGGAATTGTAGGTGCGATAGCAGAATTAATAAACGTTCCAAAGCAGTATGAAACAGCAATTGAAATTGCCCTAGGAGGCGCAACTCAACATGTAGTGGTAGAAACAGAAGGAGCTGCTAGACAAGCTATTACCTTTTTAAAAAAGAATGGGTTTGGTCGAGCGACATTTTTACCATTACCTGTTATTAAAGCGCGGACAGTTAGAGGGGACCTTATTCAGCAAATTAATAGCCATGAGGCATTTGTCGGGATTGCTTCTCAATTAATAGGGTATGACGGGCGTTATAATCAAGTTCTTGGTAACCTTCTAGGACAAGTTATTATTGCAAAAAATCTAGAAGGTGCTAATGATTTGGCGAGGAAAATTGGCTATAGCTATCGTATAGTAACCCTAGACGGAGATGTAGTTAACCCTGGAGGTTCGATGACTGGTGGTGCTATTAAGCAAAAGTCAACCCCGTTGTTAGGGCGCCAGAGAGAACTAGAAGACTTAACAGAAAAGCTTAGTGGGATGGAAGAAAAAACAATTAAGCTTGAAAAATATGTTAAGGAGCTTAAGCAGCAGTTGCAACAAAACGAAACCATGTTGCAACAACAAAGAGAAGAGGGTGAAACTGCCCGTGAACTAGAACGTGAAGCAAGAAATCTTTTACGTGAAGTTGAATTAGAAGAGAAAAGCGTCAATGATAGACTGGCTTTATTTGACCGAGAGCAAGCGATGCTAACAAAAGATGAGGACGCAGCGGTACGTCGATTAGAGGCGTTATCTACAGAATTAAAGCAGTCGACAGCAACAACTGCTCTTCTTGAAAGTCAAGTCAAAGAAATTGAAGCGAAACAAAAGCTGCAACAATCTTCTAAAGAAACGATGCAAGATGAATTAACGGACTTAAAGGTCCATATTGCCAAAGAAGAAGAACGATTGGCAAATCAGCGAGATAAAGTAGAACGCTTAGTATATGAGGTTGAAGAATTAACCATAGTGTTAAAAGATAATGAAGAACAGTACTGGCTACTTGAAAATGAAATGAGTGACAGTACAAATGGTGAAGGTCATCTAGAGGTAAAAATAGAAGCCAGTCGAAAGAAGAAAGACGATACGATTACTATCATAAGTAAAATACGTCAGGATCGAACAGAGAAACAGCAGTCACTAGATGACCTAGAAGCAATGTTAAAAATTGAAAAAGGTCATTTGAAGCTAGTGCTTGATGAGTTGCATCAATTTGAGGTTCAAAAAAACCGCTATGATGTTCAGTTAGATCACCGTTTATCACATCTCCGTGAAGAATATGAGCTAAGTTACGAAGCGGCTCAAAAGGAACATCCACTGTCGATGCCAGTTGAAGAAGCTAAGACAAAAGTAAAGCTTATAAAATTAGCCATTGAAGAGTTAGGGACAGTGAATTTAGGTGCGATTGAAGAATATGATCGTGTAAGTGAGCGCCATCAATTTTTACATGAACAAAAAGAAGATTTAGTGATGGCTAAAGAAAACCTCTTTAATGTTATTATGGAAATGGATGAAGAAATGACCAAACGCTTCAAGGAAACGTTTGACCAAATAAGTGCTCATTTTAAAGTTGTATTTAAGCAGTTGTTTGGCGGTGGACAGGCTGACCTAGTATTAACCAATCCTGAACAGCTTTTAACGACTGGAGTGGAAATTATGGCGAGACCACCAGGAAAAAAACTTCAAAATCTTGCCCTGCTGTCCGGTGGTGAGCGAGCATTAACAGCGATTGCTTTGTTATTTTCTATTCTTAAAGTTAGACCTGTACCGTTTTGTGT
Source organism: Alkalihalobacterium sp. APHAB7 (assembly GCF_048323755.1). Lineage (NCBI taxonomy): Bacteria > Bacillati > Bacillota > Bacilli > Caryophanales > Bacillaceae > Alkalihalobacterium > Alkalihalobacterium sp. APHAB7. Next base: position 164,165 of record NZ_JBLWFS010000003.1, read on the forward strand.
ACTAGACGAAGTTGAAGCAGCTTTAGATGAAGCGAATGTTAATCGATTTGCCTCATACTTAAAAGCATTTAGTGGGCAAACACAATTTATCGTTATTACTCATCGAAAAGGAACAATGGAAGAGGCAGATGTCCTCTATGGAGTAACGATGCAAGAGTCAGGTGTGTCAAAACTTGTTTCCGTAAAACTAGAAGATACAAAAGAATTAGTTGAAAGCTAAAAGGAGGAATTAACATGAGTTTTTTTAAGAAATTAAAAGAAAAGATTACAGGTCAAACAGAAACAGTAACGGAAAAGTTTAAAACTGGTTTAGAAAAAACGCGTGATTCATTCGTTGGTAAAATGAATGAATTAGTTGCGCGTTACCGTAAAGTAGATGAAGATTTTTTTGAAGAACTAGAAGAATTACTAATTAGCTCAGACGTAGGTGTCGCAACGGTTATGGAATTAATTGATGACCTAAAAAATGAAGTTCGTCTTCGTAACATTAAAGATACTTCAGAAATTCAACCTGTCATCTCAGAAAAGTTAGCAGAACTTTTACAAAAAGATGAGGAAGATGTGTCACTTAATATTCAAGATGGGGCAATGACAATTATCTTATTCGTTGGAGTCAATGGGGTAGGTAAAACGACGACAATTGGTAAAATGGCTCATATGTTCAAGGAACAAGGGAAATCGGTTCTCTTAGCTGCAGGTGACACTTTCCGAGCAGGAGCTATAGAACAGCTCGAAGTTTGGGGAGAGCGGGTAGGTGTTGATGTGATTAAACAACAAGCGGGAAGTGACCCAGCCGCTGTTATGTTTGACGCCGTTCAAGCTGCAAAATCAAGAAAGGCGGATGTTTTATTATGTGATACAGCAGGTCGACTGCAAAATAAAGTTAATTTAATGAAAGAGTTAGAGAAAGTAAAACGTGTTATCGAAAGGGAAGTACCGAACGCGCCACATGAAGTTCTTCTTGTACTTGACGCGACAACAGGTCAAAATGCAATGAGCCAGGCAAAACAGTTCAGTGATACAACGGATGTCAGCGGTATTGTTTTAACAAAGCTTGATGGAACAGCTAAAGGTGGAATTGTTCTCGCGATCCGTCATGAATTAGATATTCCTGTGAAGTTTGTTGGTTTAGGCGAAAAAATGGATGATTTACAACCATTTAATGCAGAGCAGTTTGTCTATGGACTTTTCAAAGATGTATTAGAAGAAAAGCTAGAAGAAGAGGAAAACCAGTAAGTTGTAGTTAGAATTTAGTCATTCAAGAAAAAAACTTGACACTCATTTTCTTTTCGTGTAGTATGATCTCTTGTAAAGGGAATTCACTTAACAAGGGGATGGTCCGTTTGCTCGATAAAACATTAAGGATGAACTACTTATTTGACTTCTATCAGTCCTTACTTACATCTAAGCAACGACAATATATGGAACTCTATTATTTAGATGACTTCTCCCTAGGTGAAATTGCCGAAGAATATGAGATTAGCCGTCAAGCCGTCTATGATAACATAAAACGGACGGAGGCAATGCTAGAGGAATATGAAGCCAAACTATCGCTTTTCGAAAAATTCGAGCAGCGTTCCAACTATATTGCGAAATTAAAATCGGCAATCTTAGAACCAGAAGCGACTCCTGAAGAGATCATGAGCGTCATCGAAGCTCTTGAAAAATTAGAGTAGGAGGCGACGGCCAATGGCATTTGAAGGTTTAGCGGAACGACTGCAAAGTACGATGCAGAAAATCCGTGGTAAAGGAAAAGTATCTGAAGCTGATGTAAAAGAAATGATGCGAGAAGTTCGACTTGCATTATTAGAAGCGGACGTTAACTTTAAAGTAGTAAAAGAATTTATTGCACGTGTAAAAGAACGTGCTGTCGGACAAGAAGTACTACAAAGCTTAACTCCTGGTCAACAAGTTATTAAAGTTGTTAATGAAGAATTGACGGCCTTAATGGGAGGAGAGCAAAGTAAAATTGCAGTTGCTAATAAACCGCCGACGGTTGTTATGATGGTTGGTTTACAAGGTGCTGGTAAAACAACAACCACTGCAAAGTTAGCCAACCACTTACGAAAGAAACATAACCGTACTCCGATGCTAGTAGCTGCCGACATTTACCGTCCAGCAGCCATTAAGCAGTTGGAAACGCTCGGAAAACAGCTTAATATGCCGGTGTTTTCACTCGGTGATCAAGTAAGCCCAGTTCAAATTGCTGAAGAAGCTATTAAGAAAGCGAAAGAAGAGCATAATGACTATGTCATCATCGATACAGCGGGTCGTCTTCATATTGACGAAGAGTTGATGGATGAATTAAAACAGGTTAAAGAAATTGCTAAGCCTGATGAAATTCTCCTCGTTGTGGATGCAATGACGGGCCAAGATGCAGTTAATGTTGCTGAAAGCTTTAACGAACAATTAGACATTACGGGTGTTGTTTTAACGAAGCTTGATGGGGATACGCGTGGTGGTGCTGCATTATCAGTTAAGTCAGTAACAAATACACCAATTAAGTTTGCGGGTATGGGTGAAAAAGTTGATCAACTAGAACCATTCCACCCGGAACGAATGGCTTCAAGAATTCTTGGTATGGGTGATGTTTTAACTTTAATCGAGAAAGCACAAGCAAACGTTGATGAAGAGAAAGCGCGGGAGCTTGAAAGAAAAATGAGAACGATGGACTTTACGTTTGACGATTTTCTTGAGCAGCTCGACCAAGTTAAAAGCATGGGACCACTAGATGAAATTCTAGGTATGATGCCAGGGATGAATAAAGTTAAGGGTATGAAAAATCTACAAGTCGATGATAAGCAAATTGGACGTGTAGAAGCGATTGTCCGTTCAATGACAAAGCAAGAAAAGAAAGATCCTAGTGTCATTAATGCTAGTCGTCGCAGAAGAATTGCTAAAGGAAGTGGGACGTCAATACAAGACGTGAACCGACTATTAAAGCAGTTTGAAGATATGAAAAAGATGATGAAGCAAATGACGAATATGGGTAAAGGGAAGAAAAAAGGGAAAATGCCTTTTAAATTCCCATTCTAAAGTCGTTTTTCATTTTTTCCTAGTTGCAAGCTAGTGAAAATTACTATAATATAAATTATTGTGTTAAATTATTTGGAGGTGTACAACGAATGGCAGTTAAAATTCGTTTAAAACGTATGGGTTCTAAAAAAGCCCCATTTTATCGTGTAGTAGTAGCAGATTCTCGCGCACCGCGTGATGGACGTTTCATTGAGGAGATCGGTACTTACAATCCGTTAACTCAACCAGCAAAAGTAGAAATTAAAGAAGAGAAAGCTCTAGACTGGATGTTAAAAGGTGCTAAGCCATCTGATACAGTTCGTAACCTTTTCTCTAAAGCTGGTTTAATGGAAAAGCTACACAACGAAAAAAACAGCAAGTAATCAGCATTTATAATATGTGTTCAAAATTTGAGCAACTTTATTATGTCTGAAGAAACGAAAGGGAATGCAATGAAAGAGTTAGTTGAACATATTGCAAAAGCTCTTGTTGACCATCCCGAAAGAGTTCATGTCACAGAAACGACTGACAACCAATCTGTTCACCTTGCATTGTCAGTTCATCCTGACGATATGGGCAAAGTCATTGGAAAGCAAGGGCGCATAGCCAAAGCTATTCGCTCTGTCGTTCATGCGGCTGCTACGAATACAAATAAGCGTGTCCGCATTGATATTGTTGACGAAGTAAAAGGGTAGAGGGAAACCTCGCCCTTTTATTTTTGTATAAGCTTCTATACAATAGAAGGTATACTAGTGAGAAAATTGTGTTTTTCTATTAGACGAGGTGAACTATGAAAGTAATTAAGTCAGTTGCCATTAAGCAAGTATTAACCGAAAAAAGAAAAGATCAACTGTTAAATGAACTCCACTTCGAAAAAGAACAAGCGGTTAAAGAACTAGAACAACTCAAGTTTCAATTACATAAAAAAATAAAGCAACATACAAGTCATGAACAAAACCATACTTTAAGGAGTAATTTCCAAAAAGAAATTAAGCAGCGTGAAGAAAAATTAAGGGGTATCGACTTTAAAGTTCATCAGCTTAATAAATTGGAGATTGGAACGGAACTTCGTGATGGTACGGTTGAATCGATTTGTGAAGTAAAGATCGGTGATAATTGGGATGATATTTTTTCAGAAGCAGAAATTATAATTAAGGACGGCATTGTTCACGAAATAAGAAAAGGATGAAACGATTATGACAAATTGGTTTAAAGTAGGAAAAATAGTGAATACACATGGAATTCGTGGCGAACTACGTATAATTTCAACAACAGATTTTGAAGAAGAGCGATATGCTCCCGGGTCAGAGCTATACATTGAACATCCTGACTTCAGGGAAATGCTCCCTGTTATTGTGGAGTCTCACCGTAAGCATAAAAACTTCGATTTATTAATATTTAAAGGATATACGAACATTAGTCAAGTTGAGAAATTTAAAGGTGGCACTTTAAAAGTATCTGAAGATGCGTTAGGTGAATTAGATGAGGGTGAATTTTATTACCATGAAGTTATCGGTTGTCAAGTTTACACAAATGATGGTATGGAACTTGGCAAAATAAAAGAAGTTCTTTCACCAGGAGCAAATGATGTATGGGTGATACAATCTAAGGCTGGTGGAAAAGATATATTAATACCATACATTGATGATGTCGTAAAAGAAGTGAATGTCGCTGAAAAGAAAGTTACAATCGAATTACTTGAGGGGTTAATTTAAGTGAAGGTTGATATACTGACATTATTTCCAGAAATGTTTACTGGTGTATTTGGTTCTTCCATTCTAAAGCATGCTGCAGAAAAAGGACAAGTTACCTATAATGTTGTCGATTTTCGGAATTACGCAGAAAATAAACATAGAAAAGTCGATGACTATCCATATGGTGGTGGAGCAGGGATGGTCTTAATGCCTCAACCTATTTTCGATGCGGTTGAAGATTTAGTTAAAGATAAACAGACAAAGCCTAGAGTGGTTCTTCTCTGTCCCCAAGGTAAACGCTACACACAAAAAAAAGCTGAAGAACTGGCAAAGGAAGAGCACCTCATTTTAGTGTGTGGTCATTATGAAGGTTTTGATGAACGTATTCGTGAACATCTCGTCACTGATGAAATTTCGATTGGTGATTATGTCCTAACGGGTGGCGAGCTTGGTGCTATGGTCATTACGGATAGTGTTACACGGTTATTGCCAGGTGTGTTAGGGAATGAAACGAGTGCTGTAACTGACTCGTTTTCTATAGGTCTACTAGAGCATCCACATTATACAAGGCCTGCCGATTTTAGGGGTATGAAAGTACCGGATGTCTTGTTATCTGGTCATCATGAAAATATTAAAAAATGGCGTCACGAACAATCAATAGAACGGACGAAGAAGCGCCGTCCGGACATGTTAAATGACTAGCTTATAATTTTAAAGGAAAACTTTCTCTATCTTCTTGTTCTGAAGAAAGAAATATGTTATTATATTCGTTGTGGCTAAGGCCCGTGATTACGATGTTCCGCTGCAGAAGAAAGACTGTTATGAGCATCTTGGATGGAAGGAGGGGAATAGGATGAGCAATATTATCCGTGAAATCGCAAAAGAACAACTACGCACTGATCTTCCAGCGTTCCGTCCTGGAGACACTTTACGTGTACACGTTAAAGTTGTTGAGGGTAACCGTGAGCGTATTCAGGTGTTTGAAGGTGTAGTAATCAAGCGCCGTGGAACAAGTGTCAGCGAAACTTTTACTGTACGTAAAATTTCTTATGGCGTAGGTGTTGAGCGTACATTCCCATTACATTCACCGAAAATCGATTCGATTGAAGTGAAGCGTCGCGGTAAGGTACGTCGTGCCAAACTATATTACCTACGTGCACTACGTGGTAAAGCAGCGCGTATTAAAGAAATTCGATAATTGTATGAAAAAAGAAAGGGGCTTGGTTATCAAGCTCCTTTTTTTACACTAGTTGTGATATGATCTAAAGTAGGGAAGATCTCAATTCCTCATAATAGATAACTTTATATTGTGGAGGATGATTTATGAATTTCGGAAAAAGCGAAACGTACGAGTGGATAAAAGCAGTATTAATTGCGTTACTTTTAGCTGTTCTTATTCGCTATTTCTTATTTGCACCGATCGTTGTTGAAGGAGAATCGATGGTTCCTACTTTGCATCATAGTGACCGTATGATTGTTAATAAAATAGGGTATACCATTGGAGAACCTGATCGTTTTGATATTATTGTTTTTCATGCAAGTGAAGAAAGTGACTACATAAAACGCGTAATTGGTTTACCAGGCGATACAGTTGAATTTATTGATGATACACTTCACATAAACGGCATGGCTTATGAAGAGCCTTATTTAGAAGAATTAAAACAAGAGCTTAATGGTGCAACCCTTACATATGATTTTACTTTAGACGAAGTGACTAGCTCTGTCGTTGTTCCTGATGGATATCTTTTCGTTATGGGGGATAACAGACGAAGAAGCTTAGACAGCCGTGATATTGGATTTATCTCATATGAAGAGGTAGTAGGAAAGGCTAATTTTGTTTTTTGGCCATTTACAGATATTCGAATAGCAAAGTAGGTGTTAACGTGACGATACAGTGGTTTCCAGGTCATATGGCAAAAGCACGTCGAGAAGTAACGGAAAAGCTGAAGCTGATTGATGTCGTCATCGAGCTTCTTGATGCACGTGTCCCGATGTCATCAAGAAATCCAATGATAGATGAAATCGTTGCTCACAAGCCGCGATTGGTTTTGTTAAACAAAGCTGATTTAGCTGATCAAAGAGTAACGGATGAATGGAAAAATTTCTTTACAAAACAAGATGTAAAGGTCCTATCCATCGATAGTCAATCCGGTAAAGGAGTTTCGGCGATTAGCCCAAGTTGTAAAGAACTTGCAACTCCCTTACTGGAAAAAATGAAAGCACGTGGAATGAAACCAAGAGCGATTCGTGCAATGATTTTAGGTATACCTAATGTCGGCAAAAGCACTTTAATCAACCGCCTTGCTGTTAAAAAGATTGCTAAGACTGGAGATCGCCCAGGTGTAACGAAACAGCAACAATGGATTAAAGTAGGTAACGAAATGGAGCTTTTAGATACACCGGGAATACTATGGCCTAAATTTGAGGACCAAGCGATCGGTTTTCGTTTAGCAGCTACAGGTGCTATAAAAGACGAATTACTTGATTTTCAAGATGTAGCCTTGTTTGTACTCAATTATCTTAAAGAACGTTATGAAGGCCAAGTAAAAGAGCGTTTTAAGCTAGATGAAATCCCACCAGAAGGACTCCAGCTGTTTGACGAAATTGGTAAAAAACGTGGGTTCTTACAAAGCGGTGGATATATTGATTACGATAAAACAGCAGAGGTCATCCTACGTGAGTTACGTTCTGGAAAATTAGGTAGAATTACTTTAGAGACGCCTAAGGAATATCTCTAAATTTAGTGTTCGCGCAGCGCAGTTGGTCTTCGATACGACCACCTGCGTTTTTTTTATAGAGTATAAAATTCTAAGGTGTCTAGCTCCAGCACTTGTCGCCGATAAGCCAGGCGCCTTGCGCTTTTTTTGTGTCAATAGAAGCAGTGTACCTCAACATAGAACCAAAATAAATACTTCCACAATGCTAGTACTAGTAAAAACAAAAAAGAATTTGACCGATATAATAAGTAAGACATTAGAGGAGAAACGTGATTATGAGCCAACTAACAATTAAACAAGTTGAACAATTACTTTTTAAAGATGAAACTGAGCTTTCTGAGGAACTTTTTACGAAGATTAAGACAGATGACCGAAAAGGCGTACAAAAGTTAGTTAATCGATATGAAAAGCAACTGCAAAAAGAAAAGCAACTACGTGATATGTTTATAGATATGAGCTCTTATGAGGTTGATCTAAGAAACAAAGGTATAGAATGGATTGCAGGTATTGATGAAGTGGGGCGAGGTCCGTTAGCAGGTCCTGTTGTTTGTTGTGCAGTTATTTTGCCGAAAGACTTTTATTTACCAGGACTTACTGACTCGAAAAAGCTATCGAAAGAAAAACGAGAGAGTTTTTATAATGTAATCTTGCAAGAAGCGGTTTCTGTCCATACTAGTATTATTTCAGCTGCTGTTATTGATAAAGTAAATATTTATGAAGCAACTAAACTAGGAATGAAAGAGGCGATAGAAGGTTTAACAGTAAAACCGCAGCACTTGCTTATAGATGCTATGAAACTTTCAATTCCAATTCCACAAACATCAATCATTAAGGGTGATGCAACAAGTATATCGATCGCGGCAAGTTCTGTTGTTGCAAAAGTAACGAGAGATCGATATATGGAGGAGTTAGGTGAAACCTACCCTGATTACGGATTTGAGCGGCATATGGGGTATGGGACAAAAGAGCATCTGCAAGCCATAGAAAGATACGGAATTATTCTGGAAGAGCATCGTATGAGTTTTAGCCCAGTAAAAGAGAGTATAGCAAAATAGTAAATGTGAAGGGAGGATGTACGTTTTGTTTAGTATAATTCAAGAAACAACCCAGAAAACAACGATAAGAAAACCTCAAACACTGCATCTTTCCCAAGGTCAACTGTTTCAAGGGAGAGTTCTAAAATTTTTTCCAAATCACTTGGCATCCCTTCAATTAGGAAATATGACTGTAACGGCAAAACTCGAAGTACCTCTTACTGCTGGACAAAAATATTGGTTAGAAGTTGTTCGTGCAGAAGGGGTACCACAGCTCAAAATTCTTGACGATAATGCTGTAAGGCGAGATGGCCAGCAAACACAAGCTCAAGTACTTCAACAGTTAGGTTTACCTGCTAACAAAGTTAATGATTTATTAATTCGCCATTTGGCCACTGAACAAATTCCTTTTACTAAAGAAGTTTTTGAAAAAGGGGCTCAATTATTACAACGAACAGGGCTTACGAATAAAGAGGGGTTACACATTTTATCGACATTGCTTCATAGAAACTTGCCACTCACACTAGAAAGTTTTTATGCAATGCGAGCCATGGAGCGTACGCCTGGGCCATTATTACACCAGATTACAGAACTTCAGGGACAGCTTCAAACGATGCAAAAAGAACACCCTTCATTAAGATCTTTTATGAATGGAATCGAGGCTGTTATGAAAGAAACACAAATTGATGAGGGGAAACATCCAGTACTTCAACTACTACACTCAGCTTCGTCACAATCGGTTTCAAAAGACTTGAGAGAAGGAGCCGTGCAGCTTTTACAAAGGACAGGTATATTGGGTGGAAATGTTTCAACAGATCAGTTATTTGAAAACTTTAAGGCACAGTTGATGGATCCCTCTAACCGCCAGACGGTCAGTAAGTTATGGCCGTTTTTATTGCAAAATGGCACAGGAGGCATCCCACTTGAATCTTTAGATGGTAAAACTCTGTTCCAACTACTATATTCACGTCTAGACCAACCTCTAACAAAACCGGAACAACAACAACAATTCCAATTGCTGCTGCAATTATTTTCGAATAACACGAATGCGCAAACTGTAACGAATAACCTCTTTAATTTACAGAGTACATTCGTTCAGTTATCTGCTCAAGAAAGAGAGGCTTTATCACATCTCTGGAATCAATCTGTACAAAACGAACAGCAGGGTGAACGTTCATCTATTGCTAACCAGCTTATTCGAATTGTTAATGGATTAGGGTACTCACAAGAAAGAGAACTTTTACAATTCTTTCAAGGACAAAATAGCGCTAATGAAAATAGTCAAGGAGAACGCCTTAAAGGTTTATTATTACAGCTCAATCAAATTCATCTCCCAAAGACGATGAAGGATAAAGTAGAATCAGTTATTTATCGAATTACAGGGCAACAGTTAATTGCACAAGAACAACAGGGACCTATTCAACAAACAGCATTGCAAGTGCCACTTCAATTGGGAGAATGGCTAACCGAGCTTACGGTTCAATGGGAAGGGAAAAGAAAAGCTGATGGAAAAATTGACCCTGACCATTGTCGTATTCTTTTTTATTTAAATTTAGCGCAATTAAGAGAAACGGTAGTTGATGTTCAAATACAAAAAAAGATTATCTCCGTTCAAGTGTTCAATGAACATGAACGCCCAGTCATGTTGTTAAATGTACTTCAACCTTTATTAAAAAAGCAACTTTCCAAAATGGAATATACGTTATCTTCTGTAAATTGGATTCAATTCACAGAACAGCAGTTTAAAAAGGATACGTCTGCTCATAAGGCGTATACGCACAGAAACGGTTATGAAGGAGTTGATGTAAGAGTATGAGAAACGAAAAGAAACCTCAAACTGCAATCGCTCTTTCGTATAATGAAAAAATAGACGAAGCTCCTCGAGTTAAAGCAAAAGGAAAAGGCTTTGTTGCTGAAGAGATTATAGAACGTGCGAAGGCACATCATATACCCATTCAAGAGGACCCCTCATTAGTTGAACTATTAAGTCAATTAGAAATTAATGAAACAATCCCAACTGAATTATTTGAAGTCGTTGCTGAGTTGTTTGCTTTTATATACCGAATCGATAAAAACCACAATAACGATAGCGGGATTAATGATGAAAAGCCATAAAGTTAAGTAAATTCTCATGGTTTAATACACGTTGGACATACTATGTGAAGATAATGAAAGGAGTGATACGATGCCCAAAAAGAATTTATTAGTCGTTCCTGAATGTGAGCAAATGCTTGAGAGCTATCGTGAAGAAATTGCCATGGAATTTGGAGTTCATCAAAGTGTTCAAGAAATGGATGCAGTAAGCCGAAGTATGACAAGAAAAGTGTTGGATCAAACAAAGAAAACAAATAGTATAGAGGATTGTGAATAATGGGGAAGGACAGAGAATTTAACCCTAACCCGAAAACGCCGTTGGATTATTGGGATGAAAATATTGATCCCGCGCAAATGTCAGGGGATCATTGGGTCGAAGAAGAGAATGCTCCAATCGAGAATAAAGGGTTTGCCGATCCTACGGAATGTGAAGTAGTGGAAGAAAAAATGACTCCGCCTGGAGCTATGTTCATGCATCCATCTATAAATGTAAGTTATGGTAATGATGGCTTAACAGGGACGAGACCAAAAAAAGAGAAAAAAACAAGAAAAAACGCGAATAAGAGTGAAAAATAAAGGAAATGTGTCTATTTTATTAAATTTTGGAGGGGGAACCCCTCCATAAAATTTTAAAAAATGTTAAAATAAAAAAGGAATTTGACAATTCATCACGAAATATCTGTATTGGACAGACTAGTTAGTCTCTCTTAATATGGATACAATTGATAGGAGGATGGAGAGAGAATGAATATCCACGAGTATCAAGGTAAAGAGCTTCTTCGCAAGTACGGAGTGGCAGTACCAAATGGAAAAGTGGCTTTTTCTGTAGAAGAAGCAGTAGAAGCTGCAAAAGAATTAGGTTCTAGCGTTTGTGTTGTTAAAGCACAAATCCATGCTGGTGGCCGTGGTAAAGCTGGCGGTGTCAAGGTTGCTAAAAATCTTGATGAGGTTCGTACATACGCACAAGATATCTTAGGGAAAGTTCTAGTTACTCATCAAACTGGTCCTGAGGGTAAAGAAGTAAAGCGCTTACTTATCGAAGAAGGTTGCGATATTCAAAAAGAATATTATGTTGGTCTTGTATTAGACCGTGCAACTTCTCGCATCGCTATGATGGCTTCTGAAGAAGGCGGAACTGAAATTGAAGAAGTTGCTGAAGCAACTCCAGAAAAAATCTTTAAAGAGTATATTGATCCTGCTGTAGGCTTACAAGGATTCCAAGCTCGAAGATTAGCATTTAATATTAATATCCCTAAAGAGTTAGTGAATCAAGCTGTTAAATTTATGATGGGCTTATATCAAGTATTTGCTGATAAAGATTGCTCAATCGCCGAAATCAACCCGCTTGTTACTACTGGAGACGGTAAAGTAATGGCACTTGATGCGAAATTAAACTTTGACTCTAATGCATTATATCGTCAGAAGGATATTTTAGAATATCGTGACTTAGACGAAGAAGATGTTAAAGAAATCGAAGCTTCTAAATATGACCTTAGCTATATCGCGTTAGATGGTAATATCGGTTGTATGGTTAATGGTGCTGGACTTGCTATGGCGACGATGGATATCATTAAGCACTACAATGGTGACCCTGCTAACTTCCTTGACGTTGGGGGCGGTGCTACTGCTGAAAAAGTTACAGAAGCATTTAAGATCATCCTTTCAGACCAAAATGTTAAAGGAATTTTCGTTAACATTTTCGGTGGAATTATGAAGTGTGACATCATTGCACAAGGTGTAGTAGAAGCTACAAAACAAGTAGGCTTAGAATTACCACTTGTTGTACGTCTTGAAGGAACAAACGTAGATAAAGGTAAGAAAATTCTTGAAGAGTCTGGTTTAAACATCACTTCAGCTGACTCTATGGCTGATGGTGCACAAAAAATCGTATCTCTAGTGAAATAGAAAGGCGGGACGTGGAGAATGAGTATCCTTATTAATAAAGATACAAAAGTTATTGTACAAGGGATTACTGGTGCTACTGGGTTATTCCATACACAACAAGCGATTGAATATGGTACAAACATTGTAGGTGGAGTTACACCAGGTAAAGGTGGAACTGAAATCGAAGGTGTTCCAGTATTTGATACAGTGGAACAAGCAGTTAAAGCAACAGGTGCTAATGCAACAGTTATTTATGTACCACCTGCATTTGCTGCAGATGCGATCATGGAAGCTGTAAACGCAGAGTTAGACTTAGCAATTTGTATCACTGAAGGAATTCCTGTAAACGATATGATTAAAGTTAAACGTTACATGGAAGGTAAGAAAACTCGTCTAATTGGACCAAACTGCCCTGGTGTTATTACGCCAGAAGAATGTAAGATTGGTATTATGCCAGGTTACATTCATAACAAAGGTCATGTAGGTGTAGTTTCTCGTTCTGGTACATTAACATATGAAGCTGTTCACCAACTTTCAACTAACGGAATTGGTCAATCTACAGCTGTTGGTATCGGTGGAGACCCTGTTAACGGAACAGACTTTATCGATGTACTAAACTTATTTAACGAAGACCCAGACACTTATGCAGTTATTATGATTGGTGAAATCGGTGGTACTGCAGAAGAAGAAGCTGCTGAGTGGGTTAAAGCTAATATGACTAAGCCTGTAGTTGGTTTCATTGGTGGGCAAACGGCACCTCCAGGAAAACGTATGGGGCATGCTGGTGCTATTATTTCTGGTGGTAAAGGTACTGCTGCTGAAAAAATTAAAACAATGGAAAGTTGCGGTATTAAAGTAGCGGAAACTCCATCTGTTATGGGTGAAACTCTAATCTCTGTTCTTAAAGAACAAGGACTTCTTGAAAAGTGTATCACTCATAAAAACTAATAAGCAAAAGAGGTTGACACAGGTTGTATGGTCAGCCTCTTTCTGTATACAATTTAATCGAATAAAGGTGATCCAATGGACGTAAGGAAAAAAAGGTTAATCCACTTGACTCACTGTAGAGGTGTAGGTTGGAAAACAATTGATTCTTTCATTCAACACGATCCTACATTGGCAATAATTTATAAGTACAAGCCTACTGACCTCATTCATTATTTTCGTATGAAAGAAAACTACGCAAATGCTTTTTACTTTGATGTTCATCACATAAATATCGACGAGATCATTCAAGACCTTTCACTCCAGCAAATCACTCCAATTACTCCATTTGATTTTTTATATCCTTCCCTTTTAAAAAACACTTATGATCCACCATGGGTACTTTATTGTAAAGGAGATCTGAAACTCTTAACATCATTCCATACACTCGCCGTCGTCGGTACGAGGTTCCCATCACAAATAGGATTAAAAAGTATAGATAAGCTCCTGCCTCCTATCATTAACGAAGGTTGGACGATTGTGAGTGGGCTTGCAGAAGGAATTGATACGAAAGCACATGAATTGACGATGAAGTTAAAAGGACAAACGATCGGTGTTCTCGGCTCAGGTCTTTTGCACGTATACCCGAAAAAAAATATACATCTAGCTCAACTTATGTCCAAAGAACAATTATTAATCTCTGAATACCCTCCTCATCAAAAACCACAAAGATGGCAGTTCCCAGAAAGAAATCGCATTATTAGCGGTCTAAGTCAAGGTATATTAGTCGTAGAAGCAAAAGAGAAAAGTGGGGCACTAATAACCGCTGATCAAGGGTTAGAACAAGGAAGAGAAATTTTCGCGGTACCAGGTTCGATTTTAGAAGAACGCTCAACTGGAACGAATTTTCTAATTCAAAACGGGGCTAAACTTGTGCTTAACTCTAGTGATATTTTAACTGAATTATCTTGCTAAATTTGGGTAAAATTGATCTATATTTCAAATTATTTTATAAGTAATGTTTGACAAATGCTAAAAATGTATTTAATAATAGGGAAGATTTATATTAATCCTCAAAGGGGGAGGAAACGAACATGGCTGATTACTTAGTAATAGTTGAATCTCCCGCAAAAGCCAAGACGATTGGAAAATATTTAGGTAAGAAATACACAGTTAAAGCGTCCATGGGACATGTAAGAGATTTACCAAAAAGTCAAATGGGAGTAGACGTAGAAGAGGGCTTCAATCCTAAATATATAACTATACGTGGAAAAGGACCTGTATTAAAGGAATTAAAAGCAGCAGCTAAAAAGGTAAAGAAAATTTATCTCGCAGCTGACCCGGATCGCGAAGGTGAAGCGATAGCCTGGCACTTAGCACACAGTCTAGATATTGATGAGACTTCAGAGTGCCGAGTTGTATTTAATGAGATTACAAAACAAGCCATTAAAGATGCTTTTAAAGAACCGCGATCTATTAATATGGATCTAGTTGATTCGCAGCAAGCAAGGCGAATTCTCGATCGTCTAGTCGGATATAATATTAGCCCTATATTATGGAAGAAAGTAAAAAAAGGCTTAAGTGCGGGAAGAGTACAATCGGTTGCTGTTAAAATGATTATTGACCGAGAAAATGAAATTAAGGCATTTATTCCAGAGGAGTATTGGAGCATTCAAGCAACGTTCTCTATGAATGACGATCAATTCGAGGCCAAATTTTATGGAATTGGATCGAAGAAAGTTGAATTAAAAACGGAAGCACAAGTAAATGATGTTCTTGGAAAACTTAAGGGTAACAGCTTTATGGTTGACTCTGTAAAAAAGAAAGAAAGAAAACGAAATCCTGTGGCACCTTTTACAACATCTTCCTTACAACAAGAGGCTGCGCGAAAATTAAATTTCCGCGCGAAGAAAACGATGATGCTTGCCCAACAATTATATGAAGGAATTGATCTAGGAAAAAAAGAAGGAACGGTCGGTTTAATTACATATATGCGTACCGATTCTACTCGAATTTCGGAAACGGCAAAGCAGGAAGTAAAGTCTTATATCGAAGAAACATACGGAAAAGAATATACACGTCAAGGTGAGAGAACGGTTAAGCAAGATAAGAAAGCACAGGATGCCCATGAAGCAATTAGACCGACTTCAGTATATAAAGATCCTAAAACAGTCAAAAGCTACTTGTCACGAGATCAGTTTCGCCTTTACAAGCTCATTTGGGATCGCCTAGTAGCCAGCGAGATGGCGCCGGCTATTATGGATACGATGACTGTGGATTTAAAAAATGAAGATGTGATCTTCAGAGCAACAGGGTCAAAAGTAAAATTTGCCGGTTTTATGAAAGTTTATATTGAGGGCAATGATGATGGAAAAAATGAAGAAGACAAATTCTTGCCCAACTTAGAGGAAGGTAAAACCGTAAAAAAAGAAGAAATCACACCTAACCAACATTTTACACAACCACCACCTAGGTATTCAGAAGCTAGGCTAGTTAAAACACTAGAAGAACTAGGGATAGGCAGGCCATCCACATTTGCCCCAACCCTCGATACCATTCAACGTAGAGGGTATGTGGCTCTTGAAGAAAAGCGCTTTGTACCAACTGAGCTAGGTGAAATCGTAATTGAATTAATTCATGAATTTTTCCCTGACATCTTGAATGTAGACTTTACAGCCAAGATGGAAAATGATCTTGATGCAATTGAGGATGGGAAAGAAAATTGGATCCGTGTCATAGATGGTTTTTATAATGGGTTTGAAAAGCAAGTTAAGCATGCGGAAGAAGAAATGAAAGAAGTTGAGATTAAAGACGAACCAGCTGGAGAAGACTGTGATAAGTGTGGACATGAAATGGTTTATAAAATGGGTCGCTTCGGAAAGTTTATGGCCTGTTCAAACTTCCCAGATTGCCGTAATACAAAAGCGATCGTAAAAGATATAGGTGTGAAGTGTCCAACTTGTCATGAAGGAAATATTGTAGAACGTAAAAGTAAAAAGCGAAGAATATTTTACGGATGCGACCGTTTCCCAGAATGTGAATTTGTTTCTTGGGATAAACCAATTGCAAGAAAGTGCCCGAAATGTGAGCACATGCTTGTTGAAAAGAAAATGAAAAAAGGTATACAAGTGCAATGTACATCGTGTGATTATAAAGAAGAGACAAATTAGTGAAATGAATTGAAAGAAATGAAGTGTTAGTATATTATATTAGAGGTCTGACTTCTTTAAACATAAAAACCGATGGTATGAACAGGGTGACTCGAGCCTATACTTAAGGCAATATATCGTAAATAAAAGGAACCACGCACATCTATTCCGATAAATTATATGAGTCACCCTAAAGAAATAATACAGTCATTACTATGAAGCTTTTAATTTGGTACGGAGGGTTTAAATCTTGGAGAAAATACATATTAACGTGATCGGCGCAGGGTTAGCAGGAAGTGAAGCTGCTTGGCAAATTGCCAACCGTGGAATTCCAGTCCATCTTTATGAAATGCGTCCAGTCAAGCAAACACCCGCTCATCATACTGATAAATTTGCTGAACTCGTTTGCAGTAACTCTTTAAGAGCAAATACACTTACAAATGCAGTGGGAGTATTAAAAGAAGAGATGAGAATATTAAATTCTGTTATTATTTCTTCAGCTGATGATTGTTCGGTTCCTGCAGGTGGGGCCTTAGCGGTGGACCGCCATGAATTTGCAGAAAGTGTAACGAGTAGAGTACGTAAACATCCATTAGTTACAGTAATGAATGAAGAAGTAAGTGAGATTCCAGCAGGGCCAACAATTATTGCAACTGGTCCATTGACGTCGGAAAGTCTATCTCAGAAATTAAAAGAGTTAACAGGCGAAGAATATTTATACTTTTATGATGCTGCAGCTCCTATTCTTGAAAAAGATTCTATTGATATGAATAAAGTTTACCTAAAATCTCGCTATGATAAAGGAGAAGCTGCTTACTTAAATTGCCCAATGACCGAAGAGGAATTCGATCGCTTTTATGAGGCTTTAATTAACGCAGAAACTGTACCCTTAAAAGAGTTTGAGAAAGAAATTTTCTTTGAAGGATGTATGCCAATTGAAGTAATGGCACAACGCGGGAAAAAGACAATGTTATTTGGGCCAATGAAACCGGTTGGGCTTGAACACCCTGAAACAGGGAAAAGACCATATGCGGTTGTTCAACTAAGACAAGATAATCAATCTGGAACATTGTATAACATTGTTGGCTTTCAAACTCATTTAAAGTGGGGTCCACAAAAGGAAGTATTAAAACTCATACCTGGCCTTGAGAACGCTGAAATTGTTCGTTACGGTGTCATGCATCGTAATACGTTTATCAATTCTCCAAAAGTGTTAAAACCTACGTATCAATTCAAAGAAAGAGATGATCTCTTTTTTGCTGGTCAAATTACAGGTGTTGAAGGCTATGTAGAGTCAGCTGCTTCCGGACTGGTTGCGGGAATTAATGCAGCGAGGTATGTTGAGCAGAAAGAATTGGCCGTCTTCCCTGAGGAAACAGCTATCGGTAGTATGGCTCAGTACATCACAACAGCCAATCCGAAAAACTTTCAGCCAATGAATGCTAACTTTGGATTGTTAAAGCCGTTGGATCAAAGAATTAAGAATAAAAAAGAAAGAAATGAAACACTTGCTAACCGAGCGATTGAAACAATTCAGAATTTTATGAAAAAAATGTAAATTTCCTTGAATGAGCTACTAAGTTGTGGTACAATTTAGTAGCTTTTGTGAGGTGTTACTATGGAAGATACATCCAACCGAACGTTAATTGATGATTTTGTCTTTTATTTACAAGTTGAGAAAAATTGCTCAAAGCACACGATTGATAATTATTTACTCGATATCGATGACTTTTTAAAACATATGAAAGAAAATAATATTGATGATTTTTTCTCTGTTACTTATCATACTGTAAGGCACTATTTAACAGTGCTATACGATAAACAATATGCCCGAACTTCGATTGCTCGGAGAATTTCTGCTTTGCGTAGTCTTTATCGTTTTTTATTAAGAGAAGCGAAAGTGAATGAGAACCCATTCGCCGCAGCTCATATTCCTAAATTAGGAAAACGTTTGCCTACCTTTATGTATGAACAAGAAGTGGAACAGTTATTTTCTTCATTTGATGATAAAAACGTCCTCGACCAACGGGATAAAGCAATACTAGAGTTATTATATTCATCGGGATTACGAGTGAGTGAATGTTGTCAATTGAAAATAGAGGATATTGATTTCTCAATAGGTACTGTCTTTGTTATTGGGAAAGGTAGAAAAGAACGCTATGTACCAGTAGGGAGCTATGCATTAGATGCACTCCAGAACTATATTGATGATGCCCGAACTCAACTCATAAGGAAGTCTAAGGTGGGCCCGCACCCTGCATTGTTTCTAAATTTTCGCGGTGGACCATTAACTGATAGAAGTGTTCGAGATATTCTTAATAAGCGTATTGAAAAAGCATCATTAACCATGCATATGAGTCCACATAAGCTACGCCATACATTTGCAACTCATTTATTAAATAATGGGGCTGACTTACGAGTGGTGCAGGAATTATTAGGACATTCACATTTATCGTCAACTCAGATATATACGCACGTAACAAAGGATCGATTGAAAGATGTATATATGAAACACCACCCAAGAGCATAAAACAATATTATAGTTTTCATATATGCCGATGTACGAACTCGCAACCAACGTTTGCAACTTTGTTTTACTTATCATTAAGAGGGGGGTTCTTTATGTCAGAAGCAAATTTTCATGCAACAACGATCTTCGCCATTCAGCATAACGGGCAATGTGCCATGACAGGTGACGGGCAAGTAACATTTGGTAATGCTGTAGTTATGAAACATACCGCAAAAAAAGTGAGAAAGATCTATCAAGGCAAAGTAATCGCTGGCTTTGCGGGTTCAGTAGCAGATGCTTTTACTCTCTTTGAAAAATTTGAAGGCCGATTAGAAGAGTACAATGGTAACTTACAAAGGGCTGCAGTTGAATTGGCAAAGGAGTGGCGAAGTGATAAAGTTCTACGAAGACTAGAGGCCATGCTGATCGTCATGAATAAAGAACATTTATTACTCGTTTCTGGAACCGGTGAAGTAATTGAGCCTGATGACGGAATACTTTCTATCGGTTCAGGAGGTAATTATGCACTTTCTGCAGGTCGTGCATTAAAAACACATGCACCACAACTTTCGGCAAAAGAAATTGCGATGGCTGCACTAGAAACAGCTGGCGATATTTGTGTATACACGAATAAACAGATTGTCATCGAAGAGTTATAAAAACTTTTGAGAGCGGAGGATGTTGAGATGCAAAATAACTTAACGCCAAGACAAATTGTTGAACGTCTAGACCAATACATTGTAGGTCAAGAGTCTGCGAAAAAATCTGTAGCTGTAGCTCTTAGAAATCGCTATCGTCGCAGTTTACTCGATGAAAAGCTTCGGGATGAAGTAACACCAAAAAACATCTTGATGATTGGACCTACTGGTGTAGGTAAAACAGAAATTGCTCGAAGGCTTGCAAAATTAGTCGGAGCGCCTTTTGTAAAGGTGGAAGCGACTAAATTTACAGAGGTCGGATATGTAGGGCGAGATGTAGAATCGATGGTTCGTGATTTGGTCGACACTTCGATCCGTATCGTGAAGGAAGAGAAGATGAACAGCGTTCGTGATAAGGCTGAGGATCAAGCAAATCAAAGAATTGTTGACTTACTTGTACCGTCAGCTAAAAAACAAACGCAATATAAAAATCCACTTGAGATGCTTTTTGGAAATCAAGGACAACCTGTTCAAGAAACATCGGACACAACCGAAAGTCAGGATATTCAGCAAAAAAGACGTCAAACAGCACATAAATTGGCTCTCGGTGAACTAGAAGACCATATGGTATCGATTGATGTTGAGGAACAATCATCCGGATTTTTAGATATGTTTCAAGGTTCTGGTATGGAGCAAATGGGCATTAATATGCAAGACATGCTAGGTAACATGATGCCGAAGAAAAAGAAAAAGCGTCGTCTAACCGTTCGAGAAGCACGTAAATATTTAACCGAAGAAGAAGCTCAAAAGCTTATTGATATGGATGAAGTAAACCAAGAAGCTGTTTCAAAAGCGGAACAATTGGGTATTATCTTTATTGATGAGATTGATAAAATTGCAGGTAAAAGCCAAAATAGTGCAGATGTTTCCCGTGAAGGTGTACAACGTGATATTTTACCAATCGTAGAGGGTTCAACGATTGTAACCAAATATGGCCCAGTAAAGACCGATCACATATTGTTTGTTGGTGCAGGTGCTTTTCATATGGCAAAGCCATCTGATTTAATTCCTGAACTACAAGGGCGTTTTCCGATACGAGTGGAGCTTTTTAATTTATCAATTGATGATTTTGTTCGCATTTTAGTGGAGCCAGATAACGCTTTGATCAAACAATATACAGCATTACTAGAAACAGAAGGTATAAAAGTCAAATTTTCTGACGAAGCTATTCATAAGATTGCGACAATTGCAACAGATGTAAATCAAGATACAGAAAATATCGGTGCGAGAAGATTGCATACGCTATTAGAAAAATTGCTTGAAGATTTATCGTTTGAAGCACCTGATATCACATTAGAAGAGATTGTGATAACACCAGCTTATGTTGAAGAAAAGTTAGCAACAATCGCAAAAAATAGAGATTTAAGCCAATACATTTTATAGTATGGACTTATTAGGAGGAAAAGGGAATGGATTTACTAACTAGAACTAGAAAGATTAATGAGATGCTGCAAAAGTCTGGAGGACAACACGTAAACTTTAAAGATATGGCTGAAACGTTACGCGATGTAATTGAAGCGAATATTTTTGTATTAAGTCGTCGAGGTAAATTATTAGGCTTTTCTATTAAGCAGGAAATTGAAAACGAAAGAATGAAAAAAATGTTAGAAGAGCGACAGTTTCCGGAAGAGTATACAACTAACCTATTTAGAATTGAAGAAACAAGTGCAAATCTTGATATCGAGAGTGAATATACGGCGTTTCCGGTTGAAAACAAAGATCTGTTTGGATCTGGCTTAACAACAATTGTTCCTATTCTAGGTGGAGGACAAAGGTTAGGGACGCTAGTCTTAGCAAGATTAAATAAATCGTTTGATAATGATGACTTAATCTTAGCAGAATACGGTGCTACTGTAGTAGGTATGGAAATCCTTCATGAAAAAACACAAGAAATCGAAGAGGAAGCTCGTAGTAAAGCTGTTGTTCAAATGGCAATTAGTTCATTGTCTTACAGTGAGTTAGAAGCTGTTGAACATATCTTTGAAGAGTTAGAAGGAAAAGAAGGTTTACTCGTAGCTAGTAAAATTGCAGACCGTGTTGGAATTACGCGCTCGGTTATTGTAAATGCCCTTCGTAAGCTAGAGAGTGCTGGTGTGATTGAATCGCGTTCACTAGGTATGAAAGGGACATACATTAAAGTTCTAAACGATAAGTTTTTAGCCGAGTTAGATAAGATTAAACAAGGATAATATGAAGTAAAGAGGTTACTCACAAAGCAGTGCTCTCCTGTATGACCATAACGCATCTAATCTAGTTAGTGTATTTATGTTGTAAAGGGGTTCATCTCAAAATGAGTTGACCTCTTTTTTTATTTGGCTCTTTTCTCAAAGATTGTTGCTCCTTGCTTTTGGACCGTAAGCCAAGCGAATGCTTGGCTCTTCACGCATAGCGTGAAGCTTTTGAAAAGAAAATTGCCGTTCAGACAAATGAATTTGTCGTGAAAAGGCAATTTTCTTTTCAAAAATCGGTCCAAAAGCAACAAAGTTTACGAAAACAGCCTTTTATTTTGTTTGTTTCTCATGGATATCTTTACAAAATGGAAGTTACAAAGCACAGTATTGATCTGAAATATCAAACGAAGATGTTGATGGGTACTTAAAAAGATTATGGTACCAATGCTTTCTGGAGTTGTCGAAAAATATTAGAGTTCCATATATTAGTGAATAGTGAAATAAGCCTAATTGACAATAGTGAAAATACATTAAAAGGAAACCGAGAATTACTTTTTTTTTATAGGATTTATATTATAATATACATAGTATTACACAATCCGACAGAAATTTAGAGAATTCCAGTGAATTGTAAGGACTTTAGTAATAGGTTTTATATAGGTCTTTTTAGTTAAATTCACCTATAATTCAAATGATGATTAGACATTTAGTATAAGATCGATTACAATTTATTAGCAGGATTAGCCAATAATCGAGGGAAAATGACAAGGAGCGACTTAAGATGAATTTGTTTTCAAGCCCAGCTTTTAGCACACTTGAAAGGGCGTTAGATGGTTCAGCTTTAAGGCAAAGAGCAATCTCACAAAACATTGCAAATGTTGATACACCAAATTATAAAACGAAAAAAGTGAATTTCCAACATACATTAGATCAAGCTATTTCGACAAACAACCTCGATGCTAATAGAACGGACGAACGTCATGTGAATTTTAGCACAGGTAAACAGCGAGAAGCCTTTATTACTAGGGTAAATAATACGATGTATAACCATAATTTAAACAATGTGGACATTGATAAAGAAATGGCTGATTTAGCTCAAAACCAAATCTACTATAATGCATTGATTGACCGAATGAACGGACGTTTTAATAGTCTTCAAACTGTTATTAAAGGTGGGAAGTAAAGGTGACGATTTTTAATGGATTCAATATTTCAGCGTCTTCATTAACAGCACAAAGGTTGAGGATGGATGTTATTTCTGCGAATATGGCCAATGCTGAAACGACGCGAGCCAATCTTGTGAATGGAGAATGGCAGCCCTACAGGCGAAAGATGGTTGTCATGCAACCTAATCAACAAAACTTCTCTTCATACTTAAATAAAGCAATG
Organism: Alkalihalobacterium sp. APHAB7; assembly: GCF_048323755.1. Lineage (NCBI taxonomy): Bacteria > Bacillati > Bacillota > Bacilli > Caryophanales > Bacillaceae > Alkalihalobacterium > Alkalihalobacterium sp. APHAB7. The sequence goes on from NZ_JBLWFS010000003.1 coordinate 187,443, forward strand.
AATCAATCCAGTCATCCGGGTGAAGGTGTTAAAGTTTCGCGAATTACCGAAGACCGTACACCTTTTAAATTGATGTATCAACCTGAGCACCCTGATGCTGATGCGGATGGATATGTAAAACTACCAAATGTTGATCCTTTAAGAGAAATGGTAGATTTAATGAGTGCCACACGTTCATACGAAGCAAATGTAACTACACTAAACGCAACGAAAAACATGCTAATGAAAGCATTAGAAATTGGTAGATAAGGATGGGTAAAATAAATGGAACTAAATAAGATTGCTACTCCTTTTGCTGTTCAACGGCAACCATTGGAAGCACAAATGATTAAACGAACACCAGCTGAAGCTCAAAATCAGTTTAAGGTAGCCCTAAGTGACGCTATTAATAACGTAAACAATATGCAAAACCAATCTTCAGAGGCGACGTTAAGGCTTGCGCGCGGAGAAGCTGCAAACCTACATGAAGTCATGATTTTAGGACAAAAAGCGAGTATTACGTTACAAGCAACTGTAGAAGTGCGTAACAAAGTAATTGAAGCTTATCAAGAAATCATGCGCATGCAAGTTTAAAAATTGCAAAAAGTCCGAGGGTGTGGTGGGGGAGTTTTCCATTGTTTTGTTGTGGCTATAAACTCAACGGGTCGTCACCATAAGCAGCTCACTGCATTTGGATAACATAGAATTCAGCTCACTTTAGGTGAACGTGATGCTAGTAATTACATTGCGTTGAATGTCTCGGCTCTTTTTGTTCTTTTTATTGAACATATGCTAAACACTATAGGATAAGCTAAAACTACAATGATGGTAATTGTCGCACATAGGTAGGAGGGCTCATGAACGGTAAGCTAGTACAATATAAAGAAAAAGGTGTTAACTTCTGGAAAGAGCGAACAAGTGCCCAAAAGGGTATTTTTATCGGCTCTATTTTATTGTTAACCACTATGGTCATATTATTAACTATTTTTGGAACAAGATCAAGTTTTGTGCCTCTATACAGTAATTTATCTGTACAAGAAACAGGACAAATAAAAGAAACGCTAGATGCTAGAGGTATTGCATCTGAAATATCAGGTAATGGGACGACGATTAGTGTTCCTGAGACGATGGTAGATACATTAAAAGTGGAACTTGCTGCTGAAGGGATTCCTAGAAGTGGAAGTATTGATTACGGCTTTTTTAGAGATCGTATGGGCATTGGTATTACTGATAATGAATTCTCGTTGATGGAAAGAGCTGCAGTCCAAACCGAGCTAGGAAATTTAATTAGAAATATTGATGGCGTAAATGGTGCTAATGTCATGATTACTTTACCAGAAGAAAGAATTTGGATTTCTGATGAATTAATGACAGCATCAGCATCAATTGTTATTAATACCGCTCCTGGATACAATCTAGAACCAAGGCAGGTACGTGCATTGTTTCATTTAGTGTCCAAGAGTGTTCCTAACCTTCCTATAGAGAATATCGTCATCATGAACCAAATGTTTGAGCATTTTGAGTATAAGGATGAAAATTCTCAAGATTACTCTACAATGACTGCATATGAACATCAGAGAAAAATTAAACAAGACATCGAAAGAGATTTGCAACGTCAACTTACACAAATGTTAGGTACGATGATGGGACGAGATAGTGTGTTAGTTTCTGTAACAACAGATATTGATTTCACACAAGAAAATCGTCAAGAAGACCTTGTAGCACCAGTTGATGAAGAAAATATGGAAGGTTTAGCGATTAGTATTGAGCGTATTACTGAAACATATGAGGGCGATGAAATTCCAGAAGGCGGGGTCGCAGGTACTGGGGAGGCTATTCCTGGATACCCAGGTGTAGTAGGTGCAGGCGGTGGATCATATGAAAAAATTGAAGAACGTGTCAATAATGATGTGAACCGTATTCGCCGTGAAATTGTAGAAAGCCCATATAAAATTCGTGATTTAGGCATACAGGTTATGGTTGAGCCACCTGAAGGTCAAGAAGAATTGCCAATTGAACGATTAAATGATATTCAGCAAATCTTAAGTACGATTGTCCGTACAAGTATTGATGGAAACGTAGCAAGTGAATTAACACCAGAAGACATTAACGATAAAATCTTTGTGTCTGCACAGCAATTCAGAGGGAAAGTGGATGTTCCACAAATACCTGAACAAACTGTACCTACGTGGTTATATGTTGTTAGTGGATTATTAGTTGGAATTATTATTCTATTAATCTTCTTGTTAATGAAAAAGAAAAAGAGAAATGAAGAGGAAGAAGAAGCATTTATAGAGCCAGTTATTGAAGAAATACCGGATATACCAAATGAGGAAGACAGTGCTTCGGCTACTAAACGAAAACAGCTTGAGAGAATGGCAAGAGAAAAACCAGATGAATTTGCTAAGCTCGTTAGAACATGGCTAACAGATGACTAGGAGGGTGATTGAATGAGTGCAAAAAAAGGAAGCTTAACAGGACGTCAAAAAGCTGCTACCCTCCTCATATCTCTTGGACCCGATGTATCAGCACAGGTATACAAACATTTAACGGAAGAGGAAATAGAGAAATTAACGTTAGAAATTGCAAATGTGCGAAAAGTGGATAGTTCATTAAAAGAAGAGATACTTGAGCAGTTTCATCAACTAGCCATGGCACAAGATTACATTTCTCAAGGTGGTATTGGGTACGCAAAGAGTGTACTTGAGAAAGCATTGGGAGAAGCGGAAGCGATGGAAATTATTAATCGCTTGACTTCAACCTTGCAAGTGCGACCATTTGATTTTGCTAGAAAAGCAGATCCAACACAAATCTTGAACTTTATACAAAATGAGCATCCGCAAACGATTGCTCTAATCCTTTCTTATCTCGAATCTGTACAGGCTGCACAGATCTTATCTGAACTTCCTCAGGAAGTTCAAGCCGATGTAGCTAAGCGAATTGCGCTTATGGATAGCACATCACCAGAAATCGTAAATGAAGTAGAAAGTATTTTAGAACAAAAACTATCAGCTACCGTTACTCAAGACTATACAGCAGCTGGTGGTATTGAGGCCGTTGTTGAAGTACTAAATAGTGTAGATCGAAGTACCGAACGAACAATTCTTGATGCTCTTGAAATCCAAGATCCAGAATTGGCCGAAGAAATTAAAAAGAGAATGTTCGTCTTTGAAGATATCGTTACGCTTGATAATCGCTCGATTCAAAGGGTTATCCGAGATGTTGAAAATGAAGATTTACAGCTGTCGCTTAAAGTCGCAAGTGATGAAGTGAAAGAAATCGTCTTTACAAATATGTCACAGCGTATGGCAGATACATTTAAGGAAGAAATGGAGTTTATGGGTCCTGTTCGTTTACGTGATGTCGAAGAAGCTCAGTCTCGTATAGTCGCAGTTATTCGTCGACTAGAAGAAGCTGGAGAGATTGTTATCGCACGTGGCGGAGGAGATGATATTATTGTCTAAAATTATTAAGTCTTCCTATGCTAGACCAGAACCCATGGGGGCTAGAACAATATCGGTAAAAAAAATAAAGTCTATCGATCTAAATGAAGAAAGTACGACTACCGAAGTTCAGGAAGATATGCCTATTCAAGTCGAAGAACAAGCAAAGTTGATATTAGAACAAAGCAAGTATCAGGCTAAACTGATGATTCAAGAAGCTGAAAACAATGCAAAAGCTATTCGTGAACAGCTTGAACAAGAACAGCAATATGTTTATAACGAGCTTGAACAATTAAAGCAAGAAGCAAAGCAACAAGGTTATGAAGAAGGCTATCAGCAAGGACTGGATGCTGGTAGGCTACAATACGAGGAAGCGATGGCCCAAGCTAAGAATATTATTCAAGCTTCACAAAAGGACTACGCTGATGTTATTGAAAAAGCCCAACCAACTATTGTTGAACTAGCATTTACCATCTCAGAAAAGCTAATTGGTACTACTTTTAATCAAAATAGTGAAGCATGGACCAACCTTGTTCAAAAGGCAATCCTTGAAGTTAGAGAGCAGGAGGAAATAAAAGTTTATGTTCATCCTGATTGGTATGAACGAACGATTCAACATAAAAATGAGCTGATCACATTACTAAGTCATTCCGAACAACTCTATATTTACCCTGACCCTCAATTGAGAGAACATGGTTGCATTGTCGAAACACCATTTGGACGGATCGATGCTAGTTTAGATAGTCAACTAACTGAACTAAAACATGTACTTCTTGAGAAATTGAAGGAGGGCAAGCATGGAAGTTCGTGATCTAATTAATGTTGTTCCCCACCTCAATTCATATAAATGGTATGGGAAAGTATCAAGAGTTGTAGGTTTAATGATTGAATCTAAAGGTCCCCAAGCATCTATTGGCGATCTATGTATTATTCATATTGGGAAAAGTTCAACTTCAAAGGTTATGGCTGAAGTAGTAGGTTTTCGTGATGAGAATGTTTTACTGATGCCGATTAGTGGTACGGGTGAAATATCACCAGGAAGTCTTGTGGAAGCCACTAGGCACCCTTTGGAAATTAAGGTGGGATTAGGGTTAATCGGTAAGGTTATTGACGGATGCGGCCAACCGCTCGATCGTTCTAAATTACCCGATGGACTGTCATCTTTTCCAACAGACAATGCACCACCTAACCCATTAGAGCGTCCAAGGATAACTGAACCGATGAGTATAGGTATTCGCTCGATAGACAGTTTATTAACGGTTGGAAAAGGCCAAAGAATTGGTATTTTTGCAGGTAGTGGGGTTGGGAAAAGTACACTATTATCTATGATTATAAAAAACTCCGAAGCAGACTTAAATGTCATTGCTTTAATTGGTGAACGTGGACGAGAAGTTAAGGATTTTATTGAGCGTGATTTAGGTGAAGACGGACTGAAAAAAAGCATTTTAGTTGTTGCTACCTCCGATCAACCAGCTTTAATGAGAGTGAAAGGAGCGATGACAGCTACAGCAATAGCTGAATATTTTCGTAACCAAGGGATGAATGTTAATTTAATGATGGACTCGGTTACTCGTTTTGCCATGGCACAGCGTGAAATTGGTCTAGCGGTTGGAGAACCGCCAACGACCAAAGGTTACACACCATCGGTTTTTGCGATGCTTCCTCGTCTCCTAGAGCGTTCGGGTACAAGTCAGAATGGTTCTATTACGGCATTTTATACCGTACTAGTGGACGGCGATGATTTAAATGAACCGATTTCAGATGCAGTTCGAGGTATTTTAGATGGACACTTCGTGTTAGATCGAAAACTCGCAAACAAAGGTCAATTTCCAGCGATAAATGTTTTGAAAAGTGTCAGTCGTGTCATGCATGATATCGTACCACAACATCATCACATTGCTGCAGAACGTTTAAGATCACTTTTATCAACCTACTACGAATCAGAAGATTTAATTAATATCGGCGCTTATAAGAGAGGCTCTTCAAGAGATGTTGATTTAGCCATTCAAGCATTTCCGAAAATTATTTCTTACTTGAAACAGGGAATTAACGAACCAAGTCATTTAGATGAAGCAGTGATCTTGTTACAACAACAATTCGGTGGAGGTGAATAGGCTATGTCATTCCGTTATACTCTTCAAAAAGTTCTTGAGATAAAAGAAAGAGAAAAACAAAATTCTGAGAACGAATATAGTAAGGCGACAAAGCAATTTGAGGAGATGGCAACTAGATTATATGATCTCTTGAAGAACAAAGAAGACTTAGAAGCTAGATGCGAACAGCAAATGAATGAAGGAATTCCTATTCACCAACTGCAACAACATCAAACGATTTTAATGCGATTAAATATAGATATTGAAAGACAACAACAATCAACCAATTTAGCTCGAAACCAAATGTATCAAAAACAGGAAGAGCTTGTTGACGCCGCCATAGAGTTGAAAAAGTACGAAAAGATGAAAGAAATAAAGCATGCAGAGTATATCGAAGAACAAAAAAGGCTCGATAATATGCGGATGGATGAAATATCTTTACAACTATATGTAAACCGCTAAAAATAAGGTGAAGCTTATGAGTAATGAGAAAGAGTATAGTAAAGTTCAATGGTTCTTCTTTGTTATCTTTATCCCAACCCTGTTTGCCATTATTTTGTTTGCAGTCATTCTTATCTTTCTTGGAGTTGAAGTGAAGGATAAGGCGAAAGAAGTCGGTGGAAATCTACCTTTTATAGGAGAATACATCACCGATGAGGTTGAAGAAGACGAAGAGAACCAAATTAACATCGACGAATTACAGGAAACGATTGCTTCTCAACAAATTCAAATTGAACAATTAGAACGGCAGCTTACACAAAGAGATGAACAAATACTTCAACTTCAAAGCGAAGCAACGTCTTTAGAGGAACAAGTTGTGTCCCAAGAAGAAGCAGTTGCAGAAGTTAGGCATGATTTAAAGGAGATTGCTAAGACATATGAAGCGATGTCTACGAAGAATGCAGCCAATATTTTGTCTGAACTTCCTACATCAGAAGCTCTCCTTCATATCTCACAAATCTCTACACAATCTAGAGCCGGTATATTAGCGAAAATGGAAGCAGAAAAAGCTGCAGAAATAATGTCGCTATTAGCAAACCAATAAAGTATTTTTTAATTATTGACTTGAAAGGAGGTGAAAAAATGAACATCGTAGGAGTTATAGGTCCGAGTCCGAGTCAATCTAATACAGGAAAGGGCCCTGCAACATTTAAAAGCTTATCAAGTAGTAACTCCACTTTTTCTAAGCTACTTAGCAGTAGTTTTCCAGGAGAAACTACTACTGGGACTGGAATGCGGATAACTGAAGGTACGACTGATGAAGAAATGGCAAACGATGAGCAACTTTTATCATTAATAAAAAAGTTCATAGAAGCACTGCCATTTGAAGATGGTTTTCTAACAGAAGAAAAGCTTGATGATCAGGATGTCCAACAATTATTAGCCTTGTTACCAGAAGAATTACAATTAGAAATCGAGAAAATTTTTCAAAGTAAACTTCCACTTGAAGCTCTTTTACAGTCTGCAGATACTTTAAATAATCCAGCTGAAATGTTAGCTTTCTTAGTTGCTCTAAAACGATCCACTTCTGATCCATATACATCAGCTCAAAGTAAAGAAATAAATCAATTTATGAAACACTTAGAGCAGTTGTTAAAAGTAGGAGACAATGCGAATACACATGATGTAAAAGATCCAAAAGATGTCATGCGCCAATTAATTCAAGCCCTTCAAAAAGAAGACCAACGAATGAATCAAAGTCAAATCCTACAGTCATTACTGCAAAGACTAGGAGTTGGAGAGCGAACTACGGATGGACAGCAAGGCATTAATATAAATACGGATGGACAGAATATGTCTCGTGTTCAACAATTAGTAATACATATTGGTGAACAACCGACAAAGGAAGCTGAACAGCGTCAATTTGTCCGTCAATTCCAAGAAATGCTTGGACGTGGAGTATTAAAAAATCTAAATAATGGCTCACAATTATCTATTAAACTATTTCCACAACATTTAGGACGACTTGATATTCAGTTATCCCAAATTAATGGTGTAATTACTGCACGTATTCTAGCAAGTACAAGTACCGCAAGAGAATTAATTGAATCTCAAATACAGCAGTTAAGACAAGCCTTTTCACAACAACAACTTAATGTAGAACGCATTGAAGTAACTCAGCAGCAACAACAGTCAGCAGGTAACTTGAACAAAGATGGGCAAGGAAGACAAGCTGAGCGGGATCAAGATGAAAAACAATCAGAAGATAATGAAAAAGAAAAAGAATCATTCTCTCAGTTACTAGAAGATATAACGATAAATGAGAAAGTTTAGGTGTTGAGTATGAATAATACAGTAGACCCGAGTCTTTTTTATGATAACCGAGCTCGTGATGTGAAAAGAACGGGTGAAGGGGCATTAGGAAAAGATGATTTCTTAAAGATATTAATTACTCAGTTACAAAATCAAGATCCGACAAATCCAATGGACGACCGTGAATTCATTTCTCAAATGGCGCAATTTTCATCGTTAGAGCAAATGACTAACATGAATAAAACGCTTGAAAAGTTTATTGCTACACAAACAGATAATAAACTTGTTCAAAATAGTCATTTGATTGGAAAAGAAATTCAATGGCAACCTGAAAACTCAATATCTGATCGAAATTTAGAAACGAATATAGTCAAAGCAGTGCGTTTACGGGATGGAAATGTTTCTGTTCAATTAGATAATGGGAATTGGATCTTAGTAGATCAAATTAAACAAATTAGCTCAGGTGGAAAAGAGTAGTGAACAGGAGGTGAAGTGATGGACCCTCATATATATTCACAACAACTAAGGCCACTGCCTCAAACAACATATCAGAAAAAAGCGATAATGCCGATGAGGCAAGGACATTTCCATGACATTTTACAAACAGAGATTAACAGCACCAAGGGAATTAAACTTAGTAAACATGCTGAAAAACGTATGCAAGACCGAGGAATATCCATCAATCAAGACCAATGGACGGCTATTGAAAATAAGTTAAAAGAAGCTAAGTCTAAAGGTATAAGTGATTCGTTAGTTGTTTTAAATCATGCCGCACTAGTTGTGAATGCCAAAAACAATACTGTTATTACGGCACTCGATCGAACAGAAGCGAGTACACAAATATTTACGAATATAAATGGAACGATACTTATTGATTAAAAGGCTGGACCGAAATGGAAGCCTTCGGTTGTGGAATGACGGAAGCAACCAACGAACTATGATAATGAAGGGGAAATATACATGCTACGATCAATGTATTCCAGTATTGGTGGTTTAAAAAACTTTCAAACAAAGTTAGATGTGATTGGAAATAATATTGCTAATGTAAATACATTTGGATTTAAAAAAGGCCGTACGACATTTCAAGATATTATGAGTCAACAAATACGTGGCGCTAGTACACCAACAGATAACCGTGGTGGAACAAACCCAATGCAAGTGGGACTTGGAGGAACAATCGCGACTATTGATACGATTCATACACAAGGTAGTATGCAATCAACAGGTCGCTCACTAGATGTTGCTGTCTCAGGAGATGGTTTCTTCGTAGTTAATAACGGTAATCTGAACACATATACACGAGCAGGAAATTTCTATTTGGATCAAAATGGTACGCTCGTAAATGGTGATGGATTAAGAGTATTGGGGTATGGGTTACAAGCTGGTACAACGGATCAAATTGATTACACTCAGGTCCAACCACTACAAATTCAAGCTGGAAGTCAAATGGCTCCAGAAGCAACCACGAATATCTCCTATAAAGGGAACTTTAATGCAGATGTACCACCGGTTGGTAGTGCGAATGGGGGAACAGCATTAGTTAACGGGGCAAACCAATTAACTCAACAACAAATCAATGATGCGATGAAGAGTGGCTTTATGATTACTCATCAAGTTGTTGACTCACTTGGAGCTACCCACAATGTAAAGTTAGCGTATCAAAAAGATTCAACGGGGAACTGGACAGTGGGAATTGTTAGACCTTCAATTGATCTCGCAACAAGAGAGCAAAACAAAGACCAAATGACTGGTCAGTTGTTCTACACATACGAGAGGTTAACGAGTGCTAACACGCCATTCCCTGGACAAACTGATGATTTTATCAAATTTGGTGCTAATGGTTATGTCATCCAAGACGATCCAAATGCAGTAAATAACAATTCCATGAAAGAAGTAAACTTAACATTAAATTTAAATGAACGCCCTCTTGGAGCAGGTGAGTTTAATGGGGCAGAAGATTTACAGTTAACATTTGATTTTTCTCAGTTTACCCAGTTTTCAGGCTCCAATACAGCTGATGTTAACCAAGTAACTGGAAATATTGATGGCTTTTTAGACAGTTTTAACATTGGACAATCCGGTGAAATTATCGGGGTTTATTCTAACGGTCGTGTACAACTTCTTGGACAACTTGCACTGGCTACATTTAATAATCCAGGGGGCTTAACGAAATCAGGAAGTAATACCTACCAAGCATCAAATAACTCAGGGCAACCTAATATTGGAATTCCTGGGGAAGGCCGCGGACTACTTATGGGAAGTTCATTAGAAATGTCTAACGTTGATATTTCTGAAGAATTCACAGAAATGATTGTTGCTCAACGTGGTTTCCAGGCTAATACGAGAATTATTACAACTTCAGATGAAATTCTACAAGAACTCGTTAACTTGAAACGTTAATCATATCTTTCCTTATCAGAAAGTAGTTAACTTCATTACCATAAAGTAATCACTAATTAGGAGGATGAAGGCTGGACTGATGAATTATTAAGCAAGAAGTGCAACTTAAGTACCAGCCTTCAAAAGTACCGATGATTGAGTTAACAAGACTGAATAATAGTACATTCTTATTAAATGCGTTTTTAATTGAGCAGGTTGAGGCTTTTCCAGATACGACCATTACGCTTGTCAATGGAAAAAAGATAGTAGTGCGTGAGTCAATTAACGATGTTAAGCTTAAGACAAATGAACTATATCGAACGATTGGACTAGTTTCAATTTATAGTAAACAGGATGCGGAGGGCTCTTGATTGTTTAAAAATAAATTAGTAAATATCATGATTATTCTCCTCGTTTCTCTTACATTAATTGGAGTTGTCACATTAGTACTTATCAACTATTTATCAAAGGATGAAGCGGCCTCTGGAGAACCAACAATTGATGAAATTATTGCACATTCTTATGATACTCCGGAATTAACAACGATGTTGTTAAGTAATGAATTTGCAAAAGTGCAATTTAAAATTCATGTGGATAATAGAAGGGCATTATCAGAAATTTCGAAGCGTGACTTTCAAATTGAAAACATAATTATTCGAGAATTGGCTGGGATGAAATCATCTCAACTTTCTGGTTCTGAAGGGATTACAGATCTAGAGACCCAGCTCAAGTTTAAAATTAATGAATTAATGACAGAAGGAATAGTTGTTGATATTTACACACGACGACTTATAATCCAATAAACGTATGTAATAGTTTGAGAGGTGAGGCTCTTGGCTGACATTTTGTCACAAGGTGAGATTGATGCGTTATTATCCGCATTATCTACTGGGGAAATGGATGCTGATGAACTGATGAAAGAGGAAACAGAAAAAAAGGTTAAAGTCTATGATTTTAAAAGAGCTCTACGCTTCTCGAAAGATCAAATAAGAAGTTTATCGAGAATTCATGAGAATTTCGCTAGGTTATTAACGACCTTTTTTTCTGCTCAGTTACGGACATTTGTTCAAATATCAGTTGCTTCAGTAGACCAATTACCATATGAAGAATTTATACGATCCATACCAAAAATGACGATATTAAATGTATTTGAACCCTATCCATTAGATGGTCGATTTTTAATGGAAGTAAACCCGAATATTGCTTATACGATGTTAGACCGATTATTAGGCGGAAAAGGGGTTGCAGTTAATAAAATTGATAATTTAACTGAGATTGAAACACGAATTATGTCGCAATTGTTTCAACGAACGTTAGATAGTTTTACAGAAGCATGGACATCTGTTGTTGAACTAGATCCAGTGATGGAAGACTTAGAGGTTAATCCGCAGTTTTTACAAATGGTTTCACCGAACGAAACAGTTGTTGTCATTTCACTTTCTACAACAATTGGAGAAACGTCTGGAATGATTAACCTTTGTTTACCGCACGTGACTTTAGAAGAAGTTCTTCCAAAATTATCCGTTCATTATTGGATGCAAACGAAGAAAATCCAACGAGAACCAGGTGAGATGGAAGCGTTAGAGGCTACTGTACGCAAAGCACCGTTACTAGTCCAATCAGAGCTTGGGCGATCGGAAATTACCATTCAAGAATTCTTACAACTCAATATAGGCGATGTAATTGAACTAGATCAAAATATTAATGACCCTCTGTTAGTGACTGTGGGTGGCGAGCAAAAATATAAAGCTCAACCAGGAAAGTCCAAAAATCAAATGGCAATTCAAATAACAGAGGTTATGGAGGAGGCACTAGAGAATGAATGACGATATGCTTTCCCAAGAGGAAATTAATGAACTCTTAAAGGGAGTCGGAATCGATGATGAAGATGACCAAACCTCAGTGGAAGAAGAGGATAATAACCTTGATGCACTAAGAGTAGAGGATTATTTATCTCCTGTTGAGCAAGACGCATTAGGTGAAATTGGGAATATATCTTTTGGAAGTGCTGCAACGGCGCTATCTACACTACTTAATCAAAAAGTTGATATTACAACACCACAAGTGTCGGTAATTAATAGAAATCAATTGGAAGAAGCTTTTCCACAACCTCACGTAGCTGTATCTGTTCAATATACTGAAGGCTTTGAAGGTATGAACTTGTTAGTGATTAAAACAACAGATGCTGCCATTATCGCTGATTTAATGCTAGGTGGCGACGGTTTAAATCCATCTAGTGACTTAGGTGAAATGCAAATTAGTGCCGTCCAAGAAGCAATGAATCAGATGATGGGTTCGGCTATGGGGCAACAAGCGATGGTTATTGATGCCATTCAAGCAGGAGCAAAAGACTTCATCGTAAAACCGTTTCAGGCAGACCGTGTGTTAGAGGCAATTAAAAAGACATTAGGTTAAGAAAGGGTGACAGCCCCTTGTACCGTAACTATCTTTCAATTGTTATAGGTTTCCTTTTCATTTTAACTATTAATTTTACCGGGCCAGTTCTAGCTGAGGAAGATGGAACTGGCTCAGTATTGGACTCATTACCAGCCAATAACCCTTCTCCGATTGAAGAGCAAGGGGATACACCTATACAAGCAGAACCGGAACCAGTTATTACTGGAGAGAATTCGGTTGTAGATACAGCAGAAACTCCTTTTGATAGTGGAACAAGCTTTTTTATGTTATTCATTCAAATGATCGCAGCATTAGCGGTCGTTATCGCATTAATATATATCATGCTTCGATTTGTTGGTAAACGAACTCGCTCTTTTAGAGACCATCAAACCCTTCAGAGTATTGGTGGCGTTCCATTAGGAACCAATCGCTCACTTCAAATGATTAAACTAGGAGATCGTATTCTCGTCGTTGGTGTGGGAGAGACGATCCAACTTATTAAAGAAATAGATGACCAGACTGAGGTCGCTAAAATTATGGAGCAACACCAAAGTGAGTTTGACCGACTTGAAGAGCCATTAACAAAAGCTTCAACATGGATTAACCAACTAGTAACAAAGAAAAATGAACATAATACGAAAAAAATGCTCGATTTTAGTGAGTTATTAGATAAACAGTTAAAAGATGTTTCTAAGTCGCAACAACAAATCCGCGAGGCGATGAAGGAGCATAAAAAATGACCGATTTTTTACCGACATTTAATGATGATTTATCTACTACTATACAAATTTTAATATTATTAACCGTTTTGTCACTAGCACCTAGTATTCTCATTTTAATGACCTGTTTTACTAGAATCGTCATTGTCCTATCGTTTGTTAGAACGGGATTAGCTACACAGCAGATGCCGCCAAATCAAGTAATCATTGGCTTAGCACTTTTTATGACATTCTTTATAATGGCACCTATCTTTGCAGATGTTAACGATCAAGCACTATCACCGCTTTTAGCAGGAGAGATCGACCAGGAAGAAGCATTTGATCGAGCTGTCATACCAATGAAGGAGTTTATGGCAAAACATACAAGAGAAAAGGACCTTGCCCTTTTTATGGGATATGCAGGTATGGACAGACCTGAAACTCTTGATGATATACCGTTGACGGCTTTAGTTCCCGCATTTGCCATAAGTGAAATAAAAACCGCTTTCCAAATTGGTTTCTTTATTTTTGTACCGTTCCTTGTAATCGATATGATAGTTGCAAGTGTGTTGATGGCAATGGGTATGATGATGTTACCTCCAGTCATGATTGCCTTACCATTTAAGATTTTACTATTCGTAATGGTTGATGGTTGGCATCTAATTGTAAAATCATTATTACTAAGCTTCAGTTAGCCCAATTAAAAAGTAGGTGAATAAGTTGAATGCTGAACAAGTCATTTCTTTAGCTGAAAGTGGAGTATGGACGGTTTTAATGGTATCTGGCCCACTGCTATTAATTGCATTATCTTTAGGGTTGCTTGTAAGTATTTTTCAGGCGACTACGCAAATTCAAGAACAAACGTTAGCTTTTATCCCTAAAATAGTTGGAGTGTTCGTCGCATTAGTCTTTTTTGGCCCGTGGATGTTATCTCAATTACTTGAGTTTACGTATCAGATTTTTAATAATTTACATCGGGTTGTTGGGTAATGTTAGATTGGGTGAATTTTATACCAGCTTTTTTATTAGTATTTATTAGAGTACTAGCCTTTTTCACAGTATTACCGATCTTTTCTCATCGAACGATTCCTAATACAGTGAAAGTTGGACTTGCTGTATATTTAGCATGGATTATGTTTTTTACGATTGATGTGCAAGAGATCCCGGTTGATGAAACTTACTTTCTTCTCATTATAAAAGAGGTATTAGTAGGTTTACTGATCGGTCTAGTTGCGATGATCTTAATATATTCGATTCAAGTAGCTGGGGCATTTATCGATATAAAAATGGGCTTTATGATTGCTAATGTTGTCGATCCTGCAACAGGAGCACAATCACCCTTAATTGGAGGATATTTATATACATTTGCGCTCCTATTACTTTTAGTAACAGACGCGCATCACTTGTTAATAGATGGAGTTTTTTATAGTTATCAATTTATTCCATTAGACCAAGTGTTTTTACCGCTTGGCAATGAGAATGTGATTGAGTTTATTTTTGTGACCTTCAATAAAATGTTTATTATTGCATTCCAGATGGCGTTCCCGATTGTCGGTTCTTTGTTTTTGGTTGATGTTGCTTTAGGGATGATTTCACGGTCAGTCCCGCAAATGAACGTATTTGTCGTTGGGATGCCGCTAAAAATTTTAGTGGGATTGCCATTATTAATGCTTTTCCTAAGTGTGTTTTATTTAATTGTTCAGCAGTTATTTGAAACGATTATCTTAACGATGAGAACGCTCATGCAATTACTTGGAGGTGTCTAGCAGGTGCCTTACATCCAATTAAATCTACAGTTCTTTGCAGAAGAAAAAACGGAAAAAGCAACACCGAAAAAACGTCAAGACAGCCGTAAAAAAGGTCAAGTAGCAAAAAGTACAGATGTAAACACGGCAATTATAATGTTACTCGTCTTTTTATTTCTGTGGTTCATTGGGCATATGGTTGGCGATTATTTGTTAGCGATGCTAATACACACCTTCCAAAATTACATGTTGCTGGATTTAACTGAAGTAAACCTACAAATGGTCTTAAATGAAGTCACTGTAACGTCAGCCACTGTGTTATTGCCAATCATGCTTGTGGCTTTAATAGCAGGTGTTTTTAGCAGTTACTTACAAGTGGGTCCATTATTTGCACCTGAAGCGATTAAACCTAAGTTATCTAAATTAGATCCAATAAAAGGATTTAAGAGAATTTTTTCGGTAAGAGCTATCGTTGAACTTTTAAAATCATTATTGAAGATTTCATTTGTAGGAATGGTCGTTTTTGCAATCTTATGGATTACCCTTGATTCGGTCATGATCTTATCTCAAAAGTCTGTTGCAGATGGCTTTTATCAAATTGCCCAATTAACAGTAATTATGGGGATCATTGTAGCTTTTCTTTTACTGATTTTGTCGATACCTGATTATCTATACCAAAAATATGACCATGAAAAGCAAATTAGAATGTCTAAAAAAGACATTAAAGATGAGCATAAAAACATGGAAGGTGACCCAAAAGTTAAGTCCAAACGAAAGCAAAAACAAATGGAAATGGCGATGTCTAGGATGATGCAAGAAATTCCAAAAGCTGATGTTGTCATTACGAACCCGACTCACTTTGCTGTAGTATTAAAGTACGATGGGGAGAAAATGGATGCCCCTGTTGTAGTAGCAAAAGGTGTCGATTATGTTGCTTTTAAGATCCGCTCAATTGCGAAAAATCACGATATTATTATCGTTGAAAATAAACCTTTGGCTCGTGCTTTGTATGCACAGGCTAAAATTGGAGATATAGTTCCTGAGGATTTGTTTAAAGCTGTTGCTGAAGTCCTCGCTTATGTATATCGACTAAAAAATAAAGAAGTTTAGTAGTTAATGTTGGAAGAAGAGGAGAGAGTTCCCATTGTCCATTAAAGATTTATCTGTATTACTAGGCGTTATCTTAATCATAATCATGTTAATTATACCGTTACCGCCTGCAATGCTAGATGTCCTCATCATATGTAATATCTCTCTTGCTCTTGTTATTATTTTAGTAGCAATGAATACGAGGGAGCCACTTCAATTTTCAATATTCCCGACATTATTACTCTTAGTTACATTATTTCGGTTGGGATTAAACGTTTCAACGACTCGTTCGATCCTTGGGAATGCTGAAGCTGGGAATGTTATTGAGACGTTCGGATCCTTCGTTGTCGGTGGAAACGCACTCGTTGGTTTTGTTGTGTTCCTAATATTGATTATCATTCAGTTTCTCGTTATTACAAAAGGAGCGGAGCGTGTTTCAGAGGTAGGAGCACGATTTACATTAGACGCGATGCCTGGTAAGCAAATGAGTATTGATGCTGATCTAAATGCTGGGATGATTTCAGACATTGAAGCGAAAGAACGACGTCAGAAAATAGAACAAGAAGCTGATTTCTACGGTGCGATGGATGGTGCTAGTAAATTTGTAAAAGGTGATGCGATTGCAGGTATTGTTATCGTTATTATTAATTTAATTTTTGGCCTAGTGATCGGTATGTCTCAATTAGGAATGGGGCTCGGGGAAGCAGCCAACACGTTTACTTTACTTACAGTTGGAGATGGGCTTGTCAGCCAAATTCCCGCACTACTCATTTCAACAGCAACAGGTATAGTCGTAACTCGTGCCACTTCAGAAGGAAATTTAGGGCACGATATAACAAAACAACTATTAGCTTATCCGATGATGCTCTATGTAGCCGGTGCAACCATCTTCCTATTAGGGGTTATTACACCAATAACACCTTATGTCACTTTTCCAATTGCAGGGTTGCTTGTTTATGGCGGTTGGTACTTATCAAAAGCTCAAAAGAAAACACTTGAAGAAGAAGCAGCTGCATCGGATGAAACTGAAGAAGGTAATGAGGATTTAAAATCACCGGAAAGTGTTGTTAATCTCTTACAAATTGACCCGATAGAATTCGAATTTGGCTATGGTCTGATTCCTCTAGCAGATGCTAATCAAGGTGGTGACTTACTCGATCGTGTAGTAATGATAAGACGTCAACTTGCTTTAGAGCTCGGGATGATTGTTCCTGTCATTCGAATAAGAGATAATATCCAGTTACAACCTAATGAATATGTAATTAAAATTAAAGGAAATGAAATTGCAAAAGGTGATCTATTACTTGATCACTATATGGCAATGAGTCCGGGAATTGAGGATGAGTCGATTATCGGAATTGAAACGATTGAACCTGCTTTTGGATTACCAGCTTTATGGATTGGGGAAGATATGAAAGAACAGGCTGAGTTATCAGGGTATACAGTTGTCGATCCGCCGTCGGTTGTTTCTACCCACTTAACTGAAGTAGTTAAGCGTCATGCACATGAGTTAATCGGCAGACAAGAAACGAAACAATTAGTCGAACACTTAAAAGAATCTTATCCTGCCCTTGTAGAAGATGTTACACCTAATCCATTAACAATTGGTGAAATACAAAAAGTACTGGCAAATCTGTTGCGTGAAAATGTATCGATCCGAAACCTGCCTATTATTTTTGAAGTTTTAGCAGATTACGGTCCAATGTCAAAAGATATGGATTTAATCACGGAATATGTTCGCCAAGGGTTATCAAGACAAATTTCAAAGCAATACTCTACCCCTGGAGAACCGCTTTATGTTGTTACTCTTAGTGGAGCTGTAGAAAAGCGAATTGCCGAATCTGTGCAACAAACAGAGCATGGGAACTTCTTATCAATGGATCCTAATCAATCGCAACAAATTCTCGAAATGGCTTCACAAGAAGTCGAGCATCTTTCACAAATGGGGCAGGTTCCAATTATATTATGCTCACCTGCGGTTAGGATGTATGTTCGTCAAATGCTAGAACGTTACATGCCAAATGTGCCTATATTATCGTATAACGAGTTAGAACCAGATGTAGAGGTTCAAAGTGTTGGGGTGGTGAATGTAGATTGAAAGTAAAGAAATATATTGCTGAATCAATGCCAGAAGCGATGAAAAAAATACGCGAGGAACTTGGCCAAGATGCAGTTATTTTAAATTCAAGAGAAATCGTTACCGGTGGATTTTTAGGTTTTTTTACAAAAAAAAATATTGAAGTGATTGCAGCAGTTGACCGTACACCAACCATTAAACGACCTACCCCGAAACAGCAAAACGTTATGAGTGAAGGTCGCCCAGAAAAAACTGGGGGCCTTCACTCAGAAAAACAGTTGACTGCTTCTGGCCATGACCAGGGGAAGTTGATGAAAGAAATTGAACAACTTAAAACATTAATGTCTTCCATAACGAACAAACAAACTGAAACTGAACGTGAGTACCCTGATCCTTTTCAATCAATATATGATCTATTAGAAGACCAAGAAATAGGGAAATCACTTCGTTTAAAAGCGATGAAGTATCTATTAAAAAAATGGTATGAACAGGAAACTGACAGACCAGATAAAGAAGAAGTTCATCAATGGTTAAAAGACTACATGTTAGCTGCTATACAAGACATCCCTATGGGTGGAATTTCATTTCAAAAACGATTTGTAAATATTGTTGGACCGACTGGTGTTGGGAAAACAACAACGATTGCAAAAATTGCTGCGCATAGTGTGTTAAAGAAACATAAAAAAGTCGCTCTAATAACAACAGATACATATCGGATAGCAGCCGTTGAACAGTTGAAAACGTATGCGAAAATTTTAAATATACCACTTGAAGTCGCGTATTCAATTGATGATTTTAAAAAAGCAAAGGAGCAATTTGCTAACTATGACCTCGTACTTGTTGATAGTGCAGGACGTAATTTTCGAAACCCATTATATGTTGAAGAACTTCATAAAGTTATTGACTTCACAGATGAAGTTGAAACGTACCTAGTTCTTGCCCTGACATCTAAATATAGGGATATGGAAGACATCTTTAAGCAATTTTCACTTATTCATATCGATAAAGTGATTTTTACAAAAATGGATGAAACGTCTTTTTACGGGACGATGCTTACTTTCGTAGAAAAAAATAGAGTCGGGGTGGCTTATATTACGAACGGTCAAAATGTTCCTGATGACATTATGGAAGGTAGTCCAAAAGAACTTGTCAATTCTATATTAGGGGTAAAGAAGAATGAATGACCAAGCAGAGACTTTAAGAAAATTGATGGAGAACAACGAAGGTCAGTCTGATACGAAAGTGATTTCGATTGTTAGTGGAAAAGGCGGGGTTGGGAAATCAAACTTTTCAATTAATTTTTCATTAGGGTTGTCACAAGCTGGAAAGCGTGTTCTCTTATTTGATTTAGATATTGGGATGGCGAATGTCGATATCTTAATGGGCGTCTCTAGTAAGTATAATATAGTTGATATGATAGAAAATGAATTGACGATTTGGGATATTATCGAGAAAGGTCCGGAAAATGTTTCTTTTGTATCGGGCGGGTCTGGCTTCACCCAACTTTTCAAATTAAATGAACAGAAGTTTGGACGGTTTGTCACACAACTTGAATCTTTAATGTCGCATTTTGATTATATTATCTTTGATATGGGGGCAGGAGTGTCAGAAGATAGTATACAATTTATTCTTTCAGCCAATGAAGCCATTGTAGTTACAACTCCAGAGCCAACTTCTATTACGGACGCATATGCAATGCTTAAATATATTAACAGTAAAAACGATACGATCCACTGCTCGTTAATTGTAAATCGAACGGAAACGGAAAAAGAAGGGCAAGTGACTGCACAAAACTTTCAAAGGGTAGTTAAACAGTTTTTACATAAGGATATAGCGTACCTTGGAAGTATTCCTAATGATAAAGTAGTAACGAAAGCAGTAAGATCTCAAAAGCCCTTTTTACTATTTGACCCCAAAGCAAAGTCAAGTCGAGCGGTAGAATTAATGGTTCAAGTATTTTTAGGCAAGCAAGGAACGGGCACGGGCCAACAACATACACACTTTCAATCGTTCGTACAAAGGTTTACGGGCTTTTTTATAAAGAAATAGCCTGACTGTTATAAGAAAGCGGTTGAAATTCAGTGTTAAGGGCACAGGGGAAGGTTTGAAGTGAGGGGGGTTATTTTGAAAGATAAGATTACCGTATTAGTCGTCGATGATTCTGCCTTTATGAGAAAAGTCATCAGTGATCTTCTTCAACAAGATGAGAGAATTGAAGTAATTGGAACGGCAAGAAACGGTCAAGATGCATTAGATAAATTAACAACCATTAAGCCTGATGTTATTACTCTTGATGTTGAAATGCCAATATTGGACGGGTTAGGAACACTAAAGAGGATTATGAAGGAGAGTCCAATACCCGTTGTTATGGTAAGTAGTACTACATTAGAAGGTGCGGAAAATACAGTTTTGGCAATGGAATACGGTGCTGTAGACTTTATTGCAAAGACATCAGGGTCAATTTCATTAGACTTACACAAAATTAAAGCTGAAATTATTAATAAGGTTATTTTAGCATCTCAATCTCATGTTACAAATTTTATTAAGAATACCGAAAAACTGAGCGGTAACCGAGTAGATGTAAGAAAGCATGATCATTGTCGGTTTGATAAAAACAGCCAGAAAAAATTAATTGCAATTGGCACATCTACAGGAGGACCAAAAGCATTACAACATGTACTGACAAAAATTCCAGCTTCAATTGATGCACCTATTTTAATTGTGCAGCATATGCCACCAGGATTTACAAAGTCATTAGCTAACCGACTAAACACATTATGTCATATAGAAGTCAAAGAAGCAGAAGATGGGGAAATCATCAAAAATGGAGTCGCTTATGTAGCGCCAGGGGGCTTCCACTTAACGGTTAAAAAAGCAGGGACCGCATTGGTCGTACAGTTAAATCAATTGCCTCCTCGAAAAGGCCATCGGCCATCTGTTGATGTGATGTATGAGTCATTAGCTGACATACCGAACTATAGCATTCTTTCGGTCATCATGACTGGGATGGGGGCAGATGGTTCAGAAGGGTTAGTGAAACTAAAAAAACATGCTGACTCCTACTCAATTGCTGAATCAGAAGATTCTTGTATTGTCTATGGAATGCCACGTTCAGCTATTAAAACCAATCATGTAGATGAAATTGTGCACCTTCAGAATATTGGCCAACGCATCGTGGAGTTGGTTTAACGGGCTAGATAGATATAATGATTTCTAGGGAGAGGTAATCGTATGGATTATATTGAGCGTATTAAGCCGTATCACTTAGATGTTTTAAGAGAAATAGGTAATATCGGGGCCGGAAATGCAGCAACGGCTCTTTCTACCTTGTTAAATAAAAGTATTGATATGAAGGTACCATCTGTGCGAGTGGTTTCATTTCAAGAAATAGCAGATTTGGTCGGTGGCGAAGACAACGTTGTCGCTGCTATCTTTCTTAGACTTGAAGGAGATGCTCCAGGAAGTATGTTTCTTCTAATTCCGGTGGCAGAAGCCGAGCAACTTATTCAACGCTTGATAGGTAACTCTACTTTTCAATTATCTGAACCTCCATTTGAAGAGTTGGGATTATCGGCATTGCAAGAATTAGGCAACATACTAGCAGGATCTTATTTGTCTGCCCTTTCCGATTTTACAAAATTAAATTTACAGCCGTCTGTACCTGCAATAAGTATAGATTTAGCAGGAGCAATATTGAGTTTTGGATTAATTGAATTGTCTCAAGTCAGTGACTATGCAATTGTAATTGATACTGAAGTACAAGAGATGGATAATGAATTTTCCCAATCGAGTGGTCATTTCTTTTTACTCCCTGATCCTAATGCTTTCGAAAAAATCTTCAAGTCTTTAGGAGTAGAGATGGATGAATGATGTAGTGAAAGTGGGAATGGCTGATTTGAATATCGTTAAAGCACCACGCACGATTAGAACTTCAGGATTAGGCTCATGTGTAGGAGTTGTACTCTATGACGATTATTCAAATGTATCGGGTATGGCACATGTGATGCTTCCAGATTCGAAACTTGGAAGATCAGGAACATTAAATGTGGCAAAATATGCGGACACTGCAATTATTGAACTTATACAGCAGATGAAAAGTGCAGGGGCAAGAATCCACGGATTAAAAGCAAAAATTGCGGGTGGAGCTCAAATGTTTAATTTCTCAAGTACAAATGAAATGATGAGGATAGGTCCAAGAAATGTAGATGCAGTTAAAGGAAAACTCCAAGAACTTAGAATACCTATTGTTGCTGAAGATGTAGGTGGAAGTAGCGGGCGCACAATTGAGTTTAATCCAACTACAAAAAAACTGCACATACGAACAGTAAGTCGAGGAGTTAAAGAGATATAATGCTTTTTAGTAGTTGGTTAATTAATCTATACCTCAGCATTGCTGTTTTTATTATCGTTTTTTTAGGGTCATTAGGGAATAATTTAATTATAACTACTAGCTTTAGAGCCACAGTAACTATGTACGTGAACTTCTCGATGATAAGGAGGTATAATCATGCCTGAAACATCATTATGTGAGGAACAACAATTATGGGATAAGTGGATTGGGACAAGAGATAATGAAGCAGCTGATTCGTTAATTCGTTTATATATGCCACTCGTTCGATATCATGTAAGTCGAGTTGCATCAGGGCTCCCACGCAATGTAAATAAGGATGATTTAATCAGTCATGGAATGATGGGCTTATATGATGCTCTTGAGAAGTTTGATTCTCAGCGGGACTTAAAGTTTGATACATATGCTTCTTTTAGAATAAGGGGGGCTATTATTGACGGATTACGAAAAGAAGATTGGTTACCCCGGTCTTTAAGGGAAAAATCGAAAAAAGTTGAGTCAACAATTCAAAAGTTAGAACAAAAGTTAGGACGTTATGTGAATGCTAATGAGGTAGCAAATGAAATGGGGACTTCTGAAGAAGAAGTAACTTATATTATGTCTGAAAGTTTTTATGCAAACATGCTTTCGATTGACGAAAAAACAAATGATTCAGATCGTGATGAAACGTACAAATCAACGATTGAAGATAAACGTGCCTTAACACCAGAGCAATCTGTATTGGCAGATGCTACAAAAAAAGAGTTGGCTCGAGTCATTAAAAATTTGAATGAAAAAGAACAGCTTGTTATTAGTTTGTTCTACTTTGAAGAACTAACATTAACCGAAATAGGACAAGTTTTAGACCTTTCTACATCACGTATTTCTCAAATCCACTCAAAGGCTCTATTTCGACTGCAGCAAGTTTTAAAAAAGGCGATAAGCTAATTCATGCAATTCGAAAGTGGTGATTTAAATACTATGACACCTTTAGACGAGATCTTTGAAATCATAATCAGTAAAGATAAAATGAATGCTACCCTCATACAAAATCAAAAACTCGAGGATGACGTTCAACTAACAATGGAACAATTGAGGTCTTGGGTAAAAGAACATGGAGTGGTTTCAGGAATTAATGAAAATAACCTTAAAATCGTTATAGATAATGCAGAACCTATTACATCACCCATTGTTATTGCTGAAGGCGAATATCCAATTAATGGGCGTAACGCTTTCTTACAGGCCGTTCAATTCGACTCTGAACAAGATCAAAATGCAGAAGGTCAAGTGGATTTAAAGAAAGTCATTACGATACCTTCGGTTAGTCAAGGGCAGACAGTAGGGAGAAAGGTCGAAGCAACAGCGGGGAAATCGGGTATTAATGTATTCGGAGAAGAAATACCTGCAAAACCTGGTAGAGATTTTATATTACGTCCTGGAAAAAATACTGCCGTATCTGATGATAAATTATCGTTAATTGCCCAAGTAGACGGCCAGCAGTGTATCGATAAGAAAACCATTCATGTTTACCCTATCTATGAGGTACATGGTGATCTTGACATGAAAACTGGAAATATTGACTTTATTGGAAATGTTACCATTCGTGGCAATGTACCAGCTGGATTTGTGGTAAAAGCTAAAGGAGATATTCGAATTCAAGGAACTGTTGAAGCGGCAACTATCATTTCTGAAGGATCGATATTTGTTGCAGCAGGGATTGTCGGCCAAGGAAAAGGTTTTATAAAAGCCCAAAAGGACATACACACGATCTTTATTAATCAAGGTAATGTTGAAGCTGATGGCGATTTGCATGTCAATCAATCTATATTGCATAGTAAATGTACGGTTAACGGCAGCATTTACTGTAATAAAGGAAAGGGTAACCTCGTCGGGGGGCAGTTATCTGCTGGAAAAGAAATATATGCAAAAGAGATTGGTAATTCGATGCACACTCAGACAGAGCTGTTTATTGGAGTTCACCAGCAAGTTTTAGAAGATATTGAGAAAAATAAAAAAATACTCAAACTAGCCACAGAGGAGTTAGAAAAGCTTAATAAGTTATTACTTGTATTTGAATTAAAAGAAAAGCAAGGACAGGTCCTGCAAGCTAATGAGAGGATTATGAAGTTAAGAGTAAGAAATACACTTCTGCAAACAGAAGAAAGAAAAGTAACAGCTGAAGAAGAGCTGGCTGAATTAAACGAGGAATTGGAGCAGGGTCAGACTGGCGTTGTTAAGGTTGAACGATCTCTTCTGCCTAATGTGACATTAACTTTCGGTAAATATCGTCGGAAAATTACTGCAACTCACCAAAATGTGAAAGTATTTATTATGGATAGTGAAATACAGATCGTTCCTTTATAATGAAGGAAAATGGTAATTGGTGGAGTTGATATTAGATGAGTTTAAGACCAATTGAAATGCAAGGCTCGTTTCCGCGTTCACAAACGGCAGGGAAAATTCAAGAACAATTGCAGCAACGTGGCCAAGTTGGACAAGATATCATTGCAACAGCACATAAAAAAGAAGAAGAGCAAAAAAGGAAGCAGGTCAATAAATCTGATTCAACAGATGCTAGTAAGCTAGAACCTGACAAAGAAAACAAAAAAGAAAAACAACAGCATGATCGAAATAATAAAAAGAAACACAGCAAACAACAGGATAATGACATACAGCACCCATACAAAGGGAATTTTATAGACTACTCAGGCTAAGGGAGTACAATATGATTCAATTTTTAGTAACTACTAGTCTCGTATTACATTTGCTTACTTTTCTATGGATTGTTACTTTACTACAAAAAATTAATAATCAACAAACACCTGCAGTTGATGAAGAGAAGCTAAAGCGGGAAATAGAAGACCTACTCATTGCTTATACATCTGAAATGAAAGAAGAAAACGAACAACTACTAGAACAATTAGTTAAATATAAGCAAGAAAGCTCAAGACCTTCAAGCATAAAGCGTGATGAAAATCTAGTGAAAGAACCTGAAGTGATTGTGTCAACGGGAACACAAGATGAAATTAAACTACCTTCTGCTCCAAAAGAACAAACAGAATATGAAGACTATAAACCTCCAGCGTTAGAGTCTGAAGACTCGGAAATGTATGAACAATCTAACATAGCTAAAGTCCTTTCTTTGTCTAAACAAGGCTACTCTGCAGAAGAAATAGCAAAAAAACTTCACCTTGGAAAAGGTGAAGTTGAATTAATGATAAAATTTTATCAATAAATTTTCTTTGCTACTTGCTATTGCATGGTCGTTGTGGTATATTAATCCACGGTGTTAATCACACACGCATTCTAATTTAAGTGAGGGTGCTGAAAGCTTTTTCAGTCTTACTTAAAGATGAGGATTGCGGAGGAAAACAAAAACCATTGAAGGAGGTGTTTGATGTGGCAGTAATTTCAATGAAACAATTACTAGAGGCAGGGGTACACTTCGGTCACCAAACTCGTCGTTGGAACCCAAAAATGTCTCGCTACATCTTCACAGAACGTAACGGAATTTACATCATCGATTTACAAAAGACTGTTAAAAAGGTTGAGGAAGCTTACAATTTCGTAAGAGACCTAGCAGCAGACGGCGGAAAAGTTTTATTTGTTGGTACAAAGAAACAAGCTCAAGATTCTGTTAAAGAAGAAGCTGAGCGTTGTGGAATGTACTTCATCAACCAACGTTGGTTAGGTGGAACATTAACAAACTTTTCTACAATCCAAAAACGTGTTGGACGTTTAAAAGAGTTAGAAAGAATGCAAGAAGATGGAACGTTTGATGTTCTTCCAAAGAAAGAAGTTATTCTTCTTAAGAAGGAAATGGACCGTTTAGAAAAGTTCTTAGGTGGAATTAAAGATATGAAAGGTGTTCCAGATGCACTATTCATTATCGACCCACGTAAAGAGCGTATTGCAATTGCTGAAGCTCATAAATTAAACATCCCAATTGTTGCTATTGTAGATACAAACTGTGATCCAGATGAGATTGATTATGTTATCCCAGGTAACGATGATGCAATTCGTGCCGTAAAACTTCTTACTGGTAAGATGGCTGATGCGATTATCGAAGCTACTTCAGCTGCTGCTAATGAAAGTGCTGAGCAAGAAGAAGTAGAAGAAACTGTTTAATTTCATTTGCTCTTCAAAGGGTGGTAAAGGGGTTTGCCCTTTATCACCTTTTTTAAAAGAAAAGTAGTCTTTTATAGGGTTACTTTTCATGAAAATGGACATGCATATAAAGTATTGACCGTTCAAAAAGGATGACAACAATACTGTTTTATTTTTTGGACAATAACTATATATGCAAAATATTACATACAACCATAAGGAGGAATTGATGATGGCAATTACTGCTAGCATGGTAAAAGAATTACGTGAAAAAACAGGTGCAGGTATGATGGACTGCAAAAAAGCATTAGTAGAAACTGATGGGGATATGGAAAAAGCAATCGACTACCTTCGTGAAAAAGGTATCGCTAAAGCTGCTAAAAAAGCTGATCGTATCGCTGCAGAAGGTTTAGCATACGTAGCAACAGAAGGAAACAAAGCTGTGATCGTTGAAATTAACTCCGAGACTGACTTTGTTGCTAAAAATGATAACTTTAAAAACTTAGTTGCTGAGCTGGCAAAACAAATCTTAGCTGATAATCCTGCAAGTGTTGAAGAAGCGTTAGCAAAACCAATGCACGGTGAAACTGTTGAGACATACATTAACAGTCAAATCGCTAAAATTGGAGAGAAGATCTCTCTTCGTCGTTTTGAAATCGTAGAAAAGGCAGATTCTGCAGTGTTTGGTTCTTATTTACATATGGGAGGACGCATCGGAGTTCTGACGGTTCTTGATGGTACAACTGATGAAGATTTGGCGAAAGATGTTGCTATGCACATCGCTGCAATTAAACCAGTTTACGTTTCTCGTGATGAAGTTCCAGCTGAAGAAGTAAATCGTGAGCGTGAAGTATTAAAACAACAAGCTTTAAACGAAGGTAAACCTGAGAACATCGTTGAGAAAATGGTAGAAGGCCGTTTAAGTAAATATTTTGAAGATGTATGTTTACTTGATCAGCCGTTTGTTAAAGATAGTGACCATAAAGTTGGTAAATATGTAGCTAACAAAGGTGCTTCTGTTCAAACATTCATTCGCTATGAAGTGGGCGAAGGTATGGAAAAACGTGAAGACAACTTCGCAGAAGAAGTAATGTCTCAAGTGAAGAAATAAGCAATTAACTAGGATAGGGAGCACACTGTGTTCCCTATTTTTCAAAAAAAAGGGCATTGTAGCCCGAATGTGGACGTATTTGTAGCTAATGGAGGTAAACATGAGCAAATATAATCGGGTAGTCCTAAAGCTAAGTGGCGAAGCATTGGCTGGAGACTTAGGATATGGAATTGACCCCGCAGTCATTCAATCAATCGCAACTCAAGTGAAAGGTATTGTTGAACTAGATGTCGAAGTAGCTGTAGTTGTAGGTGGTGGAAATATTTGGCGTGGTATGGCAGGTAGTGCAAAAGGTATGGATCGTGCAACTGCTGACTACATGGGGATGTTAGCAACAGTCATGAACTCTCTTGCTCTTCAAGATAGTTTAGAAACAATTGGGGTGGAATCCCGTGTTCAAACATCAATTGAAATGAGACAAGTGGCAGAGCCTTACATTCGCCGTAAAGCGATCCGTCACTTAGAGAAAAAGCGTGTTGTTATTTTTGCAGCAGGAACTGGTAATCCATACTTTTCGACGGATACTACTGCTGCCTTAAGAGCTGCTGAAATTGAAGCAGAAGTTATTCTTATGGCAAAGAATAAAGTAGATGGTGTTTATAGTGCGGATCCAGCAGTTGATCCATCAGCGAAGAAATATCAATCTATTACGTACCTAGATTTATTAAAAGAAGGATTGGCTGTAATGGATTCTACAGCTTCATCATTATGTATGGATAATGATATTCCACTTATAGTCTTCTCGATTATGGAAGAAGGAAATATTAAACGTGCCGTTTTAGGTGAACAAATTGGAACAGTTGTTAGGGGGACTTAAAATGTCAAAAGAACTTATGCAAGACGCGCAAGGTCGAATGAAAAAAGCGCTAGATGCTTTAAATCGTGAGTTAGCCACGTTACGTGCAGGACGTGCAAATCCGAGCTTACTTGAAAAAGTAACAGTAGAATATTATGGTGCTCCAACACCGCTAAATCAATTAGCGACAATTTCCGTACCCGAAGCAAGAATGCTAGTTATTCAACCGTTCGATAAGACAGTTATTGGGGAAATTGAAAAAGCAATTTTAAAATCAGACCTAGGTCTAACTCCTTCAAATGACGGAACAATAATCCGTCTAACGATTCCTGCCTTAACTGAAGAGCGTCGTAAAGACCTTGTAAAACTTGTTAAGAAGTATGCTGAAGAAGGAAAGGTAGCAGTTCGTAACATTCGTCGCGATATTAATGATGATTTGAAAAAGTTACAAAAAGACGGTGAACTGACAGAAGACGATCTTCGTCGCTCTACAGAAGATGTTCAGAAGCTGACTGATAAACATATTGCAGATATCGATCAAATTGCTACAAATAAAGAAAAAGAAATCATGGAAGTATAAGTGATTTCACGGTACAATAGAATAATGTAAATAGACCCTCTTGATACAGGGGGTTTTTTTACACTGTTTTATTGAAAATGATATATTTTCGCATAATTTGTATTATAGCTCATCCATATGGTAAAAATGGATGGTGTTGTTTTGGAGGGCTAGAAATGCTTGAGAAATTTAAAAAGTTGAGATCATCTAATGAAATGGATAGACCCTCACTTGAGATGGATTTAGAAAATATCCCAGGTCACGTAGCCATCATTATGGATGGTAATGGCAGATGGGCTAATAATAAAGGGTTACCTAGAGTAGCTGGTCATCGTGAAGGAATGAAAGTCGTAAATAAGATCGTTAGTCGAGCGAACAAGTTAGGTGTAAAAGTCTTAACACTCTATGCATTTTCTACAGAAAACTGGAAGAGGCCTAAACCAGAGGTTGAGTTTTTAATGAAGTTACCTGAGTTATATCTTAGTAAGGAACTACCTAAGTTGAAGAAAGAAAATGTAAAAGTAAGATTAATGGGTTGTCCTGATGAGTTGCCATCTCATACGCTTCGAGCGGTAGAAACTGCAATCGAAGAAACGAAAGAAAATACAGGTCTCATACTAAATTTTGCTCTTAATTATGGCAGCCGAGTAGAGATTTTAAGAGCCATTCGTGTATTAGCCTCTCAAGTTCAAGACGGGAAGCTTTCTCCTGATGAAATAACAGAGGATCAATTTGAACAGCACTTAATGACGGATGATTTGAATGATCCAGATTTACTAATTCGTACGAGCGGTGAGCTACGTTTAAGTAATTTTATGCTTTGGCAACTTGCCTATAGTGAGTTTTGGTTCACTGATGTTTTGTGGCCAGATTTCACAGAAGAGCACTTCGAGGAGGCTATCCGTGTTTATCAAAAAAGAGGTCGTAGATACGGTGGCGTATAGAAAGGAGGAAGGATTATGAAACAAAGAATTATTACAGCCGTCATTGCTGCATCATTTTTTATTCCAATAACGATTGTAGGCGGTTGGCTGTTTACATTTACGATTATTCTGGTAGCCTCTATTGCAATGGTTGAATTATTAAAGATGAAAAAAATTCCTCCTTTCTCGTTTATTGGCCTCGTTAGTTTAATTCTAATGTGGGTATTGCTCGTACCTACAAATTGGCTGGATTTAACAATCCTTTCCCACGTGACAAAAGTTGAAATTTTTGTATTTATGATCTTGATACTACTAATGACTACAGTTATTACGAAAAATAAATATACATTCGATGAAGTTGGATTTATCATTCTATCATCTGTTTATGTAGGGTTCGGATTTCACTATTTAATTATGACTCGATTGGATGCTGTTAATGGACTAGCACTCGTATTTTTTGTATTGTTCATTATTTGGTCTACCGATTCCGGTGCATATTTTGTCGGCCGGAAATTAGGAAAAAGGAAACTTTGGCCAGATATTAGCCCAAAGAAAACGATTGAAGGGTCTATAGGTGGGATAATATGTGCTTTTGTAGTCGGTTTTGTCTTTCAACTCATATTCCCGATCTTCGACTCGTATATTATCTTAGGACTTGTCATATTAGTGGCTTCTATTTTTGGTCAAATGGGAGATTTAGTAGAATCTGCTTTAAAGCGTCATTACGCTGTTAAGGACTCAGGTAATGTACTTCCTGGTCATGGGGGGATATTAGATCGTTTTGACAGCCTTATATATGTCATGCCGATTTTACATCTGTTACAATTAATTTAAAATGTGTTTTGTAGTAAAGGGTGAAAGTCATTGAAAAAAATTAGCTTATTAGGTGCTACTGGTTCGATTGGCACACAGACGTTGGATATTATAAATCAACACCCTGACCGCTTTGAACTTGTTGCAATGTCCATAGGTAAAAATATGAAATTAGGGTTAGAGTTAGTTCACCAATTCAAACCTAAACTCTTATCCGTTTTAACAAAAGAAACGTTTGAACAAATTAAACATGAAGTACCAAGTGGTGTAAAGCTAAGCTATGGTGATGCAGGCCTTGTAGAAGTAGCCACTATTCCAGAAGCCGATGTACTTGTGAATGCAGTCATTGGAAGTGTTGGTTTAGGTCCAACTCTTGCTGCGATTGAAGCTAGGAAAACGATAGCGATTGCAAATAAGGAAACGTTAGTAACAGCTGGACATATTGTTACCCAAAAGGCAAAAGAATACGGCGTGTCTCTCCTGCCAGTTGATAGTGAACATTCTGCTATTTTTCAATGTTTACAAGGGGAGAACATTAAGAATATAAGCAGGCTACTTGTAACAGCTTCTGGTGGAAGTTTTAGAGATAAGCGCAGAGATGAATTAGCAAATGTTACGGTAGAAGACGCGTTAAATCACCCTAATTGGTCCATGGGTGCAAAGATTACAATTGACTCTGCTACTATGATGAATAAAGGACTTGAAGTGATAGAAGCTCATTGGCTCTTCGATATGCCATATGATCAAATTGAAGTTCTCTTACATAAGGAAAGTATAATTCACTCTATGGTTGAGTATATCGATGGAAGCGTGATTGCTCAATTAGGGACTCCAGATATGAGAGTACCTATCCAATATGCGTTGGGCTTCCCTGACAGGCTTGATTTCAAGAAACAAGACCGGTTAAACTTATGGGAAGTAGGTAAGTTACACTTTAATAAGCCTGACTTCGAACGTTATCGTTGCTTGAAGTTTGCTTATGAAGCTGGACGTACTGGCGGGACCATGCCTACCGTGTTAAATGCAGCTAACGAAGTTGCAGTTGCAGCTTTCTTAGAAAAAAAGATTATGTTTTTACAAATTGAAGATTATATTGAACAAGCATTGGAAAATCATCAACTAGTTAATAAACCTTCGTTAGAAACTATTATTGAAGTGGATCAACAGACTAGAAGGTTTGTTCACTCACTCATGTCATAAAGGTGGGGATACGTTCATGAATACTTTAATTGCCATTATTATCATCTTCGGTTTACTGGTGTTTATCCACGAATGGGGACACTTGTATTTTGCAAAACGTGCAGGAATATTATGCCGTGAATTTGCTATTGGGTTTGGGCCTAAGTTGTTTTCGTTTAGAAGAGATGAAACTCTTTATACTATACGTTTATTACCCTTAGGTGGCTTTGTTCGTATGGCTGGAGAAGACCCTGAGTTAATTCAAATTAAACCGGGATATGAAATTGGCTTAGTATTTAACAGAAGAAATAAAGTGTCAGAAATCATTGTAAACAATAAATCGAAGCATCCAGAAGCAAAAATTGTTACTGTTGAGCGTGTCGATTTAGAAAAAGACTTATTCATTGAGGCTTATGAAGATGGTGAACTCGTTTCATATCCAGTACATGAAAAAGCGAATATTATATATGACGAGGAACCTACACAAATTGCACCTCTTGATCGTCAATTTGGTTCGAAGACGATTCCCCAACGTGCACTAGCTATTTTTGCTGGTCCAATGATGAACTTTGTATTAGCATTTTTAATTTTGACAGCATTTGCTCTATTAGCAGGAATGCCAGTAGACGAGTCAAGAATTGGTATGGTTTCGCCTGAAGGAGCTGCAGCAGAAGCTGAACTTGTAGAGAATGATCGGATACTTTCAATTAACGGCCAACCACTCGAAACGTGGGAAGACTTAACATCAGTTATTCAAAAACATCCTAATCAAGATCTAGTTTTCGAAGTGGAACGTAATGGGCAAGTCTTCGAAGCGGTTGTAACACCTCAAGAAAGACAAGGTCCAACTGGAGAACCTGAAGGTTTCATAGGGGTTGGTCAATCAACAACCTTTACTGTATTAGGTTCGATTAAATATGGAGTAACTGAAACTTATGTTTTTGCTAAGTTGATCTTTGAGGCATTAGGAATGTTAGTAACTGGTCAGTTTTCATTAGATCAGCTTGCGGGGCCAGTAGGAATTTATAATTATACAGGTCAAGCCGCTGAAATGGGTATTTTAGTTCTTATGAAATGGGCGGCTATTTTAAGTGTAAACCTTGGTATAATTAATCTACTACCACTTCCTGCTCTAGATGGTGGCCGACTTATGTTTATTGGGGTTGAAGCGGTTCGCGGCAAACCAATTGATCCACAAAAGGAAGGGTTAGTTCATTTTATCGGGTTTGCCTTATTAATGCTATTAATGTTAGTAGTAACTTGGAACGATATTAACAAATTCTTTTTATAGGAAGGGAAAAACAAATGAAACAAAGTTCATATTTTATCCCAACGATGCGCGATGTACCTGCTGATGCTGAGATTGCTAGTCACCAGCTTATGCTTCGAGCAGGTATGATCCGCCAAACGGCATCTGGAATATATAGTTATTTACCATTAGGAAAACGTGTATTAAAGAAAGTAGAAGAAATCATTCGTGAAGAAATGGACGCTTCAGGAGCGATCGAAGTCTTAATGCCAGCTATTCAACCTGCAGAATTATGGGAAGAGTCAGGTCGATTAGGTGACTATGGGCCAGAACTTATGCGTCTAAAAGATCGACATGACCGTGACTTTGTACTTGGGGCTACTCATGAAGAAGTCATTACTAGTTTAGTTCGTGACGATGTTAAATCTTATAAAAAATTACCTTTAAACCTATACCAAATTCAAACCAAATACCGTGATGAGCGTAGGCCGCGATTTGGGGTTTTACGTTCGCGTGAATTTTTAATGAAGGATGCTTATTCATTTGATACGTCAAAAGAGGGCCTAGATGTAAGTTATGAAAAGATGTACAATGCTTACACCCGAATTTTCCAGCGGTGTGGTCTTGAGTTTCGGGCTGTTGAAGCGGACAGTGGCGCGATTGGTGGGACAGACACACATGAATTTATGGTGTTAACAGAAGTCGGTGAAGATACGATTGCATACTCTGATCAATCTGAATTCGCAGCTAATATTGAAATAGCACCAGTTCATGTCGAGTATACGAAAAGTTCGGAAGCAGCAGAAACACTCAAGAAAGTAGAAACACCTAACGTGAGAACGATAGAAGAACTTGTAAGCTTTTTTAATCATCCTGCTGATCTCATAATTAAAGCTATGCTATTTATAGTTAATGATGAACCAGTAGTGGTTCTTGTACGTGGAGACCATGAAGTAAATGAAATTAAGGTGAAAAATCTTTTTGATAAAGGCGTTGTTGAACTTGCTACACCTGAACAAGCAAAACAATTTTTAAACTGTGAAACAGGATACATCGGCCCTATCGGATTACCTTCAAATGTGAAAGTTGTCGCTGACGTTGCTGTTCAATATGTAGTCAATGGAATTTGTGGTGCCAATGAGTTAGGCTACCAT
This sequence comes from Alkalihalobacterium sp. APHAB7, assembly GCF_048323755.1. Classification (NCBI taxonomy): domain Bacteria; kingdom Bacillati; phylum Bacillota; class Bacilli; order Caryophanales; family Bacillaceae; genus Alkalihalobacterium; species Alkalihalobacterium sp. APHAB7. The sequence goes on from NZ_JBLWFS010000003.1 coordinate 221,814, forward strand.
TTTCAATATGTAAACCCTGAGCGAGATTTTGCGGTGTCTACTTATGCGGATCTACGTATCATTCAAGAAGGTGACCCTTCGCCGGATGGAAGAGGGACGATTAAGTTTGCGGAAGGCATTGAAGTAGGTCATGTCTTCAAATTAGGGACGAAGTATAGTGAAGCTTTAGGTGCTAGCTTCTTAGATGACCAAGGAAAATCACAATCGATGATTATGGGGTGCTATGGAATTGGTGTATCTCGAACTGTAGCTGCGATAGTGGAACAAAGTAATGATGAAAATGGTCTAGTGTGGCCAACAACGGTAGCCCCATTTGATATTCATCTCATTGCTATTAATATAAAAGACGAAGCACAGTTAAGCTTAGCGGACAAGCTATATGATCAATTAAGAAATAGTCGTTATGATGTACTTTATGATGAGCGTCCTGAACGAGCGGGTGTTAAATTCAAAGATGCCGATTTAATTGGTTTACCAATACGAATTGGTGTAGGTAAAAAAGCGGCAGAAGGAATCGTTGAAGTAAAACTACGTAAAACTGGGGAAATGTTTGAAGTTTCTGTTGACGAGCTTAATAATAAGTTAGCAGAGGTTTTTAATAAGCTCTAATATTTTCAGGGAAATTAGAAGAGGCTGACTCATAAGTGACTACAACCCTTACAATGATTGATTGTGAGTTGTAAGAGCACTTTTCATTTGAGTTAGCCTCATTACCTTTTACAAATAGAGGAGAAGGAGGAGTCTTATGAATAACCAAGACCAGCAAACACGAAAAGAAAGATTTCAGTTACTCCTTCAGCAAATGTTAGTACCAGAAGAGCTTGTTCAACAATATTTTCAAGATGGACAAATTCTGAAATTGACCATTCATAAAGACAGAAAAGCGTGGCATTTTCAATTTCAGTTAGATACGGTCTTACCGGCTAATGTATACACTGCATTTTCCGAAAGGCTGACTCAGTCCTTTCAACACATCGCAAAAGTTTCGTTTTCTATACAATACAACAACATCCAGTTTAGTGAAGCGATGGTGGAAGATTATTGGAAAGTGATTGTTGGGCAACTGAAATCAGTATCTAATGGGTTTATTCCATTACTAGAGAAACAAACACCTAAAGTAAATAACCGACAATTAATCATCCAAGCTAGAAATGAAGCTGAAAAGGAAGCGTTATTACGAAAGTTAGTAGATCCAATTAAAGAGACTTGTCAAATGATAGGTTTACCAACATTTCAACTAGATGCAGAAGTGAAAGAGTCTGTAGAAGAAATGAATAAGTTTATGGAACAACGTGCAAAAGAAGATCATTCTAAGGTCATCGAAGCCATGATAGAAAAGAAAAAGATGGAAAAAGAAACAGATACAAGAACTGCACAATCTTCACTCGTTCTTGGGTACCAAATTAAAGATGATCCTAGACCAATTAGTGAAATCGTCGATGAGGAACGCAAAATTGCTATTCAAGGATATGTTTTTGATACTGATCTTCGAGAGTTACGTTCAGGTCGAACTCTTCTTACTTTTAAAATTACGGACTACTCGGATTCCATTATCGTTAAGATCTTTTCAAGAGATAAAGAAGATGTACCGTTACTCCAAGGAATTAAAAAAGGAATGTGGTTAAAAGTCCAAGGAATGGTGCAAAACGATACATTCGTACGGGATCTTGTAATGATTGCAAAAGATATAAATCAAGTAAAGCCGATTGAACGAATGGATACCGCACCAGAAGATGAAAAACGGGTTGAATTGCACGTTCATACGACGATGAGCCAAATGGATGGAATGGTAAATGCAGGAAGGTATGTAGAACAAGCAGCTAAGTGGGGGCATAAGGCGATAGCAATAACAGACCACGCTATAGTTCAATCATTTCCAGAAGCTTACTCAGCAAGTAAAAAACATGGAATTAAAGTTCTATATGGATTAGAAGCCAACGTAGTTGATGACGGAGTACCTATTGCCTATAATGAAGCACCTCGTCCGTTACTTGAAGACACGTATGTCGTCTTTGATGTTGAGACAACGGGATTATCTGCTGTTTATAACACCATCATTGAATTAGCAGCTGTTAAAATAAAAAATGGTGAAATTATTGATCGATTTGAATCATTTGCTGATCCACATGAACCATTAACCAAAATAATAATTGATTTAACTGGAATAACAGATGACATGGTTAAAGGGGCACCAGAAATAGATGATGTCCTCCGAGATTTCCATACGTTTTGTGGAGATTCCATTCTTGTAGCTCACAATGCGAGCTTTGATATGGGCTTCTTAAATGTAGGGTATAGAAAAATTGGATTAGGGGATGCAACAAACCCAGTTATTGATACCCTTGAATTAGCTCGTTTTCTATATCCAGGAATGAAAAACCACCGTTTAAACACACTTTGTAAAAAGTTTGACATTGAACTCGTTAGTCACCACAGAGCGATCTATGATGCTGAAGCAACAGGGTTTTTAATGTGGAAAATGATAAAAGATGCGAATGAGAAGGGCTTAGAATCTCATGATCAATTAAATCAAAACATGGGTAAAGGTGAATTTTATAGACAACGACCGTTTCATTGTATGATTATCGCTCAAACCCAAGAAGGTTTAAAGAACTTATACGAGCTCGTTTCGATCGCTCACGTCAATTACTTTTTCCGGACACCACGTATTCCGAGATCAGAATTACAAAAACGCCGTAAAGGCTTGTTAATTGGTGCATCTGGTTGTGACATGGGTGAAGTATTTGAGGCTATGATGCAAAAGTCACCTGATGAAGTCGAAGAAATTGCTAAATTTTATGATTATCTAGAAATCCAACCGCCATCTAATTTTCCGCAATTACTGGAGCGAGAGATCGTTAAAAGTGAGGCGCATCTCGAATTGGTCATTCGTAATATTGTAAAATTAGGTGAAAAATTAGGAAAACCAGTGGTTGCAACAGGTAACGCTCACTACCTGGATGAAAATGATGCGATATATCGTAAGATATTAATTGGTTCTCAAGGTGGAGCAAACCCATTAAACCGAAATTCCATACCTGTCGTGCACTTTCGAACGACTAATGAAATGTTAGATTGTTTCTCTTTTTTAGAAGATGATCAAGCGAAAGAGGTCGTTGTAACCAACCCTAATAACTTAGCTGACAGTATTGAAACGATTCAACCGATCCCAGATGACTTATATACACCGAATATTGAAGGTGCTGATGAAGAAGTCCGGCAAATGAGTTATGACCGTGCCAAGAGTATATACGGGGAAGAATTACCTGAAATAGTTGAAGCGCGATTAGAAAAAGAACTGAAAAGTATCATAGGACATGGATTTGCAGTTATTTATTTAATTTCACATAAATTGGTTAAAAAGTCGTTAATTGATGGTTATCTGGTAGGTTCGCGGGGATCTGTAGGTTCTTCATTAGTTGCGACGATGACTGAGATTACAGAGGTCAACCCTTTACCTCCACATTACGTATGTCCGAACTGCCACCATTCGCACTTTTTTAATGATGGATCTGTAGGTTCAGGGTATGACTTACCAGATAAAGATTGCCCTGAATGTGGTACGAAGTATGTAAAAGACGGACAAGATATTCCTTTTGAAACATTCCTAGGATTTAAAGGGGATAAAGTTCCTGATATCGATTTAAACTTTTCAGGTGAATATCAGCCTCGAGCTCATAATTATACGAAGGTATTGTTCGGTGAAGAAAATGTATACCGTGCAGGGACGATCGGTACTGTAGCCGAAAAAACAGCGTATGGTTATGTTAAAGGATATCAAAATGATAATAACTTACAAATTCGCTCCGCTGAAATTGATCGTCTTGTTTCTGGATGTACAGGTGTGAAAAGAACGACGGGACAGCATCCTGGAGGGATAATTGTAGTCCCTGATTACATGAATATCCATGACTTCTGTCCAATCCAGTTTCCCGCTGATGATAAAACATCTGAGTGGAAAACGACGCATTTCGACTTCCATTCAATTCACGATAACTTGCTGAAGTTAGATATTTTAGGACACGATGATCCGACAGTTATAAGAATGCTTCAAGATTTAAGTGGAATCGATCCTAAAACGATCCCGACAGATGACACTGAAGTAATGAAGATATTTTCAAGTCCAGAAGTTTTAGGTGTCACCGAAGAACAAATTCTGTGTAAAACGGGCACACTTGGTATTCCTGAATTTGGGACTCGGTTTGTAAGACAGATGCTTGAAGAAACAAAACCAAGTACCTTCTCAGAACTTGTTCAGATTTCAGGGCTGTCTCACGGAACTGACGTATGGTTAAATAATGCCAATGAATTAATTTATAGTGGTACGTGTGAATTAAAAGACGTAATTGGTTGCCGCGATGATATTATGGTTTATTTAATATATGCTGGTTTAGAACCTTCATTAGCATTTAAAATTATGGAGAGTGTACGTAAAGGTAAAGGTCTTCAAGAAGAGTGGATAGAAGAAATGAAAAAGAATAATGTACCTGATTGGTATATTGGTTCTTGCTTGAAAATAAAATATATGTTCCCGAAAGCCCATGCTGCAGCCTATGTTCTAATGGCTGTACGAATTGCTTATTTCAAAGTGCATTTTCCACTTCTTTACTATGCTGCATATTTTACAGTTCGAGCTGACGATTTTGATCTCGACATTATGGTCAAGGGCTCGACAAGCATCCGTGCAAAGATTGAAGAAATTAATGCGAAGGGTTTAGATGCAGCACCTAAAGAAAAAAGTTTATTAACTGTTCTAGAATTAACACTTGAAATGTGTGAACGAGGGTTTTCATTCCAAAAAGTCGACCTATATCGTTCAAGTGCATCAGAATTTATCATTGATGGAGATACCCTCTTACCACCATTTAATGCTTTAAGTGGTGTTGGTACTAACGCAGCAATAAACATCGTACGGGCTCGAGAAGAAAGAGAGTTTCTATCGATTGAGGACTTACAACAGCGAAGTAAATCAACGAAAACGGTGATCGAACATTTATTAGATCACGGTTGTTTAAAAGGGTTACCAGAGTCGAACCAATTGTCTCTATTCTAACTTTGTCACATTGCCCTTCTGTTGCAATTAAGGAAAGATTATGATATTGTTTTTATGGCAATACTTAGAATAGGAAGAGAGAAGAGTGGGGAAACCCACTCTTTCTTATTCCTCCTTAAAAGTAAAGGGATAGTAATTTGGAAAAACTGGATATGTAATAAAGGAGGAGCCTATGAGCAAGAAGGTTACGGATATTACAGAAGAATTAGTTTCACCTATAGTAGACGAGTTAGGTTTGGAGTTAGTCGACATAGAGTTCAAAAAGGAAGGGAAAAACTGGTTTTTACGAGTTTTTATAGATACAGAAAACGGTGTTGATATAGAAGACTGTGGAACGGTAAGTGAGCGTTTAAGTGAGAAGCTCGATGAATTAGACCCGATCACGGAAGCTTATTTTCTTGAGGTTTCCTCTCCAGGGGCAGAAAGACCTTTAAAAAAGGAAAAGGATATTTATAAAGCTGTTGGAAAGAACGTGCATGTGACTACATATGAACCGATTGAAGGCGAGAAAGCTTTTGAAGGTAAGTTAATGGACTTTGATGGCTCAGACTTAAAAATCGAAATTAAAATAAAAACTCGTAAAAAAGAACTTACGATTCCTTATACAAAAGTAGCAAGCGCAAGATTAGCCATTATTTTTTAAGGTTTTTATATTGAAAGGGGGAAAGAATTCCATGAATAGTGATTTTATGGAAGCACTATCTACTTTAGAAAAAGAAAAAGGTATTAGCAAAGAAGTTATTTTAGAAGCTATTGAAGCAGCTTTAATTTCAGGTTACAAGCGTAACTTTAATCAAGCACAGAATGTTCGTGTCGATATTAACCGTGAAACAGGAGACATTCGAGTCTTTGCAAGAAAAACAGTTGTTGAAGAAGTCTTTGACGCAAGGTTAGAGATTTCTGAAGATGCAGCCAAAGAGTTAAATCCTAATTTTGAGGTTGATGATGTAGTCGAAATTGAAGTAACACCGAAAAACTTTGGACGTATTGCTGCACAAACAGCAAAACAAGTTGTAACTCAACGTGTCCGCGAAGCTGAGCGTGGAATAATCTATTCTGATTTTATCGATCGTGAAGAAGATATTATTACTGGAATCGTTCAGCGACAAGATAATCGTTTTATCTATGTAGACCTGGGTAAAGTAGAAGCCATTTTACCTGTAAATGAACAAATGCCAAATGAAAGCTATCGTCATAATGACAGAATTAAAGCATTTATTACCAAAGTTGAAAAAACAACTAAAGGTCCTCAAATTATGATTTCGCGTACGCACCCTGGACTGTTAAAGCGCCTATTTGAACTAGAAGTACCTGAAATTTATGATGGTACGGTTGAAATTAAATCGGTTGCACGTGAAGCTGGAGACCGTTCAAAAATTGCTGTACACGCGGAGAATCCTGAAGTTGATCCAGTAGGGGCATGTGTTGGTCCAAAGGGGCAGCGCGTTCAGACGATCGTTAATGAATTAAAAGGTGAAAAGATTGATATTGTTCGATGGTCTGAGGATCCAATAGAATACGTTGCAAACGCACTTAGTCCTTCAAAAGTTGTTCAGGTAAAGGTCAATGAAGAAGACAAGATGACTCAAGTTATTGTTCCTGATTATCAACTCTCTTTAGCCATTGGAAAGCGTGGCCAAAATGCACGTTTAGCAGCTAAGTTAACAGGATGGAAAATTGATATAAAAAGTGAGTCTGAAGCAGAAGAACTTGGGTTATTAGATCCTGTTGAAGATACAGATACATTAGACCTTAATGTAGAAGAAACAGAAACAGCAGTAAATGAAACTGTAGTAGAGGAAGAAATTGAATTAGATAAGTAAGGGAGATGGAGCCAATGAAGCAACGGAAAGTTCCACTTCGTAAATGTATCGTCACCAACGAAATGAAGCCTAAGAAAGAACTCATTCGGGTCGTTCGCTCTCCAGAAGGGGAAGTTTCTATTGATCAAACGGGAAAAAAGAATGGACGAGGTGCATACATATCTAACGGGAAAGAATACTTTGAACAAGCGAAGAAAAAAGATATCCTTTCTAAGCAACTTAATATAAAAGTAAGTGAAGAGATTTATGATCAATTAATTGAACAGGTTGGGAAAAAATGAACGAAAATAAATGGTTGTCTCTTTTAGGGCTTGCAGCTAGAGCACGAAAAATCGTTTCAGGCGAAGAGTTGGTTATAAAAGAAGTTCGAAAAAAACAAGTTTATCTTGTTATCGTTTCTACAGATGCATCTGAAGCAACAGAGAAAAAGTTAAACGATAAATGTTCATTTTATAATACACCTATCCGAATGACTGGAACGAGAGAACTACTTGGCCAAGCTATAGGGAAGAGAGAGAGAGTCGTATTAGGTGTTATCGACCAAGGCTTTGCGAAGAAGTTGATCTCACTAATCGATCAATAAAGGTGGAGGTAAACATATGAGGAAGATGCGAATATATGAATATGCAAAAGAAAAAAACATTACCAGTAAGGAAGTTATCGAAAAACTAAAAACTTTAGGTTTTTCTGTCGCAAATCACATGTCTGTTATTGATGAGGAAGCAATGAAAAAGCTTATTGGGGAAAGTAAGGGAAATGAAAATAATAAAGAAGAAGTTTCTTCAAATAAAAAGAAAGAAGACCAACCGTCGAAAATGAAAAAAACACACAACGATGATAAAGGGAATAATCAACAAAAGAATAATAATAAAAAAGGCAACAACAAGAAGCCAAAAGGGAAAAACAACAATCAACAGCATAACCAAGTACAACAAAAACCTGTTAAACAAGCACTTCCTGAAAAGGTTACATACTCAGGTACTTTAACAGTAGGTGAACTTGCAAAGAAACTTCACAAAGAACCATCAGAAATCATTAAAAAATTACTATTCTTAGGTGTAATGGCAACGATTAACCAAGAATTAGATAAAGAATCGATTGAATTAATCGCTGGTGATTTTGGTGTAGAGGTAGAAGAAGAAATTATTATTGATGAAACAAACTTCGAAGAATTTGTGGAAGAGGAGAACGAAGCTGAATTACAGGAGCGTCCTCCAGTTGTAACCATTATGGGACACGTTGACCACGGAAAAACAACATTATTGGATTCAATTCGTAATACAAAAGTAACGGCTGGAGAAGCTGGTGGGATTACGCAGCACATAGGTGCTTATCAAGTAGAAGTCGAAGGAAAGCGTATTACGTTCTTAGATACACCAGGACACGCTGCGTTTACAACGATGCGTGCTCGTGGTGCTCAAGTTACCGATATTACTATTCTTGTTGTTGCGGCTGATGACGGTGTTATGCCTCAGACTAAAGAAGCAATTAGTCATGCTAAGGCAGCAGGTGTCCCAATTATTGTTGCTGTAAACAAAATGGATAAGGAAGCTGCAAACCCTGATCGAGTTATGCAAGAGTTAACTGAGTTCGAATTAGTACCAGAAGCTTGGGGTGGGGATACAATTTTTGTTCCAGTATCTGCGCTACAAGGAGAAGGTATTGATGAATTACTTGAAATGATTTTACTTGTTGCTGAGGTAGAAGAATATAAAGCAAATCCAAACAGTTTAGCAAGAGGTACTGTTATTGAAGCTCAATTAGATAAAGGGCGCGGACCAGTAGCAACGTTGTTAGTTCAATCAGGAACTTTGAAGGTCGGTGACCCTATCGTAGTAGGTAATGCATTTGGTCGAGTACGTGCTATGACAAATGATTTAGGTCGTCGTGTGAAATCAGTTGGACCGGCAGCTCCTGTTGAAATTACTGGATTAAATGATGTTCCACATGCTGGGGATCAATTTAAAGTGTTTGAAGATGAGAAAACGGCTCGTCAAATTGGTGAGACTCGTATGATTCGTCAACGTGATGAAGAGCGAAACGAAACATCTAAAGTAAGCCTTGATGATTTGTTTAATCAAATCCAACAAGGGGAGATTAAAGAAATTAACGTTATCATTAAAGGTGACGTTCAAGGGTCAGTTGAGGCATTACGTGGTTCACTAGAAAAGATTGACGTTGCAGGTGTAAAGGTTAACATTATTCATACAGGTGTAGGAGCAATCACTGAATCGGATATCATTTTAGCTGCAGCATCCAACGCTATCGTTATTGGTTTTAATGTTCGTCCAGATGCTAATACGAAGAGAGTAGCTGATTCAGAAAACGTTGATATTCGACTCCACCGAATTATTTATAATGTAATTGAAGAAATTGAGAGTGCGATGAAGGGAATGCTTGACCCTGAATATGAAGAAAAAGTTATTGGTCAAGTAGAAATTCGTCAAACGTTTAAAGTTTCAAAAATCGGTATGATTGCTGGTTCATATGTTACAGACGGTAAGATTACACGTGATTCTACAGTACGTTTAATCCGTGATGGAATTGTTATTTATGAAGGTGCAATTAATGCTCTTAAACGCTTTAAAGATGACGCTAAAGAAGTTTCAGCTGGTTATGAATGTGGAATTACATTAGAGAACTTTAATGATGTCAAAGAAGGCGATATTATCGAAGCTTACGTCATGGAGGAAATTAAACGTAAATGACAATAGGTGCAGTTTACTGTGAACTATTAATTTATAACGCCCAGTCTTTAAAGGACAAACGCTCAGTTTTAAAAAGTTTAATAACAAGGTTAAAACAACGTTTTAATGTATCGGTTGCAGAAATTGGACATCAGAATGTTTGGCAGCGATCAGAAATTGCAGTTGTAACTGTATCCGCAAATAAAAATGTGGCAGAGCAGGAAATAGATCGAGTTTTATCTTTTATTGATCGTATGACTGAATTGGAACGAACAGTTACAAACTATGAATGGCTGTAATAGCTATTAGTGAGGTGACTTTAAATGAGTAATGTTAGAGCAAACCGTGTTGGGGAGCAAATGAAGAAAGAACTTAGCGACATTATCATGCGTGAAATTAAAGATCCGAGAGTACGATTTGTAACAGTTACAGGTGTTGATGTAACCGGTGACTTGCAGCAGGCAAAAGTTTACATCACTGTACTCGGTGATGAAAAAGAGAAAGAGGATACGATCCAAGGGCTATCAAAAGCAAAAGGATTTATTCGAACTGAGATTGGAAAACGAATACGTCTACGAAAAACTCCAGAAATTGAGTTTGAATTTGATGAGTCCATTGAATATGGTAACCGAATTGAAACGTTATTGACTGAAATTAACAAACAAAAAAATGATTAATTAAGAAGAGGCTGACCCATAAGTGTCTTTATACCTTACAAAATGAACGACCGTACTGGTTCGTTTAGAAGTGAGGTAGATGACTCTTTGCTTTTGGAGTCAGCTTCTTTTTTTCAAGGTAGTTGTACTTACATAAATGAGGTGACTGATTTGGTATATAACGGAATATTACCTTTATTGAAACCTAAAGGAATGACGTCCCACGATTGTGTTTTCCGTCTGCGTAAATTATTAAAAACGAAAAAAATTGGACATACAGGTACATTAGATCCCGATGTAACAGGTGTATTACCTATTTGTATAGGAAAAGCGACAAAAGTGGCCGAGTATATGACCGATTACCCGAAAGAATACGTTGGAGTAGTTACGCTTGGTTCGTCTACAACAACTGAAGACAGCAGTGGTGAGGTCGTCGAGCAAAGAAACGTAGATATGATACCAACAATAGAACAGGTGAAGCAAGTTCTACAAGCGTTTATAGGTGAGGTTGATCAAGTTCCGCCTATGTATTCTGCTGTGAAAGTAAAAGGCAAGAAATTATACGAATATGCTAGAGCGGGAATTGAAGTTGAACGACCTATTAGACGAGTGTACATATACGATATACAATTAGTAGAAGAAGAAATTAAACGAATTGATAATACCGTGTCATTTTCATTCCGAGTGAAATGCAGTAAAGGTACATACGTTCGTACACTTGCGGTGGATATCGGAAAAAAATTAGGTTACCCAGCACATATGTCTTATTTACAACGTATCGCTTCTGGTCCATTTCAATTATCAGATTGCTTTACATTTGAACAACTAGAGGACATGGTAGAAAAAAATGAAGTCCAAAACGTACTATTACCAATAGAAGATGCTATCAAACACTTTCCTACAATTGTCGTTGATAAAGTAACTGAGGAAAAAATTAGAAACGGATCCGTATTACCACAGTTTAAATCATTAGATGAAAATCGATTTTCTGTATATAATGAAGACGGAGTATGTTTAGCAATCTACCAACCACATCCAACTAAACAAGGTTTAATCAAACCAGAGAAAATGTTGAGTTAACTGTAGTTGCTCTCAACAAAAAGAAGGTGAAAGACATTGGACGTTATCCAGTTAACCTACCCGCTAAAGGTTAGAAACGAAAAACCCACAGTTATGGCTCTTGGCTACTTTGACGGGGTGCATATAGGTCATCAAAAGGTCATTGAGACGGCAAAGAAGATTGCAATTGAAAAAGGTTTACTAACTTCGGTTATGACTTTTAATCCGCATCCAAAAGAAGTTTTACGAAATCCAACTGAACCAATGATGTATATCACACCGTTAGATAAAAAAATTAAAGTATTATCTGAATTAGGTGTGGACCAACTATTTGTTGTTCAGTTTGATGAGTCATTCTCTAAACTAACCCCTCAACAATTCGTGGATGACTATTTGATCAATATGCATGTAAAGCATGTAGTGGCAGGTTTTGATTACAGTTACGGTCATCTAGGAAAAGGAACAATGGAAACGTTGCCTTTCCACTCTAGAGGCCTATTTGACCAGACAACAGTAAATAAAGTTCAGTTAGGCGAACTAAAGATTAGTTCAACATTAATTAGAAGTAAGATTGAAGATGGAGCAGTTGCTGAGCTTACTGACCTTCTTGGGCGTCATTATGTTGTCGAGGGTGTTGTAGTACACGGAGATAAACGTGGACGAACTATTGGTTTTCCTACTGCTAATATTAATTTAACGAATCGATATATGATCCCTAAGCTAGGTGTCTATGCTGTTACGTTGGATGTAAAAGGAATAAAACATGAAGGTGTTTGTAACATCGGATATCGGCCGACCTTTAAAGATGAAGAAGCTCAGCCGACAATTGAAGTACATTTATTTGATTTTAAAGAAGATATCTATGATGAAGCTACTTCGCTTACTTTCCATCAGTATATTAGAACAGAGAAAAAGTTTGGATCAATGGATGAACTTATTGCACAAATCGAATTAGATAAAAATGCAGCTGAAAGGTATTTTCAATTAAATAAAGCTAAATAACTTGCATTTACCCCAAAAAAAATGTATTCTAGTATTTGTACTAAAAGTACAAAAAACCTTTGCTTGGCAAAATCGCTTCACCGACGTTTTGCTAGGGAATTGGTGATTATTTTGAAGGAGGTGGATAGGATGGCACTAACACAAGAACGTAAGAACGAGATCATCAGTGAGTATAAAACTCATGAGAGTGACACTGGTTCTCCAGAAGTACAAATCGCTATCCTTACTGAGCAAATCAACACATTAAATGGGCACTTACGTACTCATAAGAAGGATCACCACTCACGTCGTGGTCTTTTGAAAATGGTTGGGCAACGTCGTAATCTTTTAACGTACCTACGTAATAAAGATGTAATTCGTTACCGTAACCTTGTTGATAAGCTAGGATTACGTCGCTAATCACAAGTTAACACTTAATAAAAAGCGGGAGCATTCCCGCTTTTTTATTAGGGAAAATTAATGGTTATTTTATCCATTTTGTTGTGTATTTGATTTATTCTTTTATTTTAAGTATAAATAGGTAATAATAAAGAAAGATTGAACGATTTTGTTTAACGAGAGGAGTATATACCTGTATGAAACAAGAAAACCAAGTTTTTTCTTTTGAATGGGCTGGGCGACAATTGACAGTTGAAACGGGTCAATTAGCAAAGCAAGCAAATGGTGCTGTTATGGTCCGGTACGGTGACACTGCTGTACTTTCAACTGTAACAGCTTCAAAAGAACCAAAAGATTTACCGTTCTTCCCACTTACAGTAAATTATGAAGAACGCCTTTATGCTGTAGGGAAAATTCCAGGAGGCTTTATCAAACGTGAGGGACGTCCTAGTGAAAAAGCAATACTCGCAAGTCGACTAATCGACCGCCCGATTCGTCCACTTTTTGCTGATGGTTTCCGTAACGAAGTTCAAGTTATTAGTATTGTTATGAGTGTGGACCAAGATTGCTCTTCGGAAATGGCTGCAATGATTGGTTCAAGTTTAGCACTAAGTATTTCTGATATCCCGTTCGATGGTCCGATTGCTGGTGTTACAGTAGGTCGAATTAATGATGAGTTTGTTATTAATCCGACACCAGCTCAACTAGAGAACAGTGATATTAATTTAGTAGTAGCAGGTACAAAAGAAGCCATTAACATGGTTGAAGCCGGTGCGGACGAAGTTTCCGAGGAAGTCATGTTAGAAGCTATTATGTTTGGTCATGACGAAATTAAACGTCTTATTGCATTCCAAGAAGAGATTGTTGCTAAAGTTGGTAAAGAGAAGAAGGAAGTAGCTTTAAGAGAACTTGATCCAGAGTTAGAGCAACAAGTTCGTACAATCGCAGAGTCAGACTTAAAACAAGCTGTACAAGTTGTTGAAAAACACGCTCGTCAAGATGCAATTGATTCAGTTATGAATGAAACATTAGCAAAATTCGAAGCTGAAGATAATGAAGAAGTTAATTTATCACAAGTAAAAGAAATTTTACATAAAATTGTAAAAGAAGAAGTTCGACGTTTAATAACAAAAGAAAAAGTGCGTCCAGATGGAAGAGCAATTGATGAAATTCGCTCTCTTGCTTCACAAGTTAAGTTATTACCAAGAACGCATGGTTCAGGTTTATTCACACGTGGACAAACTCAAGCGCTTAGTATTTGTACATTAGGGCCATTAGGTGATGTTCAAATTCTTGATGGCTTAGGAATTGAAGAATCAAAACGTTTTATGCACCACTATAACTTCCCACAGTTTAGTGTTGGGGAAACAGGGCCAATTAGAGGTCCAGGGCGTCGTGAAATTGGACATGGTGCACTTGGTGAGCGTGCATTAGAGCCAGTTATTCCAAATGAAAACGACTTCCCGTATACAATCCGTTTAGTGTCAGAAGTTCTTGAATCAAATGGTTCGACATCCCAAGCATCGATTTGTGCAAGTACGTTAGCGATGATGGATGCGGGTGTACCAATTAAAGCGCCTGTTGCTGGTATTGCTATGGGTCTTGTTAAATCAGGCGATGATGTTACCGTATTAACAGATATTCAAGGAATGGAAGATGCCTTAGGTGATATGGACTTTAAAGTAGCAGGAACAAAAGATGGTGTAACTGCCTTACAAATGGATATTAAGATCAGTGGAATTGATCGTAACATCTTAAAGGAAGCACTAGAGCAAGCAAAACGCGGTCGTATGATCATTTTAGACAGTATGTTATCTGCAATTGGTAATTCACGTACTGAACTGTCAGAATATGCACCTAAGATTTTAACAATGAAAATTAACCCGGATAAAATCCGTGATGTAATTGGTCCAAGTGGAAAAATGATTAATAAAATCATTGAAGATACAGGAGTTAAAATTGATATAGAACAAGATGGAACAGTGTATATCTCTTCTGTTAATCATGAAATGAACCTAAAAGCAAAATCAATCATAGAAGACATCGTTCGTGAAGTAGAAGTTGGACAAACTTATTTAGGAAAAGTTAAACGTATTGAAAAATTTGGTGCTTTTGTTGAGCTTTTCAAAGGTAAAGACGGTCTCGTTCACATTTCACAGTTGGCGGAAGAACGTGTCAATAAAGTTGAAGATGTTGTAAAGATTGGTGATGAAATTTTAGTGAAAGTTACTGAAATTGACCCACAAGGACGTGTAAACTTATCGCGTAAAGTATTACTCAAAGAACAAAAGCAAGAAAGTTAATAAGGAGAGGCTGGACAGTGACCAGTCTCTTTTTAAGCACTCATAAAGAATAGGTCCTACTTTTCATAGCTAGCTTGTTCTACCCTGTCCAAACGGTGCATACGATTTAGTACAAGGGGGTAGAGCGATGAAAAGCAAGTATGGTGTTCACTTAATTATCTTTCTCTTTATCATTCTTATTGCATATGGGACGATCCAAAACCCATTTTCAGTGAATTACATAGACCAATTGAAGCAAGAGTCAATCATGGTTTCTAAGATGCAAGACCCACTATATGAACAAATTGCGACTGAGGCGAAAAAGTATGAAAAGGAGCCTATTGACGCAGTTGCAGATAAAGTTTGGAAAGCTGTCCCAGGTTATAATGGCGTGCAAGTAGACGTTGAAGCTTCATATCAAAAAATGAAAAAAGAAGCTGCCTTTGATAAGCATAAGCTTGTATTTCGTGAAATAGAGCCAAAAGTTCATTTAGATGACTTGCCTCCACTGCCCATCTATAAAGGTAACCCAGAAAAGCCAATGGTTAGCCTTCTTGTAAATGTAGCATGGGGAAATGAATATTTACCTGATATGCTGAAGGTTATGAATGAGCATGATGTGAAGTCGACTTTCTTTTTGGATGGCTCTTGGGTGAAAAATAATCCCAAATTGGCTAAAATGATACTTGAAGAAGGTCATGAGATTGGTAACCATGCCTATTCACATCCAGATATGAAACAACTATCAGCTGCACGAATTAGTGAAGAACTTAAGAAAACAAATGAAGTAATCTATGCAACATTAGAAGTTACACCAAAGTGGTTTGCTCCTCCTAGTGGTAGCTTTCGACAGGAAGTGGTTGATATTGCTGCTAACTTAAATATGAAAACAATCATGTGGAGTGTTGATACGGTGGATTGGAAACGACCAGATCCGCAATCAATGGCACAAAGAGTTTTGAGTAAAGTTCATCCTGGAGCTATGGTATTAATGCACCCGACTTCATCTACTGCAGCAGGTCTGGAGCAAATGATTGTCGGCATTAAAAACAAAGGCTATCAAATTGGTACCGTATCACACTTAATGGATGAGTCAAGAATAAATTTTGGTGTAACCCTAGACTAAGTTAGGGGGATGTATATTGATACAAAAAGTTGAATTGCCAAATGGATTACGTATACTTGTCGAACAAATACCTCATGTTCGTTCCGTTTCAATTGGTATTTGGATTGGAACAGGTTCTAGATTCGAAGAAAAACGTGAAAATGGTGTTTCTCACTTTTTAGAGCATATGTTTTTTAAAGGAACAACGACGCGTTCAGCTGCCGATATTGCGGAATCATTTGATTGCATCGGTGGTCAAGTGAATGCATTTACTTCTAAAGAATATACGTGCTATTATTCTAAAGTTTTAGATGAGCATGCAGATTATGCTTTAGACGTTTTAGCTGATATGTTCTTTAACTCTGTCTTTGCTCCTGAAGAGCTTGAAAAAGAAAAGAATGTAGTTTTCGAAGAAATTAAAATGGTAGATGATACGCCAGATGACATTGTTCATGATCTATTGTCGAAGGCTAGTTACGGTGAACATCCACTTGGATTACCAATTCTCGGTACCGTTGAAACGTTAACTTCGTTTGATGCGGATTTACTGCGTGACTATATGAAGAGATATTACACCGCAGAAAATGTAGTCGTGTCAATAGCAGGTAATGTAGATGAGAAATTAATTGATAAAATTAAGGAAACATTCTCAACAGTAGAGAAAAGTACTGGAGCAGGAACGGTTGAAAAGCCAGCATTTTTAGCGGAGCATATGGCTAGGAAGAAAGAAACAGAACAAGCCCATATTTGTATTGGATACCAAGGCTTACAAATTGGACACGAAGATATTTATAGCCTTGTTTTATTGAATAATATTTTAGGTGGAAGTATGAGCAGTCGCCTCTTTCAAGAAATTCGTGAAAAACGTGGCTTAGCTTACTCTGTGTTTTCCTATCATACCGCTTACCAAGATGATGGGGTATTAACATTGTACTCAGGAACTGCACCTAACCAATTAGACGAATTGTACGATGCTGTAATGGAAACCGTTGAACAACTAAGCAATGAAGGTATAAAAGAAAAAGAAATTAAAAATGGAAAAGAACAACTCAAAGGAAACTTAATGTTAAGTCTAGAGAGTACGAACAGCCGAATGAGCCGAAATGGTAAAAATGAACTATTATTAAAACGCCATCGCTCACTAGATGAGATTATTGAGGAAATCAACAATGTCTCTATTGAGTCTGTTAATGATTTAGCCAAGACAATTTTTACAAGTACACCTGCTATTTCACTTATTAGTCCAAAAGGTGAATTACCAAAAGGGTTGCAATAATTAAAATATAAGAACACACTTTTTATTACCAGGTTGAACGGAACCTGGTATTTTTTTGTCCAATTGTTCATATGAAATATAAAGGGGAAAAGATTTGACAACTGGGGGGGACAAACGTGAGGTTAAGTGAAATTAGCGGGAAAGAAATTATTGATTATCAAAAAGGAGAACGATTAGGTATTCTTGGACAGACTGACCTTGTGATTGATGAGAGTACCGGCCAAATTCAAGCGTTTATTATTCCAACGATGAAATGGTTTGGCTTTGGAAAAAAGGAAAAAGAAGTTAAAGTATATTGGCATCAAATTAAAAAGATAGGAACGGATATGATTATTATTGATATGGGAGAATTTTAATAAGTAACAAAGGAAAAAGGCTGACATCTGTCAGTCTTTTTTCCATGTGAAGAGTTTATAAATTGTTAGCAAAAGAATATATTCGATGTAATAAACAATTTTAGGAATTTAAGTCTAGGTGCAACTGGACCTCTGTCTTCGCTTAAAAGCTCGCCATTCGGCGAGTTTTCTTTACCTGTCAAGAAAGTCTCAAGTATAACAGTATTTATTATTGAACTAAATACTCACCCATTTTGCATGTAATACATATGCTAGTTGTGAAATAGCTAAGGAAATAACAAATACGAATTTTAAATAGCCAAAAAGGATTAGAGATTACTACTGTTTTAGCTGATGTACCCCAGTCTTAGCACAAGGTTAAACATCTAGCGCTTAAGGATTTAGATATTAGGTATAGACTCACCAATCAACCCCCACATCAATAAGTATAGGATATAACATTTACTTATTTAGAAGTTATTTAAATAGGAAAGGGGAGGACTAGAATGCTTACTGGGAAACACATTGTGATCATGGGCGGGGATGCAAGGCAACTAGAAATTATCCGCAAGCTTTCGACACTTGATGGAAAAATCTCAATGGTTGGCTTTGAACAACTGGATGACGGATTTGTCGGTGCAACGAAGAAGCAAATCGATGAGGTCGACTTTCAGACAGTAGACGCCATTCTTTTGCCTGTTAGTGGAACTGGTCAACAAGGTGAAGTAGAAACGATTTTTTCAAATGAAGGGATCAAGTTGACAAAAGAGATTTTAAAAAAGACACCTGACCATTGCGTGGTATATACAGGGATCACAAATGATTATCTAAACCAAACGGTTAAAGCTGCAAATCGAAAACTAGTAAAGTTACTAGAAAGAGATGACATTGCCATATATAATTCAATTCCTACTGTTGAAGGAACTATTATGATGGCTATACAACATACCGATATTACGATTCACAGTTCAAAGGTAGTCGTCATAGGTTTCGGTCGTGTCGGTATGTCAGTAGCAAGAACATTTGCAGCATTAGGTGCAGATGTGAAAGTAGGAGCAAGAAACTCCAGTCATATTGCTCGAATTACTGAAATGGGTCTACAACCATTTCACACATCGAAGTTAATTGATCAAGTATCAAATGTAGATATTTGTATCAATACGATCCCCACCTTGATCGTTTCGGCAGATGTCATTGCACAAATGCCTACAAATTCACTAATTATTGACCTTGCATCTAAACCAGGTGGTACTGATTTCCGTTATGCAGAAAAGAGGGGAATAAAAGCTTTGCTAGCTCCAGGTTTACCAGGAATAGTAGCTCCCAAAACAGCTGGTCAAATATTAGCTAACGTGTTAGCTACTTTATTAAAAGATCAAGACAAGAAATAAAAAGGAGGACATGGTCATGTCATTAAAAGGGAAGCATATTGGCTTTGGATTAACCGGTTCTCATTGCACGTATGATGAAGTGTTACCTGAAATGAAAAAGCTCGTAGAAATGGGGGCTAAGGTAACTCCATTCGTCACTCATACAGTAGCATCAACAGATACTAAGTTTGGAAAAAGTGAAGATTGGATCCAAAAAATTAAAGAGATTACACAAGAGGATATTGTAGATTCAATGCCAAAAGCTGAACCATTTGGCCCAAAGACGCCATTAGATTGTATGGTTATTGCACCAATGACAGGAAATTCAACTAGTAAATTTGCAAATGCAATGACAGATTCACCTGTATTAATGGGTGCTAAGGCCACATTACGAAATGGAAAGCCAGTTGTGCTAGCTATATCTACTAACGATGCACTCGGGTTAAATGGGGTCAATATCATGCGTTTAATGGCAACTAAAAATATATATTTTGTTCCATTTGGTCAAGATAATCCACAGGTAAAACCTAACTCTCTTGTAGCGAGAATGGAAGCATTACCTGAAACTATTGAGTCTGCGATTGCTGGTAAACAATATCAACCAGTTTTAGTGGAAAAATTCAAAGACTAGTCCTATAACGTTGTTGCTAAAAAAACAGATTTCCCTTAAAGTTTAATAGGATGCTTAAGTGATATACTGTCATTTAAGCTTTGGTATGTTAAAATAGATGTCATCAATATGAACTTCTTATTTGGTGAGTGTTTAAAACATCCACTATTAAACTATGAATCTTGAAGGGAGATAGGAAACATGGCAGTTGAAAAAGGATATCATATAGCGGTCGTTGGAGCAACTGGTGCGGTAGGTCAACAAATGTTAAAAACATTAGAGGAAAGAGATTTTCCAATTCAATCAGTTAAACTACTTTCTTCTAAGCGTTCGGCAGGAAAGAAGATCATTTTTAAAGGTGAAGAGATTACTGTTGAAGAAGCAACTCCAGAAAGTTTTGAAGGCGTACAACTGGCATTATTCAGTGCAGGAGGTTCCGTTTCTAAAGCGTTAGCTCCAGAAGCAGCAAAGCGTGGAGCGATTTGTGTTGATAATACAAGTGCGTTCCGAATGGATGAAAATGTACCTCTAGTTGTACCAGAAGTAAATGAGGAAGATTTAAGACTTCATAACGGAATTATTGCAAACCCTAATTGCTCAACTATTCAAATGGTAGTTGCTCTTGAACCTTTACGTGAAAAATATGGTATTAAAAAAGTTGTTGTTTCAACGTACCAAGCTGTATCTGGTGCAGGGTTAAATGCTATTAATGAAATGAAAGAACAAACGAAGGACCTATTAGAAGGAAAAGAAGTAACTCCAGAAGTTCTTCCAGTAGGTGGGGATAAAAAGCATTATCAAATTGCGTTTAATGCGATTCCTCAAATCGATAAATTCCAAGAAAATGGATACACTTTTGAAGAAATGAAAATGATTAATGAGACGAAAAAAATTATGCATCTGCCAGAACTAGAAGTAGCTGCTACTTGCGTTCGTCTACCAGTTGAAACAGGTCATTCAGAATCGGTATACGTTGAAACGGAAAAGGGCGGAGCAACAGTTGAAGAAATTAAGCAACTACTAGCTTCTTCACAAGGTGTGACGTTACAAGATGACCCAGCAAATCAAGTTTATCCGATGGCAATTGATTGTGTTGGAAAAAATGATGTATTTGTGGGTAGAATTCGAAAAGATTTAGATCGAGATAATGGCTTCCATATGTGGATTGTCTCAGATAACCTTCTTAAGGGTGCTGCATGGAACTCAGTTCAAATCGCAGAGAGTTTAGTGAAATTACAATTATTGAAATAAGAGTAGGTGTCCTATGAAGGTAATTGTTCAAAAGTTTGGTGGAACTTCTGTTAAAAATGACGAGGTGCGGCGATTAGCTGCACGTCATGTTCAGAAATCAGTAAATGATGGTTATAAAGTTATAGTTGTCGTGTCAGCGATGGGTCGCAGTGGCGATCCATATGCTACCGACACCTTACTGAATTTGATCAACACTAAAACGGTGCCGAAAAGAGAACAAGATCTTCTTCTTTCATGTGGAGAAGTCATTTCTTCGGTCGTTTTTACAGATTTACTAAGTAGTTATGGTGTTCAGGCAACAGCAATGACCGGTGCTCAAGCTGGCTTTAGAACAAACGATGATTTCTCAAATGCAAAAATCTTAGAAATGAAATGTGAAAAGTTATTAAAGACACTTGAAAAAGTTGATGCAGTAGTTGTAGCAGGGTTTCAAGGTCAATCGAAAACGGGTGATATCACAACTCTTGGTCGTGGCGGTAGCGACACGTCTGCAACAGCAATTGGAGCAGCAATTGGAGCAGAGTGGGTTGATATATTTACAGATGTAGAAGGTGTAATGACAGCAGACCCTCGTATTGTTGAAGGAGCTAGACCATTATCTGTTGTTACGTATAATGAAATTTGTAATATGGCTTATCAAGGAGCCAAAGTCATTCACCCTCGTGCAGTAGAAATTGCGATGCAGTCAAAAATACCCATTCACATTCGTTCTACTTACTCAGACAGTAAAGGAACGATTGTAACATCCACCGTAGGAGGTCAACAAGGTCAAGACGTGCAAGATCGACTAATTACAGGAATTGCTAACTTGGCTAAAGTGACACAAATTAAGGTCCTAGCTAAAGAAGGTCAATATGATCTTCAAGAAAAAGTATTTAAGGCAATGGCAAATGAAAAAATTAGTGTTGACTTTATTAATATCAATCCATTAGGTGTCGTTTATACCGTAATGGAAGAAGTTGCAGATCGAGCTATAGAAGTATTAGAACAAATGGGATATGAGCCACAAGTTACGCGAGAATGCGCCAAAATTTCAGCAGTCGGGGCTGGAATGACAGGAGTTCCAGGGGTTACAGCAAAAATTGTAGCTGCACTTTCAAAAGAAAACATACAAATCTTACAGTCAGCAGACTCACACACGACGATTTGGGTACTTGTTAAAGGTGATGATATGATTAAAGCAGTTAATGCTTTACATGATATGTTTCAGCTTGAGAAAGAAAGTATGTTTGAACCGAGTCGTTCATTGGAAGAATGATACTGTATTGTAGCTACAGTTAAGGAGATGAACAAAGTGAACTTTGGTCGGGTTTTAACAGCGATGGTGACTCCTTTTGATGAGAAGGGTGCTATAGATTTTCACAAAACTGAATTACTTGTTGAACACCTTATTAACAATGGATCTGATGGACTCGTTGTTGCAGGTACAACAGGTGAATCACCGACTTTAACGAAAGATGAAAAGTTAGCTCTTTTTGATACTGTCGTAAAAACTGTTAATGGAAGAGTACCAGTTATAGCTGGCACAGGAACGAATAATACTCAAGCTTCAATTGAACTAACACAGGAAGCTGCATTGCTTGGAATTAATGGAGTAATGGCAGTTGCACCTTACTATAATAAACCATCTCAACAAGGCATGATTGAACATTTTAAAGCGATTGCTAATGCAACAACTTTACCCGTCATGCTGTACAATATTCCAGGTCGATCAGTAGTAAACATGTCTGTGGATACAATTGTTGAGCTAGCAAAAGTAAAAAATATCGTATGTGTTAAAGAAGCTAGCGGTGATTTAGAACAAATGGCCACAATTATTGATAAAACAGATACTGATTTTACGTTGTATAGTGGTGACGACAGCTTAACATTGCCATCTATGGCAATCGGCGGTAACGGTGTTATTTCTGTAGCTTCTCATATTATTGGGAATGAAATGCAACAAATCGTTCAATTGTTTCAGGCAGGGAGTGTAAATGAGGCCGCAAAATTACATCGCAAACACCTTCCACTTATGAAAGCATTGTTTTTAACTCCAAATCCGACTAGTGTAAAGATGGCACTCCAAATAAAAGGAATTAATGTAGGTAGTGTTAGACTACCACTTGTTCCTTTAACAAATGCCGAAAAAGAAATTTTATATCAGGTTATGAACAGCTGAACTTGGTTCAGCTGTTTTATTGTTCCAATTTTTCTAGATACATCTTGTTTTCTAATTCGTATTTAAGTTATACTACAAACAAGTGATTAGTTCGGGTAAATTTTAATGGCTAATAGAATACGTTTATGGCAGATGGCACGCCCAGTAATTTATAGGACACTAGAAATAAACTTGTAACGATTAGTAACATTAGTAATACAAATCAAATTTTTCTCAGACTAACTATGAATATTGGACTAAATAGTTCCAGAATGAACACGAAAGATTAACTTATGCTAATCCCAAGTGTGTTTTAATTGATGGTTTTTTTTGAGAAGCTTCTACCTTAACTACGACGAGTTATCATTGCAGTACGGTAGAATACTATTGATTTTTCACCATATTTTTATAGTTAGTCAAAAAATACTTTTATGAAATAAGCATTTATTTTATTGTGCATTTAGGAGGAACATGAATTGTCAAAAGTAAATACAGAAAAGATAAGGGTTTTTGCCTTAGGGGGAGTCGGCGAGATAGGCAAGAATATGTATGTGGTAGAGGTCGAGGAAGATATTATCGTTATCGACTCTGGTTTAATGTTTCCAGATGATGATATGTTGGGTGTTGATATTGTTATTCCAGATATATCTTACCTAGTTGAAAACGCTGACCGTGTCCGTGCCATTATTCTAACTCATGGTCATGAAGACCATATTGGTGGTTTGCCATATATTTTACAAAAATTAAAAGTACCCGTTTATGGAACGAGATTAACACTTGGATTAGTAGAGACGAAACTTCGTGAAGCTGGAATATATAAATCAACAACATTAAGGTTAATTGATAATAATTCAGAAATAACGGTCGGCTCAACACCAGTTTCATTTTTTAGAACTAATCACAGTATCCCAGATTCAGTAGGTGTTGTAATAAAAACTAATCATGGATCAATTGTACATACAGGGGATTTCAAGTTTGATCAGACTCCTGTAGATGGGAAACATGCAGAGATTGGAAAAATGGCTGCAATTGGTGATGCAGGGGTACTGTGCTTACTTTCAGATAGCACAAATGCAGAACGACCTGGACACACTCTTTCTGAAACTGTTGTAGGACAAGGTATCGCTGACGTATTTCAAAATACAATGAACAGAATTATAGTTACAACATTTGCTTCCAATGTACATCGAATTCAACAAGTAATCAGTGCTGCAGCAAAGGCAAAGCGTAAAGTTGCAATCGTTGGTCGAAGTATGGAGAAAGTCATCTCCATTGCAAATGACTTAGGTTATTTAAATGCTCCAGACGAGCTATTTATAGATGTTGATCAAGTGAAAAACTATCGTCCGGATCAGGTAGCGATCATTACAACAGGTAGCCAAGGGGAGCCAATGAGTGCTCTGACAAGAATGGCTAGAGGAGCACACCGACAAATTACACTATCGAGTGAAGATACTGTCATTATTGCAGCCTCTCCAATTCCAGGTAATGAGAAATCAGTTTCTAAAATTATTGATCAACTGTATCGAATTGGCGCAGATGTTGTATATGGACATACGAAAGTCCATGCGTCAGGACACGGTAGTGCAGAAGAGCTAAAACTAATGTTAAATCTCATGAAGCCGAAATATTTTGTTCCTATTCACGGTGAATATCGAATGCAAATCGCCCATCGGGATCTTGCTACGGAAATAGGAATAAACCCTTCGAAAATTTTCCTTGTTGAAAAAGGGGAAGTTGTAGAAATTCAAGATGGTGCTGGCAGAAAAGCTGGTAAAGTACCATCTGGAAATGTACTAATTGACGGACTCGGTATCGGTGACGTTGGAAATATCGTGTTACGTGACCGTCGCCTCTTATCAAAAGATGGTATCTTAGTGGTCGTTGTTACACTAAATAAAACAAACGGAGAAATTATCTCGGGGCCTGATATTATTTCAAGAGGTTTTGTCTATGTAAGAGAATCAGAGAAGCTTCTTGATGAAGCAACAGGAATGGTAAAGCAAACCTTAGTAAAATGCGTAACTGAAAATGTCAATGAATGGTCTTCATTAAAAAGTAGCATTAGAGAGGTATTAAGTCGGTATTTATTCGAGAAAACGAAACGTAGACCAATGATTTTACCAATTATTATGGAAGTGTAATACAAAAGAAGCGGAGAGTGGTCCGCTTCTTTTTTTATGGAGAAATTAATATACTTATTAATTAGGAATAATTGCTTAATCTCTTAGTAAAGATAGTTTGTAGTGCTTATATTTTATGTCAATATCATTTTCATTTTCTTATGGGAATTATTCATCGTTATCACGACATACTAACATTAGATACATATATAAAGGAGGATCCTATAATGACTGAGTCTAATCAACCACAACAACCTCAAGGTGATGAAAAGCCTGCACTAGATCCTAAATCGAGCATTGTAAATAAAATTCAAGAATTAGGTCAAACGAATGTTCCTGATATGGACGCTTCAAACTTACATTGCATGACGATTGTTGGCCAAATTGAAGGTCACATGCAGTTACCACCTCAAAATAAAACAACGAAGTATGAGCATATCATTCCACAGCTTGTAGCAACTGAACAAAATTCAAAGATAGAGGGAATGTTAGTTATTTTAAATACAGTTGGTGGAGATGTTGAAGCAGGATTGGCAATTTCTGAGATGATTGCTTCTATGTCAAAACCCACTGTAACACTTGTATTAGGGGGCGGCCATTCTATAGGTGTACCAATTGCAACTGCTTCAAATTACAGTTTTATTGCTGAAACAGCAACTATGACCATACACCCTGTGCGCTTAACTGGCCTAGTTATAGGTGTGCCGCAAACGTTTGAATATTTAGATAAAATGCAAGAAAGAGTTATTCGATTTGTTACGAAACATTCTACTATTGATGAAGAGAAGTTTAAAGAGTTAATGTTTTCAAAAGGCAATTTAACACGTGACATCGGAACAAACGTAATTGGAAGAGATGCTGTAGAGTATGGACTTATTAATGAAGTAGGCGGATTAAGCCATGCATTAACGAAGCTTAATGCTTTAATTGAAGAACGTAGAGCAGAGCATGCAGGCGGCGGTGATATTGTACAATGATCCTATATACGATGTTACCTGAAGAGATGATTTTTCCACAGGATGAAACGAGCTACGCAAAACAACAAACGATTCCTGTTGAAGGTGGATTATTAGTCGTAGAAGATATTGGGGAGTCACAATATAAAGTGATCCGCCTCATAAGTAGTGACCCGAGTAATTACTTAAATGAAAACTATAGCCCCGGTCGAATTATTATGGGGAAACCTCAACTTTAATAATGTAGACAAGTTTTGGATTATGTTATAATCATAATACAAAACTTGGTTGAAGCAGCCAATTTTGGCTGCTTTTCTTAATTGAAGTAAAAAAATAGCAAAAGTTCTATGCTTTACTTTTATAATAGCTGAACGAAAGTTAAATGGCCCTAACATAGAGTTTTCACTTTATGAGACAAGCACCATTGTAATTTCGTATATTAAGTCGCAATTGAGGGTGAAATGATTGATGTCTAAGAAAAGAAAAAAGAAAAAAACAGAATGGAAATCACAACTAACGTTTGAGTTGGTTGGACTATCTTTATTTATTTTATCAATAATTACATTTGCCAAATTAGGCAGTGTAGGTGAAGTTATTGTTTATTTATTTCGATTCTTTATTGGAGAATGGCACGTAGTACTAACGATAGCATTATTTTTAACGTCACTGTATATCATTATTAAACGAAGTATACCTTCCTTTTGGACGCGTCGTCTTGCAGGAACTTATTTACTATTGTTTTCTTTTATTTTATTGAGCCATGTCCGTTTATTTGAAGTATTAGCAACAAAGGAAGGTTTTGAAGACCCTTCTGTATTACGAAATACGTGGGAACTATTTTGGATGCAAGTACATCAAACGGCGCCTGTCAGTGATCTGGGTGGAGGAATGATTGGGGCACTTGGATATGCTGCAACTCATTTTCTTTTTGATGCACCGGGAACTTATTTAATCTCTTTTTTTGGCATGATCGTATCCATTTTATTAATTACAAATCAATCTTTATCTGATGTCATTAACCGTGTTCTTACTAAAGCAAAACAGATCTTTGTAGTGATTTTCAGTTTCTTTCATAAGTTAGTTCGTGGTTGGGTGGATGAATTATCAGCTAAACTATCTGAACGAAAAGAAAAACAAAAAGAAAAGAAAGAGCTTGCAGTAGAGGAACCGCCGGAACAAGTGCCTGTACCCACTGAACCAGTTATACATGATTTCACGAGTCAAGCTTATGAAGAAGGAACACCAGATCTTACTTTACCTTTATCAGATGAGAGGACTGAAGGAAAGGAAAATCTGAAGGACAAGGAAACTAAGGATCAAAATGAGCAAATGTCACCTCAGTCTTTAATTATGTCTGAAATTGCGAATGAAGATTATTTATTACCAAGTTTAGAATTACTACATTTACCCAATAATAATGGACAACATATGGAAAAACGCCACATATCTGCAAATGCTAAGAAATTAGAACAAACACTTGAAAGTTTTGGTGTAAAAGCGAAAGTAACAGAAGTTCATCTTGGACCAGCAGTAACGAAATATGAAGTACACCCAAGTGTAGGTGTGAAAGTAAGCAAAATCGTTAATTTAGCTGATGATTTAGCGCTAGCTTTAGCAGCAAAAGATATTCGTATTGAAGCACCAATTCCAGGAAAATCAGCAATAGGAATAGAAGTACCGAACAAAGAAGTTGCTCTTGTTACGTTAAGAGAGGTACTAGACTCACCAAAAAATAGACAAGAAGCACACGCGCTTTCAGTTGCTTTAGGTAGGGATATCTCAGGTGAACCGGTATTAGCCCCACTAAATAAAATGCCTCATTTATTAGTCGCAGGGGCAACAGGAAGCGGAAAGAGTGTATGTATTAACGGAATTATTACAAGCTTACTAATGAAAGCGAAGCCCCATGAAGTTAAACTCATGATGATTGACCCTAAAATGGTTGAGTTAAATGTGTATAATGGCATCCCTCACTTATTGACACCGGTTGTAACTGAACCGAAAAAAGCATCACAAGCGTTGAAGAAAGTCGTAAGTGAAATGGAGCGCAGGTATGACTTATTCTCGCATTCCGGAACGAGGAATATTGAAGGATATAATGATTTAATTAGGAAACAAAATGAAACGGAAGACGCAAAACAGCCATTATTGCCATACATCGTAGTCATTGTTGATGAATTAGCAGATTTAATGATGGTTGCATCTGGGGATGTCGAAGATTCAATTACACGCTTAGCCCAGATGGCGCGTGCTGCAGGTATTCACATGATTATTGCAACACAACGTCCATCCGTTGATGTTATTACTGGAGTAATTAAAGCAAATATTCCTTCAAGGATTGCATTTGGAGTATCCTCTCAAACTGACTCGAGGACAATCCTTGACAGTGGTGGAGCAGAAAAGCTTTTAGGCCGAGGGGACATGCTATACCTTCCAGTAGGGGCTACCAAACCGACACGTGTACAAGGAGCCTTCCTATCCGATGATGAAGTTGAAACGGTAGTTGATTTTGTGATTAGTCAACAACGGGCGCAATACCAAGAAGAAATGACACCTTCCGAAGTGCCAGAAATAGTCGCAGAAGTAGCTGATGAATTATATCAGCCAGCAGTGGAGTTAGTCTTGGAAATGAACACAGCGTCTGTATCCATGCTGCAACGCCGATTTAGGATCGGTTACACAAGAGCAGCTAGACTAATTGATGAGATGGAAGCTAGAGGTATTGTAGGGCCATATGAAGGAAGTAAACCAAGAGAAGTGTTAGTTACAAAATCTACAGAAGAAGCATCAGCACAATAATTGTTGGGTTAAGGAGTGGGGAGAATGATTAAAGCTGATAGTCGACCATTGTATTTACAGGTAATTGATAAAATAAAAGAGGATATAGATCAACAAGTTTTTAAAGAAGGTGAGAAATTACCCTCAGAATTTGAGTTATCCAAGCAATTAGGTGTAAGTAGAGCAACTCTAAGGGAAGCTCTGCGAATACTTGAAGATGAAGGTGTAGTGTTAAGAAGGCATGGTGTTGGTACGTTTGTTCACTCAAAGCCTTTGTTCTCTTCGGGAATTGAGGAGCTATATAGTGTAACAGATATGATTGTTAATGCGAATAAAGAGCCCGGTACCATCTTTTTATCATCTTATGTTGAAGAAGCAACAGAAGATGATCGAGTAAGCTTTGATGAAGATAAAATTGAAAGTTGTGTTGTAATTGAAAGGGTTCGAACAGCGGATGATGAACCCGTAGTGTATTGTCTAGACCGTATTCCAGAGGAGATACTTGGAAAGCATTCTATCCATGAAATTAGTTCCATTTTTAACTTTCTAGAATCGATCGGTCATAGTATCTCATATGCAGTTACAACGATAGCACCTGTTGGATATCATGAAAAAATCTCACCGACCTTAAACTGTGAGCCTGAAACCTCTTTGTTGTTATTGAAACAAATGCATTATGATGAGTCTGATCAACCGATACTATTTTCACTAAATTATTTTAGAGCTGATAAATTCAAGTTTAAAGTAGTAAGAAAACGAATAAAAGCATAACCTATGGCTAAGTAGGAAGTATATTCTAGAAGCAGGGAGTGATTAGAATGAACCAACTGCAGGAAATTCATAGTGAATTGAATGGTATGCATTTACATATGGTAAATACACCAAAGTATAAAACGACGACACTCGTTGTATTATTAAAGGCTCCGTTACACGCTGAAACGGTTACAAAAAGAGCATTAATACCGCATATCCTTCAAAGTGGAACAGCTCAATCACCAACAAGAAAAGAGCTAAGAAATCGCTTAGATGAACTTTATGGTGCTAGTCTTTCTGTCGATGTCCAGAAGAAAGGTGAAGAACACGTCATCGGAATTCGAATGGATATTGCGAATGAAAAATTCTTAAAAGACACTACACCGTTGTTTGAAAATGCAGTTCAATTACTGGCAGAAGTTTTATTGCAACCGATTCAAGAAAATGGTCAGTTTAAATCATCGATTGTAGAAAGTGAAAAGCGCTCTCTTAAACAGCGCATAAAGTCTGTCTATGATGACAAGATGCGCTATGCGAATATGCGAATTACTGAAGAAATGTGTAAAGGTGAACCTTTTGCATTATCGGTACACGGTGATGAAAAACAAATTGAGGGTATCAATGAAAAAGATCTTTTTGCTTACTATCAACAGTTATTAAAAGAAGACAAAATGGACCTGTATATTATCGGTGATATTAATCCAGACGAAGTAAAGGATAAAGTACAACAGTATTTTACGTTACCTGAAGGCCGTACTAATACAGGAGTTGAGGTAGAAACAACTCAAAAAGAAGTAACAGAAGTGAATACTGTATTTGATGAGCAAGATGTGAAACAAGGAAAGCTCCATATGGGTTATCGCACTTATACGACTTATAAAGATGACGGTTACTATGCGCTTCAAGTTTTCAATGGCTTATTTGGAGGATTTTCTCACTCTAAATTATTTATTAATGTTCGTGAAAAAGCGAGCTTAGCTTATTATGCGGCATCACGTTATGAAAGTCATAAAGGAATAATTATGGTCATGTCAGGTATTGAGTTTGAAAACTACGATCAAGCAGTTTCCATTATTAATGAGCAAATGGAGAATATGAGAAAAGGTGAATTTACAGACGCTGAGTTGGATCAAACAAAAGCAATGATTAATAACCAGTTGTTAGAAACGGCGGATACAGCAAGAGGGTATGCTGAACTTCTATATCATAATGTAATAGCTAAACAGGACCGGTCACTTGAAGACTGGATTTCAGGAATTAATACTGTTACGAAAGAAGATGTTGTAGCTATTGCGAATCAAATCAAGTTAGATACCATCTATTTCCTTAAAGGAAAGGAGGGGACGACAGCATGAAAGAAATCCAATTCAATCAACTAAAAGAAACGCTTTACTATGAAAAATTAGATAATGGTCTCGATGTATATGTTCTTCCGAAAAAAGGATTTAACAAAACATATGCTACGTTTACTACAAAATATGGTTCAATTGACAATCATTTTATTCCACTTGGAGCGAAAGAAGCGATTGTCGTTCCAGACGGGATTGCTCATTTTTTAGAGCACAAAATGTTTGAAGATGAACATGGAGATGTATTTCAAGATTTCAGTAAACAAGGTGCACAAGCAAATGCATTTACAAGTTTTACTCGAACGGCTTATTTGTTCTCAAGTACTGCTAATGTAAATCAAAATCTTGAAACACTACTCAACTTTGTTCAACATCCTTATTTTACAGAAGAGAGTGTTGAGAAGGAAAAAGGAATTATCGGCCAAGAAATAAATATGTACGATGATAACCCTGACTGGCGTGTATATTTTGGTGTCATTGAAAATATGTATGAGCATCACCCTGTAAAAATTGATATAGCTGGAACGATTCCTTCAATATCAAAAATAACGAAGGATTTATTATATCAATGTTATGAGACATTCTACCATCCAAGTAATATGTTAATGTTTGTGGTAGGACCTGTGGAGCCGAGTGAAATATTACAATTAATAAAAGAAAATCAACAGAAAAAGACGTTTAAAGAACCTGAACAAATCCAGCGGTTCTTCCCGGCAGAAGGTGAGGAAGTTGCTAAAAAGAAAAATGTTATAACAATGAGTGTTCAAACACCAAAATGTCTTGTTGGTTTTAAGGAAGGTAATCCGACGAAACAAGGTACGGATTTACTTGAACATGAACTAGGTATGAATATTTTATTGGATTTAATGTTTGGTCAAAGTTCATCCAATTATCAAGAGCTTTATGATGCAGGATTAATCGATGATACATTTTCTTTTGACTATTCAGCGGAATATGGATTTGGATTTACAATTCTTGGTGGAGACACAAAGTATCCGGATCAATTAGCTGATAAAATTAAAGAGATGGTTGAAGCATTTATTTCCAGCCCTTTAAATGATTCAGAAGTTGAACGAGCAAAAAAGAAAAAAATAGGGTCATTCTTAAGATCATTAAATTCACCTGAATATATTGCTAATCAATTTACTCGTTATCAATTTAACGATATGAATTTGTTTGATGTTGTTTCAACGTTAGAAAAAATTGATGCAGAAACATTAACAGCCGTCATGAAAGAACATTTTAACATGGATCGATTTACTGTTTGTCAGGTGAAACCTGAAGGGTATACGGAGGAAAATTAATTGAAACAAACTTGCTTAATTACAGGAGCAAGTGGAGACATTGGGGCAGCCATTGCAGAAAAAATGGCTGCTCGTGGTTTTTCTCTTTACTTGCATTATTATAAAAATGAAAAAGGTATTAAAAAGACAGCCAACATCTGCCGTACTTTTGGAGTGAACGTTCAAATAGTTAATGCTGATTTGTCAGAAAAAAACTCAGTGAACCATTTAGTTAATCAAATAACTGAACCGATTGATGTGTTAATACATAATAGTGGATCTTCATATTATGGTTTATTGACGGATATGACAGACAAAGAAATAGAAAAAAGTATTCAACTGCATTTAACTTCACCTATTCAATTAACGAAGGCTTTATTACCTCCAATGATTCGTAAACAAAACGGAGCTATTATCGTTATTTCCTCGATTTGGGGTTTAACAGGAGCGTCCTGTGAGGTCATTTATTCAGCAGTAAAAGGTGGGTTAAATTCTTTTGTAAAGGCTTTAGCAAAAGAATTAGGCCCCACTACTATTCGCGTAAATGCTGTGGCGCCGGGAGCTATCAAAACGAATATGCTCTCATCATTTTCAGAAAAGGAAATGGAGCAGCTTGAAGAGGATATACCGATGGGGAGATTAGGGACACCTGCAGAAGTAGCGAATGCGGTTTCTTTTTTAAGTTCCAATGAGGCAAGTTATATCAATGGTCAAATTTTATCTGTTAATGGCGCTTGGTATTGTTAACTTCTTTTTTTTGACACATTCCTTTTGCATAAATTGCCTTCGTTCATGAAAAACTATGATTGAACTTAATATTAAGGAGGGATTCATGTGTCAGTTTTAGATAATTGGGATCAGTGGAAAGACTTTTTAGGTGATCGTCTCAACCAAGCGCAACAGGAAGGGATGAACCAATCCGTTATCTCTGATGTTGCTTATCAAGTTGGGGAATACTTAGCACAACAAGTTGAGCCTAAAAACGAACAAGAACGTATTTTAGCCGATTTATGGAAGGTAGCAGATGAGCAAGAACAACATGCTATCGCTAATATGATGGTTAAGCTTGTTCAAAACAATCATTAATATAAAAGTGCTGCATTAATGTGCAGCACTTTTTCATTAGGTACTATTTACCAACAAAATAGAAAGTCTTTGAAAAAATACGAAAAAAAAATATATAATATTTTGTTACGGTGTGAAAAACTATGAGACCAATAGAAATCACTTGTTTATTCAACAACTAATAGCGTAAAATAATAGTACATAGGTTAAATTGGCAAATGTTTCTTTTCAATGAATAGAAAATTTAGTCGAACTATTCTTAAATATTGATCGATTTTTTTATAAATACAAGTAGTATAGATATTAATCGATACTAAGCAACGGATATGAAGGAGGGGGGACTGAAATGAAAGAGTGGTATTTAGAATATCAAATACATAAAAATCGTCCAGGTTTGTTAGGTGATATTGCATCATTGCTGGGAATGTTATCTATAAACATTGTCACGATTAATGGAGTTGAAGATAAGCGACGGGGGATGCTTATTCGTAGTACATGTGATGATCAAATTGAAAGGTTTCATTCCATTCTTAATACAATAGACAATATTACCGTGATCAAACTCCGTGAACCACATTTACGCGACCGAATGGCTATTCGGCATGGGCGTTATATTGAACGTGATGCAGATGATAAAAAGACATTTCGCTTTGTTCGAAATGAATTAGGTTTGCTCGTTGACTTTATGGCTGAGTTAATGAAAAAGAACGAGCATTCATTAATTGGGATCCGTGGTATGCCGCGTGTCGGGAAGACAGAGTCTGTTGTAGCTGCAAGTGTTTGTGCAAATAAACGCTGGTCATTCATCTCATCGACTTTACTTAGACAAACCGTTAGAAGTCAGTTAGCAGAAGATGAATTAGGCGAAAATCAAATTTATATTATAGATGGAATTGTCTCTACTATGAGAGCTACAGAAAAACACAGAATTTTAGTCAATGATGTAATGAGGCTGCCAGCCGTCAAAGTCATTGAGCATCCCGATATTTTTGTGAGAGAGACAGAATTTACGTTAGATGATTTTGATACAATTATTGAGTTGCGAAATGATGAAACAGAGGAGATTTCTTATGATGTCGTCGAATCTGGTTTTTCATCTTTCGATATTAGTTAAGTTGGTAGGTGTTTTCATTGTCTGAATTAGGCCAAAGATTAAGAGAAGCAAGAGAACAAAAACAAATTAACCTAGATGATTTACAGAAGACAACGAAGATTCAAAAACGCTATCTTCTCGCTATTGAAGAAGGTAATTTTGATGCGCTGCCAGGTAAATTTTATGCTCGTGCCTTTGTTAAAAACTACGCAGAAGCAGTCGGATTAGACTCAGAACAAATTTTTCAAGAATTTGGCAATGAACTACCTAATCCGCACAAAGAAGGATCTGAATTACCTTCAAGGCGTAGCGCCCGAGCCCAAAAAACACCAACTGCGCCTAAGAAGAAATCAAAAGGGTATTCCATTTTCCCAGCGTTAGTTGCTGGACTCCTTATTATTGTTGTATTTGCAGGCATATGGGTGTTTGCACAATATAATTCACAAGATAGTGCTGAAGGGGTTGTTCCAGAGGAACAAGATGATAGGTTCGAAGGAGAGATTAGTGAAGAAATCCCAACGGTTCCTGATGAAGAAGAGGAAGAAGTAGCAACAGTGGAAGAAGAAACCGCCGCTGATGAAGAAGAGGTTGAAGAACAAACACAAGTACTTTCACAAACTGAGGTTTCAGGAAATCATAGCTATTATACGTTAGATGGTACTGATACATTTGAAGTTAAGCTTTTGGCTACCGGGCGAAGTTATGTTGGGATCGCAAATGCGAAAGGAAATTCCTTCTTTGCTGCTGAAGTAAAAGATGGCGATGAGTTAGATTATGACTTTAGTGCTGAAGAGGAAATTACATTCAACCTGGGCGCTTCTAATAATGTTCAATTACTCATAAACGGAGAGCCTTTTGAACTTCCACTAGAAGCTGTTCACCAAAAGGTAACGATTACTTTTGCGCTAGCAAACGAATAGGACATTAGCGAAGAGGGATTGCTTACTCTTCGCTTTCTTCTGGTTAATTCTGAAGAATATAACAATGTTAACAACAATTTCTCAATTTGGTACAACCTATGATACAATAAGAGTTAAGTTGGCGTGAGAGTATACTTTTCGAAGGTAGAAAGGATGTTTCATTATGGCTAAAGAGCACTCTTTTGATATTGTTTCTGAAATAGATATACAAGAAGTAGATAATGCAATACAACAAGCATTAAAAGAAATTCAAACACGTTATGACTTTAAAGGTTCGAAAAGCTCAATCGAACGTAAAGAAAGTGATAAAATAACGTTAATTTCGGATGATGAATACAAATTAGAAAGTGTTATTGATGTTTTAAAAGGAAAATTCATTAAACGTGGTCTTTCGCAAAAGTCTATGGATTTCGGAAAGATTGAAAAAGCTTCAGGTGGAACGGTTCGCCAAGTGATTACACTAGTGTCTGGAATCAGTTCTGAACGTGCAAAGGATGTTACAAAATTAATTAGAGACTCTAAGTTAAAGGTAAAAGCACAAATCCAAAATGAGCAAATTCGAGTGACTGCTAAAAGCATAGATGATTTACAGGAGGTCATTCAATTAGTAAAGTCTAAAGATTTGGAGTTCCCTGTGCAATTCGTCAATATGCGCTAAATTATATGAAAAGCTTAAGTTAGGGAGGATCACTGTGAACGTACCAAATCAAATTACAATATCAAGAATTTGTCTCATCCCCATTTTTATGATCTTTTTAATCGTCCCAATGGAATTTGGAAATTTATCATTACTTGGTACAGTTGTCCCAGTTTCACACTTTATCGCGGCAATCATTTTTATTATTGCAGCAGCTACAGATTGGTTAGATGGTTATTACGCTAGAAAATATAAGCTTGTTACAAATTTAGGTAAATTTTTAGATCCGTTAGCAGATAAATTGTTAATTACAGCAGCACTGATTTCGTTGGTTGAATTGCAGATGGCTCCTGCATGGATGGTCATTGTTATTTTAAGCCGTGAATTTGCTGTAACTGGTGTTAGGCTCGTCGCAGCAGCCGACGGTTCAGTAATAGCTGCGAGTCCATTAGGAAAAATTAAAACAGTCTTTCAAATTATTGCAATCTCTGCATTAATGTTACATAACTTTCCGTTTGAACCAATAGGGTTCCCATTTGCTATGTTAATGTTATGGGTTGCAACTATTTTAACTATTGTCTCAGGGATCGATTATTTTATGAAAAATAAACATATTTTCTTGAAGGCTTAACTTAGAACTTAGCATGTATGACAACTATTATGACAACTATATCTATTCGAACTGAGGTGCATGAATGAACAGCGAAATAATTGCTGTAGGTTCGGAGCTCTTACTCGGACAAATCGCAAATACAAATGGTCAATTTCTATCGCAGCGATTAGCTCCTTTAGGGATTAACGTTTATTATCATACTGTGGTAGGAGATAATAAGTTGCGTTTGCAAGAAGCCATCATTCAAGCAAAAAAAAGAGCTAACCTAATTATCATTACAGGGGGATTAGGTCCTACAAAGGATGATTTAACAAAGGAAGCGGTTGCAGAACTGTTAGATCGTGAATTAGTCTATCATCAACCGTCATTACAGCAGATTGAATTATATTTTCAAAATAGTAAGAGGACCATGACTGAGAATAACAAAAAGCAAGCTTTAGTAATTGACGGAGCAACAGTCCTTAACAATGATCATGGTATGGCCCCAGGAATGGCCGCCTTTGAAGACGGTGTCTATTATATGTTGTTGCCTGGACCGCCAAAAGAATTAAAACCGATGTTTACTACATATGGAGAAAGTTATTTACTGGCTAATTCAAACGAACAATCCGTTATTCACTCTAGAGTTCTTCGTTTTTTTGGAATCGGGGAGGCAAAATTAGAAGAAGTTTTACTAGATTTAATTGAATCTCAAAGTAACCCTACCATTGCACCGTTAGCAGCTGAAGGTGAAGTAAAACTGCGTTTAACTGCTAAACATGAAGATCAAACAAAAGCTGTTCATTTATTAGATGAATTAGAAGCTAAAATTCAAGCTAGAGTGGGTAAGTATTTGTATGGTTATGGTGATACATCTCTTATGCAAGAGGTGGTAAATACTTTACGAGCAAAGAATTATAAAATAGCATCGGCTGAAAGTATAACGGGTGGATTGTTCAGTCGGCAACTTACAGATTATTCGGGGATATCTGAAGTCTTTTCGAGTGGAATTGTAAGTTATTCTTCGGAAATGAAGGAAAAAATCCTCTCAGTGTCTAAAAATACATTAGCAAAGTATGGTGCGGTCAGTAGTGAATGTGCAATTGAAATGGCGCAAGGTGTTAAGAAGTTATGTGAAGCTGATATAGGAATTAGTTTTACAGGTGTAGCAGGGCCAAATCGACACGAGGGTAAGGATGTTGGTACTGTTTTTATTGGTGTTGCTCTACCAAACGGGGAGTTCAAATCATTTGAATTAAACCTGTCCGGAACTCGCGGGCAAATAAGAGAAAGAACTGTAAAATATGGCTGCTATTACTTGCTGAAAGAATTATAAAGGTGGAATTATAGAAATGAGTTATTTCAAAGATTTTAATATTACAGAACAAGTGAAAAAAGCAATTTATGATATGGGTTTTGAAGAGCCATCTCCAATTCAAGAAAAAGCGATCCCTGTCATTTTATCGGGTGACGATGTCATTGGACAAGCGCAAACAGGAACTGGTAAGACAGCTGCTTTTGGTATTCCAGTGGTTGATAAAGTAACAGAAGACAACCATGTTCAAGCGCTGATCTTAACGCCAACACGTGAATTAGCTATTCAAGTTTCAGGAGAGTTGCAAAAGTTAACGAAGTACAAAAAAATTCGTACATTGCCAATTTACGGTGGTCAATCGATTTCCCATCAAATTAGAGCATTAAAACAAGGAGTTCAGGTTGTAATTGGTACACCAGGACGACTTACAGACCATATTAGAAGACAAACACTGAACTTGGATAAAGTACATACCGTAGTACTAGATGAAGCTGATGAGATGCTAGATATGGGGTTTATTGAAGATATTGAAGCCATTTTAAAACAAGTCAACCGAGAGCGCCAAACGCTTTTATTTTCAGCGACTATGCCCCCTCCAATTAAGAAGCTGTCATATAAGTACATGAAAAAGCCACAGCTTGTTGCAATTAGTAAGGGTGAAGTGACAGCTCCTTCAATTAACCAAGTATACTATAAAGTGCTAGAACGTAATAAATTAGATTCGTTGTGCCGAATTATTGATAGTGAAGAAATTGATCTTGGGATCATCTTCTGTCGAACAAAAAAAGGTGTATCTGAGCTAACGGAAGCGCTACAAGCTAGAGGATATATTGCTGATGGCTTACATGGAGACTTAACTCAATCACAACGTGACAATGTAATGAAAAAGTTCCGCGATTCAACCATTGAATTTTTAATTGCAACTGATGTAGCTGCTCGTGGAATTGATGTTGACAATGTTACCCATGTTATTAACTACGATATTCCGCAAGACCCTGAGAGTTATGTACATCGTATTGGTAGAACTGGTCGTGCAGGAAGAAAAGGATTAGCGTTAACTTTAGTTACTCCTCGTGAAATGAAACATCTGCGTTCGATCGAAGATGAGATTAAGATGCCAATTCCATCTGAAAATGTACCAACATTTGCTGAAGTCATCGAGAAACAGCAAGAGACGTGGAAGAAGCAAATAGAAACAGCTATGAATGATGATAAAGATAGTGAATGGTTTGCTCCGTTAGTCCATGATCTCCTTAACACGTATCCAGCAGAAAAGATCGTCACAGCTTTACTGAAACGAAACTTCCTTAGTGATAATACGCTCGATGATGATGGCTATAACTTCGGTGAAACAGGTGGAGCTAAAGGTATGGTTCGCTTCTTTATTAATGTTGGAAAAAACGTAAATATGAGTCCAAAAATTTTAATTGAAGAGATTTCTGAACTCGTCGGTATTCCTGGAAAAGCTGTAGGGCGTATCGATATCTTTGATAAATTCACATTCGTTGAAGTTCCTGAAGAAGTGGCCCCGTTTGTTTATGAAGCTCTTCGCTATTCACGAATAAATGGAGCTAGAGTTAATTTAGAACCTGCCAAACCACGCCCAAAACGTGAAAAACGACCATTAAAGTGATAATATAGAAATGTAATAGTAGTGTCTGTGCACCTCACGTTTATGATAGCGTGTAGATGATCGGTGAAGCACCGATCATCGTTCAGGTGCGTGACACTTCTTAATTACGCTATCCTCTCTCCAGAGTAATCCCTTCTCCTTTGAAATTTCCATTTGTAAATATCTTATAAAGAAACGAATAAATGTTCGTAAAATCTATTGGCAAAACCTAAAAAAAAAGTTATCATAGGTAAAGACATATGAGATATGTTACACGTACTACTGCTTCTTTGTGTTTCTTTGCGACCGATATGTACGTATTAAAATTAAGACCTATAATTTGTAGAAAAATATTTTCATATATTTGAGGAGATGACGTAATGAGTGATAGAAAAGCCGCATTAGAGATGGCGTTAAGACAAATTGAAAAGCAATTTGGTAAAGGTTCTATTATGAAGATGGGGGAGCAAACTGAAACGCGGGTATCAACGGTTTCAAGTGGTGCACTAGCATTAGATATCGCACTTGGTGTAGGTGGATATCCTCGTGGAAGAATTATTGAAGTGTACGGCCCTGAATCATCTGGTAAAACAACGGTTGCATTACATGCAATTGCTGAAGTACAGCGTCAAGGTGGACAAGCAGCTTTTATTGATGCTGAACATGCACTTGATCCTGTATATGCTAAAAAGTTAGGCGTAAATATTGATGAATTATTACTTTCACAACCAGATACAGGAGAGCAAGCATTAGAAATAGCGGAAGCACTAGTTCGAAGTGGCGCTGTTGATATCATTGTTATTGATAGTGTTGCAGCCCTTGTACCAAAGGCTGAGATTGAAGGAGAAATGGGGGACAGCCACGTTGGTTTACAAGCAAGACTTATGTCTCAAGCTCTTCGTAAGTTAGGTGGAGCGATCAATAAATCGAAGACACTTGCCATCTTTATTAACCAAATTCGTGAAAAAGTTGGTGTTATGTTCGGGAACCCAGAGACAACCCCTGGTGGACGCGCATTAAAGTTCTATTCGTCTGTTCGTTTAGAGGTTAGACGTGCTGAAACTTTGAAGCAAGGTAACGACATGGTCGGTAATAAGACGAAAATTAAAGTTGTTAAAAATAAAGTAGCTCCTCCATTCAAAGTAGCGGAAGTAGATATTATGTATGGTGAAGGAATTTCAAGAGAAGGTTCTATTCTAGATATTGGGGCAGAGTTAGATATTGTGCAAAAGAGTGGAGCATGGTACTCATTTAATGAAGAACGACTAGGCCAAGGTCGTGAAAATGCAAAGCAATTCTTAAAAGAGAATATAGACTTGACAGCTGAAATTGAACAATTAATTCGAGCGCACTATGGACTTGATGGTGAGATTACTGTTGAGGCACCTAGTGAGAATGAACTCGAAGACTTACCGTTAGATTTAAAATAACTGAAAAAAAAGAAATGGTGCAGGAATACGCCTAATAAAATCACTCTTTTATTAGGCGTATTCAGCATCGAGTAAAAGAATTAATCAAACATTTAGGTAGAGGATAACTCAAAGCTAAGTGTCAGGCACTTCAACTGGTAAATATAGTTGCTTTACACTAATAGGCAATTATATTTTTACTGGAATAGTGCGGACACTAATGGGTTATCCTCTTATTTTGTTTAAGTACTAATTAAAGAAGGGAAGGGGTAAACCAATTGAAGTTTTTATACTTTACTGATACTCATATTCGTGGAACTACGCCAAAAAATCGTTTAGATTCTTTTGTAGATACGTTAAAGATGAAGCTTGTTGAGATTATGGAAATAAGTAATCGAGAACAGGTGGATGTCTTGCTTCATGGCGGGGATGTCTTCGATCGACCAGATTTATCACCAAATGTTGTTGGGCAATTTGCACAAATTTTCCGCCAAGCTAACGCTCCGATATATGCGATTTCTGGAAATCACGATACGTATGGACATAACCCGGAAACGATATCAAGAACGATGCTTGGATTGTTACACGCGTTTGGTATCATAACAGTGATTTCCCCTGATGAGCCTTTAGTGCTCGAAAAAAACGGTGTGAAAGTTCAAATTTCTGGCCAACCTTATCACTATGATATTGATCAGCGAGACGCAAAGCTTGATTATTATCCTGATAATCAATCAGGAGCCAATGTACTGATCCATCTTGTTCACAGTATGCTCGTAGAAAAAGCACTTCCGGATGGAATCCCCTATACGATGATCGATCATATTTGGGGAACAACGGCAGACATTATTCTTACGGGGCATTTTCATGGTGGTTTTGGAATTAAAGAAAAAAATGGGAAATATATTTGCAACCCTGGGGCAATTGCTCGAGTAAATAACCACTGGTCTGAAATGAACCGTACTCCAAAAATAATTATTGGGACAATATCTCAAGATAATATAAAACTTACTGAAATTCCTCTTGAGTGTGCCTTAAAAGGTGAGGAAGTATTAGATCGTAGTTTCTTAGAAAAGGCCGTTCATCAAGAAGCAAAGTTAAACTCATTTATTCAACAAGTGAAAGAACAATCTGATTTTCAAACGGTCAATATGAAACAGATTATTACGCAGATTGCTTCAATGTCAAACGTAGATGATAAGGTAAAGACAGAAGCATTAAGAAGAATTGAAGTGATTGAAGAATTATGGAAAGGTGGAGACCATGAATTGGATTAAAGAAGTTCGTTTAGAAAACTTTCAGTCCCACCTTGATACAAGTATTGAATTTTCAAAAGGACTTAATGTGATTGTCGGTCAATCGGATAGTGGAAAGACAGCTATTTTGCGTGGTATCCGGTGGGTATTGTTTAATCAACCAAGAGGAACTGACTTTATGAGAGTTAGTGGTGATTTTGTTCGGGTAACTCTAACGTTTGCCAATGAAGCTAGTATTATAAGAGAAAGAACGAGCTCGAAAAACCGTTACATTATAAAAGAAATTGGAAAAGAAGATCTCGTATTAGAAGGGTTTGGTATACACGTTCCCCAAGAAGTCCTTGATGCTCATCAAATCTATCCATTAAGAATTGATCGGGATATGGAATTATTACTGAATGTTTCTCAACAATTAGACGGGCCGTTTTTACTCGAACAGACAGCTTCAGTAAGAGCAAAGACGATCGGTAGAATTAGTGGTGCACATTATATTGATATGGCAGTAAGAGATACTACAAAAGATGTTGCAAAGCTTCACCAACAGACGAAGCACGTAGAAACGGAAGTCGATATACTGAAGGAGAAAATAGAACCCTATCACTTTTTAGATCATGCGAGGACAGTGCTTGACCAGTCTGAGCAAAAGTACAGGGAGCTTAAACAAAAAAATGAAAAACTTACCAAATTAGAAAATCTCCAGAGGAGCTTGCGAGATTTATCAATAGGTGAAGAAACTGTAAAGAAACATCTTTCTATTCTTAAAGGGATAGATGAATGGGAACGGTTCCTAGAAAGGCTACAATTTATTAACGAAAAGAAGCGCTCGTTCCAAATGAAACAAAGTCAAATAGCTGAAATTAATAAAACGATGGACACGTGTGAACTTTGGATTCAGAAAACAAATGGTGTAGATGTTGCCAACCACAATGTGACAGCTATCATACAAAAATATAATCGCTTAAAACAACTTAATCAGTTGAAGGAAACATCTAAGCGTTTAAAAAGTAGTTTACTAGATGTGCAAACGACCATTAGTAAAACAGCTTTCGCAACTCTTTCCGAAGAGCAAAAAGTACAGAGGTTACTCCAAAAAGTAAAAAAAGCAAACGAGCTCAAACGTGTTGAGCAAAACTATAAATCGATGAACCAACAAGCGAATACTATGAAACGAACAATTGAGCGCTTAGAAGAAACAACTTCAAGTGTGGAAAAATATAACGAATTACAATCTAGTATTCAACGACTGGAATCTTATAAACTTTTATTAGAAAAGCTCCAAGATGTAAACAAACGCCTAAAAGATGGTGCAACTTTTATTACAGAGAAAAAGCAGGAAGAGGTACAGTTACGAACAAATTATGAGAAACGATTACTAGATAAAGGGGAATGCCCTACTTGTGGCGGGCAATTAAATCGTTCAACAATTAAACAATTATTATCATGACGGCGGGGTGAAAAAGGTGAAACATGTTGAACATGAACTGACAAAGATCAAAGAAGCAATAGATAAAGCAAAAGATATGCGATATAGAGCTGAGGCAAAATTAGAAGAACTAGAAAATCAACAAAAACGATTATTAAATGAGTTAGAAGAGCTTGGTGTCAAGCCGGAAAATTTAGAAGAAGAAATAAAAAGGCTTGAAGAGG
The DNA here is from genome assembly GCF_048323755.1 of Alkalihalobacterium sp. APHAB7. Classification (NCBI taxonomy): domain Bacteria; kingdom Bacillati; phylum Bacillota; class Bacilli; order Caryophanales; family Bacillaceae; genus Alkalihalobacterium; species Alkalihalobacterium sp. APHAB7. The sequence continues at coordinate 265,626 of NZ_JBLWFS010000003.1, forward strand.
AAATCGAAAGAGGATTAGCAGAAACGAAAGCCATGATCCCAAGGGAATTGATGGGAAAAAATGAGTAAATTCCAAAAAGCATTTAACGAATTAGAGCAGGATTTACACCAGTCTCAAAATGAGTGGGTTCGTCTTGATGCTGAGCGTAAATTATTAACCGTGCAATTAGAAGAGAAATTAAATGCATTGGACCAGTTTTATGAAACAAAAGATACGTATGAAAAAGCAAGAGTATTATTACAACAATCTGCAGAATATGCTCGGGAACAGGCCAAGCAGCAAATTGAAAGTTTAGTAACGAATGCATTACAGTTTATTTTTGGCCCCCTCTTTGAATTTCAAATTGAAATAGAAGAACAAGGCAATAAGCCTGTTGCCGAATTTTACGTCGTTTCTGATTATGAGGGAATTAAAGTTAAAACAAAGCCACAAGAGGCACGTGGCGGTGGTGTAGTAGATATTGTTACATTAGCATTACGAGTCGCTCTCATTGAAACGACACAACCAAAAATGGATGGCCCGATCCTTCTAGACGAGCCAGGTAAGCATGTTTCAGGGGATTATGTTTTGTACCTTTATGAATTTCTTAAATCGATTAGCACGATGTTTAATCGACAAATTATTATGATTACTCACAACCAACATTTGGCACAGTCTGGTGACCGAGCTTATTATGTAGATATTCGTGATGGTATTAGTGAAGTTAATCGAACTGACAATGCTTGACAACAAAATTATCCAACTATACAATTAAGGAGAATACGGCATTTTAAATGTCATGTTTCCTTCATGAGGTGTGTAAGTTAACGCACGATAATTAACGAATGATAATATGACTTTTGGAACCAACAATTAGATAGCAAGAGGAGGTGACTACATGGATAACGTCTTAATCATCTCCATTTTGCTTGTTGTCTCTGCAGGTGTTGGTGCAGTTGTTGGATATCTTGTTAGAAAATCCATTGCTGAAGCGAAAATTTCTAGTGCGGAACATGCAGCTAAACAGATTGTTGAAGATGGTAAACGAGAAGCTGAAGCTAGTAAGAAGGAAGCTGTTCTTGAAGCTAAGGACGAGGTTCATAAACTTCGCATTGAAGCTGAGCGTGAGATTCGTGAACGTAGAAATGAGATTCAAAAACAAGAGAATCGTTTGGTTCAAAAAGAAGAGATCCTTGACCGTAAAAGTGAAACTCTAGATAAGAAAGAGGAATCATTAGAAAAGAGAGAGGAGTCTCTCGCCAAAAAACAACGACATATTGAAGAGATGGATAGCAAAGTGGAGGAAATCTTGAATAAGCAGAAAACTGAGCTCGAACGGATTTCTGGACTATCTCGAGATGAAGCGAAAGAAGCTATTCGACGTGAAGTTGAGCAGGACCTTACTCATGAAATGGCAGTGTTAGTCAAAGATCGATTAACACAAGCGAAAGAAGAAGCTGATAAGAAAGCCAGGGAAATTCTATCGTTAGCTATTCAAAGGTGCTCAGCAGACCATGTTGCAGAAACAACGGTTTCTGTTGTAAGTCTTCCTAATGATGAAATGAAAGGTCGCATCATTGGAAGGGAAGGTCGTAACATTCGCGCTTTAGAGACGCTTACAGGAATTGATTTAATTATTGATGATACTCCTGAGGCAGTAATCTTATCAGGCTTTGATCCAATTCGAAGAGAAATAGCTCGTACAGCTCTAGAGAAGCTTGTTCAAGATGGACGAATTCATCCAGCTCGTATTGAAGAAATGGTAGATAAATCTCGTCGAGAGGTTGATGAAACGATCCGTGAATACGGCGAACAAGCAACCTTTGAAATGGGAATTCATGGCTTACATCCAGACCTTATTAAAATATTAGGTCGATTAAAGTTTAGAACCAGTTATGGTCAAAACGTCTTGAAGCACTCTATGGAAGTAGCTTACTTGGCTGGACTAATGGCTGCTGAACTTGGTGAAGATGTTCAACTTGCTCGTCGTGCTGGCTTACTCCATGATATTGGAAAAGCAATTGATCACGAAGTGGAAGGAAGCCACGTTGAAATTGGTGTAGAGCTTGCTACGAAATACAAGGAACATCCAGTTGTAATTAATAGTATTGCATCACACCATGGTGATACCGAACCAACTTCAATTATAGCGACACTCGTAGCTGCTGCTGATGCGTTAAGTGCAGCACGACCTGGTGCTAGACGAGAAACTCTAGAAACGTATATACGTCGATTAGAGAAACTTGAAGAGATATCCGAGTCTTTTGAAGGTGTTGAAAAGACTTATGCAATTCAAGCTGGACGAGAAGTTAGAATTATGGTAAAACCTGATATTGTTGATGATGCACAAGCCTATAAGTTGGCTCGTGATATTACGAAAAAAATTGAAGAAGATCTCGATTACCCAGGTCATATTCGTGTTACCGTAATACGTGAAACTAGGGCAGTTGAGTATGCAAAATAAAGTGGTGAAAACCACTTTATTTTTTTTCAAAGAAATAACCAAATAACTTGTAATAGGTAACTATTTATATATATCATTGTACATATACATTGTAAGTAAGTTTGTAGAAAAGAGGCACAAAATGAAAATATTATTTGTTGGAGATGTAGTAGGTTCTCCAGGTAGAGAAATGGTCAAAGAGTACTTACCAAAATTGAAAAAAAAATACCGGCCCCAAATATCGATTGTAAACGGTGAAAATGCAGCAGGTGGAAAAGGTATTACCCAGAAAATATATAAAGGTTTTCTGGATGCTGGTGCTCAAGCAGTGACATTAGGTAACCACTCATGGGATAATCGGGAAATTTTTGAATTTATTGATGACGCAAAAACGTTAGTACGTCCTGCCAATTATCCAGAAGGAACACCAGGTCAAGGATATACAATCGTTAAGATTAATAGCATTGAAGTCGTAGTAATTAACTTAATGGGAAGAACATTTCTTCCGCCAAACGACTGCCCTTTCCGTAAAGTAGACGAGATTTTAGAGCTAGTAAAAGATAGAACGCCGTATATATTTGTTGATTTTCATGCAGAAGCAACGAGTGAGAAACAAGCAATGGGTTGGTACTTAGATGGTAGAGTAACAGCTGTTGTCGGAACGCACACGCATGTACAAACGGCGGACCAACGTGTATTACCAAAGGGTACTGCTTACATAACAGATGTTGGTATGACTGGTCCATATGACGGTATATTAGGGATGGACCGATCAGCCGTCTTAAACAAATTCTTGACTAATTTACCTGTGAGATTTGAAGTTGCTGATGGTAGAGAACAATTAAATGCTGTCGTAATTATTGTCGATGAAAAAAGTGGTCGAGCAAAATCGATCGAACGTGTACTAATTAACCAGGATTCTCCATTCTTCGAATAATAACTGAGAGAATATTTTGAAAACACCTCCTTAATAGCAGGAATATTAGAATATTTCGGGAATATATTTAATAAGCGGCAATTTTCATCATTAAGGGAGGTACAAGAAATGGAGATATTAAAAGTTTCAGCAAAATCTACACCTAACTCAGTAGCAGGAGCACTCGCAGGTGTCATAAGAGAACGAGGCGCAGCAGAAATACAAGCAATTGGCGCTGGAGCTCTAAACCAATCAATTAAAGCAGTTGCCATCGCTCGGGGGTTTGTTGCACCAAGTGGTATTGATCTCGTTTGCATTCCTGCTTTTACAGATATTGAGATTGATGGTGAAGAAAGAACAGCGATAAAATTAATTATCGAGCCAAGATAACGGCTCAATCCAAAAAGGGCTAACTTGCGAAGTTTCTCTCTTTGAAGAAGAGAAACGAGACGCTAAAGTTAGCCTTATTTGTGTAGATTTATTAAGATTGTAAAAAAAAATTTTAAAAAAATAATAAAAACCTTTGAAGTAGGTAGTCAACATTTGTTAGAATTATGTCAAGATCGTGAACAAAAAATGTTCCGATTCATTTTGACAAAATTTATACGTTTTCACTATTCCGTAATATTTTCCTTTAAAGTCTTGCTTTTTCTTATGGATAGATTTATTATTGTAATCGTTTAGTACATAATTATTCATGAGCATGGCACGTAAGTTACCCTCAGTTAGCCTAGTGAATTTACAAAGGGATTTACTATGCATATAGTGGAAACAGTCATTCTCATTCAATACGCCAAAGGGGTGGAGAAAATGATCAATCAACTTTCTTGGAAAGTTGGAGGACAGCAAGGGGAAGGTATTGAAAGTACCGGAGAAATCTTTGCTATTGCACTTAATCGTTTAGGGTACTATTTGTACGGGTATCGACACTTTTCTTCTCGTATCAAAGGTGGACATACGAACAATAAAATCAGAGTAAGCACAAAGCAACTTAATGCAATTTCAGATGACCTAGATATTTTAGTAGCATTTGACCAAGAAACAATCGATGTTAACTACCATGAACTTCGTGAAGGTGGAGTAGTTGTTGCTGATGCAAAATTCAAACCTACTTTAGCAGAGGAATCCAAAGCGACATTGTATGCGGTTCCATTTACTGAAATTGCTAACGATCTTGGAACTTCACTTATGAAGAACATGGTTGCAGTTGGTGCATCAAGTGCTATCCTTGGTTTACCTGTAGAGTCATACCGTGAAGTTGTTGAAGAAATCTTCAAGAAAAAAGGTATGTCAGTTGTTGAAAAAAACATGGAGGCTATTCAAGCTGGTGCTGACTTCTTCAACAAAGAAGCTGGTGGTCAAATTGAATCTCTCCAATTAGAAAAAGCTGATGGTAAAAAGCGTATGTTCTTGATTGGGAACGATGCGATCGCGATGGGTGCAGTTGCTGGTGGATGCCGTTTCATGCCTGCATACCCAATTACTCCTGCATCAGAAATTATGGAGTACTTAATTAAAAAACTTCCTGAATTCGGTGGAACAGTTATTCAAACAGAAGATGAGATTGCTGCTGTTACGATGGCTATTGGTGCTAACTATGCGGGTGTACGTACGCTAACTGCCTCAGCTGGTCCTGGCTTATCACTAATGGCTGAAGCAATTGGTCTTTCAGGTATTACAGAAGTACCACTAGTACTCGTTGACACACAACGTGGTGGTCCAAGTACTGGATTACCAACAAAGCAAGAGCAATCAGACTTAATGGCAATGGTATATAACACTCACGGTGATATCCCGAAAGTTGTTATTACGCCAAGTACAGTAGAAGAGGCATTCTACGATACAATTGAAGCATTTAATATTGCTGAAGAGTATCAATGCCCTGTAATTATTGTAACTGATCTTGCATTATCATTAGGTAAGCAAACAGTTGAGCCTTTAGATTTCAACAAAATTGAAATTCGTCGAGGGAAGTTTGATATAAATGAAGAGTTACCAGAGCGTCTAGATGGAGAGTACTTCAAACGCTTCCTAGTAACTGAAGACGGAGTGTCACCTCGTGTAGCTCCTGGAATGAAAAATGGGGTTCACCACGTAACTGGTGTTGAGCATGATGAGACAGGGAAACCATCTGAGAGCCCTGAAAATCGTGTAGCACAAATGGACAAGCGATTACGTAAATTAAACTCGCTAGCGGACCGTTTCGATACACCGATATATTCGAATGCCCCACACGAAGAAGCAGATCTATTAGTCATTGGTATTAACTCGACTCGTGGTACAATTAACGAAGCAATGCCACGATTAGAAGCTGACGGAATTAAAGTGAACCATGCACATGTTCGTTTACTGCACCCATTCCCGACAGAACAGTTAAAGCCATTAATGGATCGTGCTAAGAAAGTTGTAGTTGTTGAGAATAATGCAACTGCACAATTAGCAAGTATTATCAAAATGAATGTTGGCGGAACAAATGTTGAAAGCATGCTTAAATATGACGGTAACCCATTCCTGCCATCAGACATCTACAAACAATGCAAGGAGTTGGTCTAAATGGCAACATTTAAAGACTTTCGTAATAAAGTAAAGCCTAACTGGTGTCCAGGATGTGGTGACTTCTCGGTACAAGCAGCTATTCAACGTGCCTCTGCGAATGCTGGATTAGAGCCAGATAATCTTGCTGTTGTTTCAGGTATTGGATGTTCTGGTCGTATCTCAGGTTACATTAACTCATATGGTTTCCATGGTGTTCATGGACGTGCTTTACCAATTGCACAAGGTGTAAAAATGGCAAATCGTGATTTAACAGTTATCGCTTCAGGTGGTGACGGTGATGGATTTGCGATCGGAATGGGTCACACAGTTCATGCTATCCGTCGTAACATCGACATTACGTATATCGTAATGGATAACCAAATTTACGGTTTAACAAAAGGTCAAACATCACCTCGTAGTGAAATGGGCTTTAAAACAAAGAGTACTCCAGGTGGTTCAATAGAGTCTGCTTTAAACGTAATGGAAACAGCTCTAACTGCAGGAGCAACATTTGTTGCACAAAGCTTCTCAAGTGACCTTAAAGAACTGACATCTTTAATTGAGCAAGGGATTAACCATAAAGGTTTCTCATTAATTAATGTATTCAGTCCTTGTGTTACATTTAATAAAGTAAACACGTATGACTGGTTTAAAGATAACCTAACTAGCCTATCGGCAATTGAAGATTACGATTCATCTAATCGTATGCAAGCGATGCAAACATTAATGGAAAACAAAGGTTTAGTTACAGGGCTTATCTACCAAGATAAAGAAAAGAAATCGTACCAAGAACTAGTTGCTGGTTACGACGAAAACGGCCTTTCTAAACAAGATTTAAAACTTGATGAAGAGAAGTTCAATCAGTTAATGGCTGAATTCATGTAATATAATTGTGAAGAAGAAAAGACGTCCAATGGAATTGGGCGTCTTTTTAATATATCATATGAGTGAAAAGAATTAAATAATTTTCAGAAAAATGTAAAAACTTTTAGGTGAATTTTCTTCCTTTAGTGTTAAAATTAGGATTGTAACAGAATAAACGTATTGGGGGGAGAGTTAGATGTTTAGTTTTTATTCCCGAATAGTTGTTGCATATGATGGTTCTACTTTAGGTAAAAAAGCATTAGAAATGGCAAAAGCATTAGCAAAACAAGATGACAGAATTGAAGTTAACGTTCTTTATGTACTGAATCCAAAATACTTAGGAAGTGAGTTTGGCGTTTATGAAATGCTTTTAGAAAACCAGAAGGAAAAGATTAAAAAAACATTGGACGATGCGAAAATAGTAATGGAAGACTTAAAAAACCCTAAAGATTATGTTGTATTAAATGGTAATCCTGCAGAAATGATCATTGAGTATTCGAAAAAGAAAGATGTTGACCTAATTGTTATTGGAAGCAGAGGGCTTAGTACTATCAAAGAAATTGTTTTAGGAAGTGTAAGTCACAATGTTGTGCAACATGCACATTGTCCAGTACTTGTTGCTAAATAAATAGGATCTTAAAAGATGCGTCGAATCACTATGATGCATCTTTTTATTATTCCCGTAAAGTATCAATCTTACCATAGTGCTTTCAAATATGATGAAAGAAGGTAGATACTTTAAGATTCTATCATAAGATTAAAAGTTTCATTAGTTCTTCAATGGTTATTCATATGGAATGTTGTGTAGAATGATAGAAGCGTATATAATATTATTTTGTACGTCTCATTATATTTCTCTAAAATACGAGAAAGGAGCTTATAAATCATGAATGAAAACATTAACAACAAAAGCAAAGAGGTTTCCACACAGGACGTAAAATCCTCTAGTGGGAATAGTACTAAAGACTATAGCAAATATTTTGACTTCTCTAATGCGAAAGTGACAGAGCGAGAAGATGGTAAAAAAGTAATGAGAATTAGTGGTCGTAATATTTTAATTAACGACCAACCTGACTATTCAAAAGGTAAGCGTCGCGGTAAGGAAGATGTTCAAGTTCATTATGACTTTAACATTCCTGAAGATATGAAAGAAATCGGTAAAGGGAAATCTTTCTTAATTCGCACGTACGGTTGTCAAATGAACTACCATGACACAGAAAACATGGCAGGGATGCTAGTAGAGCTAGGATTCACTGAAACAGAAGATACGAACATAGCAGATATCATTATTCTTAACACTTGTGCAATCCGTGAAAATGCAGAAAACAAAGTGTTTGGTGAGATTGGAAATTTAAAGCCTCTAAAAAGGGAAAGACCAGAACTGATCTTAGCAGTATGTGGCTGTATGTCTCAAGAAGAAGGCGTAGTAAACCGTATTATGCAGAAGCATCAGCACATTGACTTAATTTTTGGAACTCACAATATTCACCGCTTACCACACTTATTAAAAGATGCAATCTTTGGTAAAGAAATGGTTGTTGAAGTTTGGTCTAAAGAAGGTGATATTGTTGAAAATATGCCACGTAAGCGTCAAGGGAATACTCAAGCGTGGGTAAATATTATGTATGGTTGTGATAAGTTCTGTACGTATTGTATCGTCCCTTATACGCGCGGAAAGGAACGTAGCCGCCTTCCTGAAGATATTATTGCAGAAGTACGTGACTTAGCTCGCCTAGGCTATAAAGAAGTGACTCTACTTGGTCAGAACGTAAATGCATATGGTAAGGATATTGAAGGAATTGATTATGGTCTTGGAGATTTAATGGACGAACTTCGTAAAATTAACATTCCAAGAATTCGTTTCACGACAAGTCACCCAAGAGACTTTGATGATCATCTAATCGAAGTTCTTGCTAAAGGCGGGAACTTAGTAGAGCACATCCATTTACCAGTACAGCATGGAAATTCTGAAATTCTAAAATTAATGGCACGTAAGTATTCGCGTGAGCAATATTTAAAATTAGCTGGTAAAATAAAAGAAGCTATACCAAATGCATCATTTACGACTGATTTAATTGTTGGTTTCCCTAATGAAACCGAAGAGCAGTTTGAAGATACACTTTCATTAGTACGTGAGATTGAGTTTGACAGTGCTTTTACGTACATTTACTCTCCACGTGAAGGGACACCTGCAGCTAAAATGGTTGATAATGTGCCCATGGAAGTTAAAAAAGAAAGACTAGCTCGCTTAAATGTATTAATTAATGAAGTGTCGGCTAAGAAAAACTTGGACTATCAAGATAAAGTTGTCGAAGTTTTGGTTGAAGGCGAAAGTAAAAAAAATCCGGAAATCTTATCAGGGCGCACACGTACAAATCGTCTTGTGAACTTTAAAGCATCTAAGTCAGTTATCGGCAACATTGTCTATGTTAAAGTAACAGATGCTAAAACGTGGTCGTTAGATGGAGAAATGGTTGAATTAGCAGGGGTGAAGGAATAATGGAAAAAGTGTACACAAAACGTGAGATTGTTGAGAAAGCAACAGAACTAGCAAAAATGATTGCTGAAACAGAAGAAGTTGATTTCTTTAAGAAAGCAGAAAAGCAAATTAACGAAAATGTAAAAGTTCAAGAATTGATGGCTAAAATTAAGCGTACGCAAAAAGAGGCTGTTAACCTACAACATTATGGTAAAATAGAAGCTCTTAAAAAAGCAGAAGCTAAAATTGATGCTTACCAAGAGGAGATAGACCAAATTCCATTAGTACAAGAATTTAAAAGTAGTCAAATGGAAGTTAATGATATTCTTCAACTTGTCTCATCAACGATTTCTAACACTGTGACAGATGAAATTATTAAGTCGATGGATGGGGATCTATTAAAAGGGACAACAACGAAAAGTCCATTTAGTTCAGGTGGATGCAAAAGTTAAGTACACATAGAAGCCTTCTCTGATTAAGAGAGGTTTCTTTTTTTAGGCCTTAAAGCAGTCACACTATCTTCAAAGAGTTAAAAAGAAAGTTAAATAATTCTTTCATGTATTCTGGTACATGTGAATACTAATTATTAATCAATGAAAAACTGCCCAAAAAATAATTTAATGAAATCTAGAAAAAGGAACATAATTGCAAGGTTTGCCTCATATCGTTTTATAGATTATGTATTGGAATTATCGTCTCTTTTTACAAGAAATTTATTTTTTTGGCACAATGGTTATTCGCCCTGCATAGGATGGAAGTGAAGAATTGGCGACGCTAGTTTGACCTAAGACTAAGACATCGTATTTTGAATTAGATGGACGCCGGTCTAATTTATCGGGCTACAAAGTCAGGCTTTCTCCTATGACTTAACTTCGACACCTAGACATGATGTTGAAGCGAAGTACTTACGGCGACATGCCGAGTTTTTCTAACGATTTGATCGAGGAGGGTTCACTCATGTCACAAACAGATAACTTAAATTATCGTGAAATTATTACGAAGGCGGTTTGTGGTAAGGGAAGAAAGTTTACTCAAGCTAGTCATACAGTAAGCCCTTCCCACAAGCCAACGAGTATCCTTGGTTGCTGGATTATCAACCATAGATACGAAGCAGCTAAAAAAGGTGATGCGGTGGAAGTACAAGGTAGTTATGATATTAACTGTTGGTATTCTCACCAAAACAACACGAAGACAGAAGTAGCTACTGAAACGGTAACTTACACAGACGTAGTACCATTACAAGTAAAGGACGACAACATTTTATCTGAGGACGTTCAAGTCATGGCAAAAGCAATTCAGCAGCCTAACACACTTGAAGCAACAATTTCACCAAATGGCTCAAGTGTTGTCGTTCAAGTAGAACGTGAATTCTTGACTGAAGTAATCGGTGAAACGAAAATTCATGTCGCGGTTCATCCTGACGGAACGATTGCTGAGCTAGATCCTTCCATGTTTGAAGAAGACGTAACGGATGAAGAGTTCGAAGACCTAGACCCTAACTTCATGATGGGGGACACAGAAGAATAGTTGATAAATGAGCTAGGAAGGAAATTACTTCCTAGTTTTTTTATATTGAGGTGTCAGGCACCTTTAACCTACTAAAGGTGCCTGACACCTCATCCTTGAATATGATATAATAATAGGCGTAAAATGTAGAATTTTGGGGGATTACAATGGCACAGCATACGCCTATGATACAGCAATATTTAGGAATTAAGGCACAATATAAAGATGCCTTTTTATTTTTTCGTTTAGGAGACTTTTATGAATTATTCTTTGAAGATGCGAAGCTCGCAGCAAAAGAATTAGAAATTACGTTAACTGGAAGAGGTGGTGGTGAGGATCGCATTCCAATGTGTGGAGTCCCTTATCACTCAGCTGAACAATACATTACTCAATTAATAGAAAAGGGATATAAGGTTGCTCTTTGTGAGCAAGTAGAGGATCCGAGAGAAGCGAAAGGGGTCGTTAAGCGAGAGGTTGTTAAGTTAATCACCCCTGGAACAGTAATGGATGGTAAAACCATTGCCGATAAAGAAAATAATTTTATAACATCGGTGTCCGATTTAGATGAAGGGCGTTTCGGTTTTGTTCGTACGGATTTAACGACTGGTGAAAGTTCTATCACTGTATTAACAGGTGGAATAGATGATGTCGTTTATGAGCTTGCTTCGATTGCGGCTAAAGAAGTAATAGTTTCACCAAACTTTAACGAGTCGTATCTTAAGTTGGTAAAGCAAAGATTATCAATTACTATTTCATTTGAAGCCGATGAGGGTGTACCGGAGTTCTTCCAATCGATTTGTGAGGGGATTCAACATGACAATCTTGTGGGAACGATCGGAAGGTTATGTAATTATTTAGTTCGAACACAAAGGCGTTCGCTTGATCATTTACAGCAAGTTCAATATTATACGGCTAATCAATATATGAAAATTGATTATCATTCAAAGCGAAACTTAGAATTAATTGAAACGATTCGAGAGAAAAAGAAAAAAGGCTCATTACTATGGATTGTTGATGCAACTGTAACGGCTATGGGTGCCCGCTTATTAAAAAAGTGGTTAGAACGTCCATTAATTAATCAAGGAGAAATTGAAGAGCGTCTAACGGTTGTTGAGACGTTTATGGAGCAATTCTTTACCAGGGAAGAGTTACGAGAAGCTCTGACTGAAGTATATGACCTAGAACGCCTTGCGGGGAAAGTAGCCTACGGTAATGTGAATGCACGAGAGCTTGTTCAACTACGCAGATCCCTCCAACAAGTTCCGAAGATCGTTCAGATCGTAGAACAGCTTCATGTTCCTTTATCAGATCGATTAATTACGACGATCGACCATTGTGATGAATTATTAGACTTATTAGAAACGAGTATTGTTGATGATCCTCCATTATCTGTTAAGGATGGTGGGATGATTAAAACTGGTTTTAATAGTGAACTAGATACTTATAGAGATGCAAGTTTGAATGGGAAAACGTGGATTGCTGCACTTGAACAAAGAGAACGGCAAGAAACAGGGATCAAGTCGCTTAAGATCGGTTATAACAAAGTATTTGGCTACTATATTGAGGTAACTAAGTCCAATATCCCAAACCTTCCAGAAGGACGTTACGAACGAAAGCAAACGTTAGCTAATGCTGAACGTTATATAACGCCAGAACTTAAAGAAAAAGAAACGCTTATTCTAGAAGCAGAAGAAAAAATTGAGTTGCTTGAATATGATTTATTTCAACTGATCCGTGAACAAGTAAAAAGTTATATACGCCAACTTCAAGAGCTGGCTAAAACCATAAGTACATTGGATGTGTTACAGAGCTTTGCGACAATCAGTAATGAGCAACACTTTGTGAGACCAAAGTTTACAGAAGATCGGCAAATTCATATTGAAAATGGACGGCACCCGGTTGTTGAAAAAATGATCGACCGCGGGCAATATGTTTCAAATGATGTTGTCATGGATCGCGAACGTGAAATATTATTAATTACGGGACCAAATATGGCCGGTAAAAGTACGTATATGAGACAGTTAGCATTAACGTCTATTATGGCACAAGTCGGGTGTTTTGTTCCTGCAACAACTGCAGTTCTTCCAATTTTTGATCAGATCTTTACGAGAATTGGTGCGGCAGATGATTTGGCAAGTGGACAAAGTACATTTATGGTAGAGATGTTAGAGACAAAACATGCGTTAACAAATGCAACGGAAAATAGTTTAATTTTATTAGATGAGATCGGTAGAGGAACATCCACCTATGATGGGATGGCACTCGCCCAAGCAATTGTTGAATATATTCATGAGCAAATTGGAGCCAAGACTTTATTCTCTACTCACTATCATGAACTTACCGCGTTAGAACAACAATTAGAACGACTCAAGAACGTTCATGTTTCAGCTATAGAGGAGAATGGTAAAGTTGTATTTTTACACAAAGTTGTTGACGGACAAGCTGACAGAAGCTATGGGATTTATGTTGCGCAACTAGCAGAACTTCCAGAACATGTTATCGTTCGAGCGGATGAAATTTTACACCAATTAGAGGGTGTGGACAAACAAGCGGTACTTCCTTTTAACCCAAAAGTGGAAATCGAAGGACGTGAAGTAAAAGAGGGACAACCTATTCAATTATCTTTATTTGGTGAAAATGAACATCAACCAAAAAAAACTCAAATCAGTTCTGCAGAAACAGGAATTATTAAAGACCTTAAAATGTTAGATATTCTAAATATGACACCGTTTGAAGCGTTACAAATGTTAAATGACATTCAGCGAAAATTAAGAAAAAGCTAAGGAGGTGCGTGAAGCCATGGGGAAGATTGTAAAGTTAGATGAACAGTTATCAAATAAAATTGCAGCTGGGGAAGTGGTGGAACGCCCCGCTTCAATCGTTAAAGAGTTAGTCGAGAATGCAATTGATGCAAATAGCACACAAATCGTTATTGAAGTTGAAGAAGGCGGACTCTCCAAAATTAGAATACTAGATAATGGTGATGGTATTTTACCTGATGATGTTGAGACGGCTTTTTATCGTCATGCAACAAGTAAGATTAAAACGGATAAAGACCTTTTCCATATCATTACTTTAGGATTCCGTGGTGAAGCCCTGCCAAGTATTGCTTCAGTTTCATATCTTGAATTGAATACGAGTACCGGCGATGGTGCAGGAACATGTATACAATTAGAAGGTGGAAAAATTACTGCAAAACAGTCGGCTAACAGTAGAAAAGGAACTGAAGTTACAATAACGAACCTTTTTTATAACACTCCGGCCAGGTTAAAGTATTTGAAGACGGTTCATACGGAATTAGGTAATATAAGTGATATTGTGAACCGTATTGCATTAGCACATCCTGAGATTGCATTTGAACTCTACCATAACGGAAAGCAGATGCTGCAGACAAATGGGAATGGGAGTCAACTGCAGGTCTTGCATTCGATCTATGGTGCGGCTGTTGCAAAACAAATGTTGCCAATCGAGTTAGAAACGATAGACTTTCAAGTTACCGGTTTTATTGTGAAGCCTGAAATAACTAGAGCATCCCGGCAATACATGTCTACCTTTGTAAATGGAAGGTATATTAAAAATTATTCATTAGCGAGAGCGATCCAAGAAGGTTATCATACGCTTCTTCCGATTGGTCGATATCCGATTGTTGTACTAAATATAAAGATGGATCCTTTATTGATTGACGTAAATGTTCATCCTTCTAAATTGGAAGTTCGATTAAGTAAAGAAGAGGAACTAACGACGCTCATAAAAGAGGGAATTCAAAGTGTCTTTAAAAAAACACAGCTCATTCCTGAAGTGGTTCGGGAAAAAAAGGAAAAACCGAAATCAGAACAAATCGCTTTTCAACTCAATCATGAAGAACGACAGGTAAGGACGGTCGAATATCAACCGACTAATTCTACATTTGCAACATATAATGCACCTAAACCAACTAAAAGCGATGAAGAACAACCAATTGAACTTGACGATGTTTTTAAAGAAGAAAAAAGCATCTCTACTGAAAAAGTAGAGAAAGCTGAAGTGGAAGAAGATACTTCAGTAGAAAATACAGTTAAGGAACAATCATTCTACGAGTTTGCACAAAATGATCGTGTACCGACCCTTTACCCGATCGGTCAAATGCACGGAACGTATATACTTGCCCAGAATGAACAAGGTCTCTATATTATTGACCAACACGCGGCACAAGAGAGAATTAAATATGAGTATTTTAAAGAAAAAGTTGGACAAGTTACTTCAGAACTTCAAGACCTTCTTGTGCCAATTACACTTGAATGCACTCAAAGTGAGTTTATAACCTTAAAGGACTACTCAGAAGAGTTAAAACAAGTCGGCTTATTTTTAGAACCATTCGGTAATCAAACCTATATCATCCGTTCATATCCTACTTGGCTACCTAAAGGCCTTGAAGATGAAACATTACGAGAAATGATTGATCAAGTCGTGTCCAAGAAAAAAATAGACATAAAAAAACTTCGTGAAGAAGCTGCGATTCTAATGTCTTGTAAGGCAGCGATCAAAGCTAATCGTCATTTAAGAACAGATGAACAGTTTGCCCTATTAGAAAGTTTACGAAAGTGTATGGATCCCTTCACTTGTCCGCATGGGCGTCCAATCCTTATTCATTATTCGACATATGAAATGGAAAAAATGTTTAAAAGGATAATGTAAAAAGTAATTATGGAATGATTATCACTCTTTCAATGTGGATATAATGATAGATGGCTTATCTACTAATAAGTTGCGAGTCAGGTGTGAAAGGGTCTATAATATGGAAGCACTATAGTGATGTGGAGAGATAATGTGTATATAACAACAGCCTTAAAGCATAATGAAAAATTAGTAGAAAAAGCTAAAAAAATAAGTATAGACATGAATGCTTCATTTATTAACCGAGAAGACAAACCCATAGAGGCTTTGGTAGAAGAGCTTGGAGATGACATTTTAGTTGTTGGAAAGGAAAAGCTCTTCTATTACTCCATTCATTCAACCGAACCTTTCTTTTTTCACCCGAACTCGGCAATGTTCCGTTTTAAAAGATTGCAAAAAGATGGGTATGATCCATTTATAGAAGTTTCCCAGTTAAAAGAAGGGATGACTTTATTAGATTGTACGTTAGGTCTTGGTTCGGACGCGATTATTGCTCAATCTGTTGTTGGTTCGTCGGGAAAAGTAGTAGGGATTGAAGAAAGTCGTCCGATCGCTTATATTGTTAATGAAGGTTTGAAGTTTTGGGATTCTGGTAATAACTTATTTAATCAAGCGATGCGGTCGATAAAAGTTATTCATGGAAATCACTTGGATCATCTCCGTAGTTTGGAAGATAATAGCTACGATGTCATTTATTTTGATCCAATGTTTGAAGCTGATCTAGAAACATCGCAAGGGTTAACGCCGTTAAAGTCTTTAGCCTGGTATCATCCAATAACTATTGAAACGATTGAAGAGGCGAAGCGGGTAGCGAGACAGCGGATTGTTTTTAAAGATCATTGGAAAAGTGATCGGTTTGCTAAATTTGATTTTGACGTGATAAAAAGACGAACTTCAAGATTTCATTTCGGTTACTACGAGTTAAACAACCAAATGAAAAGTTGATAAGGATACAAAAGGGTGTTGTCATGAAGGAGAAACTTGTTGTTATAGTTGGCCCTACAGCGGTTGGTAAAACCAAGATGGGCATAGAGTTAGCCAAACGTTTCAATGGGGAGATTATTAGTGGTGACTCCATGCAAATTTATAAAGAGATGGATATTGGTACAGCAAAAGTAAAGATAGAAGAAATGGATGGAATACCCCATCACTTGCTAGACATCAAGGAGCCGACAGAACCTTTTTCTGTTGCTGAATTTAAAGATCTCGTTCAGCCACTGATAAAATCGTTAAATGCGCAAGGGAAATTACCATTTATCGTTGGTGGAACCGGTTTATATATAAACTCAGTCATACAGGATTTTAATTTTGCTGATACATCTACTGATTTGCAGTTTCGAGAAGAAATGGAGAAGTTTGTAGAAGAGCATGGTGTTGAACAACTTCATCAGCAATTAAAGGATGTGGATTCTGTCAGTTATACTTCCATTCACCCGAATAATTATAGAAGAGTTATTCGAGCGTTAGAAGTGTTGAAGCTTACAGGGAAAACATTATCTGAATATCAACAATCTCAAACGCAAGAGTCGCCATATGACTATGTCTTTATTGGCTTAACGATGGACCGGGATGTATTATATGAGCGTATAAACGATCGTGTCGATCTGATGATTGAATATGGTCTAATTGAAGAGGCGAAACGATTGTATGATCTTGGGGTTCGAGAATGTCAATCTGTACAAGCGATTGGGTATAAAGAAATTTATGAATACATAGAAGGAAGAGTGAGTAAGGAAGAAGCGATCGAAATCCTTAAACGAAACTCAAGACGTTATGCGAAAAGACAATACACATGGTTTCGAAATAAAGCAGATGTTCACTGGTTTGACATGACAAATGCAAACTTTAATAAAAAGATTATAGAAATTAAACATTTTATAGAAGGAAAGCTTTATAATCATAGCGAAATAAAATAACAGTACATAGAAGGGGGACTTATAAATGAAGCAATCCGTTAACATTCAAGACCAATTCCTAAATCAACTACGCAAGGATAATATCGCAGTTACTGTTTTCTTGTTAAATGGTTTCCAGTTACGTGGATTAATTAAAGCGTTTGATAATTTCACAATTATCCTAGAGAGTGAAGGAAAACAGCAACTTGTTTATAAACATGCAATTTCTACTTTTGCTCCACAGCGTAATGTTCAAGTGAATATTGATCCAGAACAACAATCGTAACGATTGGAATTGGTGAGGGTTACTCGTGAGTGTTAAGACCTTGGGATACTAAGATGCATATCTTAGTAAAGGTATTGCGCACTTCGGAGTGACCCTCTTTTTCTTGTCTTCCTCTTTTCTAATTTCATTTGTTAAAAAATCTTAATAGGCATTTGTCACAAAAATTAGGCATTTGCGTATAGTATTGTAACCGATTGTAAACAGAGGGGTGAAACAATGAAAAATACAACAGTTACCCGCTCGAAAGGACAAATTAATGTTGTCCTGAACCGTGAAAATAAGCGAGATAAGGATAGTTTATATCGAATAGAACAACCTTTTGGAAATACATTGGCCCAAAAACATGAAGTACTAGAGCGTATGGAAAAAGAACTGTCTTCATTAGTTGGATTAAACGATGTAAAACGATTGTTAAAAGAAGTATATGCATGGCTTTACATCAATAATTGTCGGAAAGAAAATGGATTAAAAAGTTCAAAACAGTCCTTGCACATGATTTTTAAAGGAAATCCGGGAACGGGAAAGACGACAGTAGCTCGCCTGCTCGCCAAATTGTTTCATGAAATGGAAGTACTTTCAAAGGGGCATCTGATTGAAGTTGAGAGAGCTGATTTAGTAGGTGAATATATTGGACATACCGCGCAGAAGACGAGAGAAGTACTAAAGAAAGCGCTAGGCGGGGTCCTGTTTATAGATGAAGCATATTCATTGGCTCGCGGTGGAGAAAAAGATTTTGGAAAAGAGGCCATTGATACGTTGGTTAAAGCAATGGAAGATCAGCAACATGACTTTATTTTAATTTTAGCAGGATACGGTAGAGAAATGGATTATTTCCTATCCCTAAATCCTGGATTGCCATCGCGTTTCCCAATAACGATTCCTTTTGAAGATTATACAACCAATGAATTAATGGAAATTAGCGAAATCATGCTAGCAGAAAGAGAGTATCAGCTATCGAGGCAAGGCGAACAAAAAATTCGAGAGTATTTACGAAAAATTAAAGGAGAACAAGGAAAAACGTTTAGTAATGGCCGGTTTGTGAGAAACTTAATTGAGCAAGCAATTCGTACTCAAGCTGTTCGTCTTCTTGTTGAGGAAAAGTACGACAGGCAATCTCTATCTACTCTTCAAGCAGAGGACTTCGACTTTGAGAAGTCTAGAGTTCAACCGTTTTCTTGACATTTAGTGGACGTATGTGTAATATCTTCAAGACGGAATTAGATAATCAAAGGTTGTGAGTTCATAGTGCAAGAAGTTAGAAATGAATCAAAAGAACGCGTTATTTTAGCAGGTTGTCAAACGAAAGATAGAACTGACGACCACTTCTTATATTCTATGGAAGAGCTTAAATCATTAACGGCAACGGCTAATGGTGAAGTTGTTGCTACGATTGATCAAAAGAAAGTTTCAATTGATTCGGCGACCTATTTAGGGCGTGGAAAAATAGAAGAGCTTTCCTTACTAATAGAAGAGAAAGAACCAGATATAGTGATTTTTAATGATGAGTTATCTGCTGGTCAAATTCGAAATATATCTTCTGTTTTTGGAGATAGTGTACGTGTAATAGATCGTACGCAACTCATCTTAGATATATTCGCGCAACGAGCGCAATCAAGGGAGGGTAAGCTCCAAGTAGAGCTTGCCCAATTGAATTATCTTCTACCCCGTCTTATGGGACGAGGTTTAGCTTTATCTCGTTTAGGTGGTGGAATAGGAACGCGTGGTCCCGGGGAAACCCAGTTGGAAACCGATCGAAGGCATATCCGCCGACGTATGGACGAAATAAAACAGCAATTATCAACGATTGTTCAACATCGAAAACAGTATCGAGAGCGCCGAAAAGAAAACCAAGTGTTACAAATCGCCTTAGTAGGTTATACGAATGCAGGGAAATCTACGATTCTTAATCGTTTAACTGCGGCAGACACATTTGAACAAAATTTATTGTTTGCGACTTTAGATCCGACGACGAGAAAATTAAAGTTACCAAGTGGAATGAACGTTTTATTGTCCGATACGGTAGGGTTTATTCAAGACCTTCCAACGACATTAATTGCTGCCTTCCGTTCGACGTTAGAGGAAGTTCAAGAGGCAGATCTGATTTTACATATTATTGATGCCTCACATGAGAATTTTAGTGAACACGAGAAGACAGTTTTAAAGTTATTAGAGGATCTTGATGTAAATGAAATACCCATGTTAACCGTCTATAATAAAGCGGATCTAATTCTGGATAAAGATGATATTTTTGTTCATTCATCAGAACTGTTAATCTCAGCAAAAGATGAAAAGCACCTAAGAAAGCTACAAGATAAGATTGAAGAAATGCTCAAACAAGAAATGGTCTTTTATAAAGCAAAGGTTCATTCCGATCAAGGGAAATTGCTAGCTAGAATTAAAACGGAAACAATTCTTTTAAATCAAAGTTGGGATGAAGAAACAGAAACGTATGATTGTGAGGGGTTTGTTCATCCAAATCACTCACTGGCCCATCAATTAAACCAAACAGAGCGTTAAATAGTAGGGAGAATAGTATGTACGAACAGTTTTTATATGGACAACAATTACAACCAATAGTGGAACGAACAGAGCAGAAACTAACAGAACAATTTCGTGAAATTGAACGAGTAACAGAAACAAACCAGCTTCGAGTTTTACAAGCCTTTCAAAAATTTCAGGTCGGAGATTTTCATTTTACACCTTCGACTGGTTATGGTTATGACGATTCAGGAAGAGATACATTAGAGGCGATTTATGCTGATGTATTTGGGGCTGAAGCTGGGTTAGTCCGCCCGCAAATTATTTCAGGTACGCATGCGATCGCAACGGCATTATTTGGTGTCCTTCGTCCTGGAGATGAATTAGTTTATATTACAGGTAAACCATATGATACATTAGAAGAAGTGGTAGGTATTCGAGGAAACGGAAACGGTTCTTTAAGAGACTTTCAAGTGTCATATACTGCGATACCATTAACAGCTGAAGGAACAGTCGATTTTACAGCTGTACAACTAGCCATTACAGAAAAAACGAAAGTGATTGGAATCCAACGTTCTAAAGGTTATGATAACCGTCCTTCTTTCACAATTGATCAAATTGAAGAAATGATACGATTTGTAAAAGAAATAAAAAGTGATGTTATTGTTTTCGTGGATAATTGTTACGGTGAGTTTGTAGAATTGAAAGAACCGTGCCATGTCGGAGCCGACTTAATAGCTGGTTCTCTCATCAAAAATCCAGGTGGCGGTATAGTAAAAACAGGCGGCTATTTAGTAGGGAAAAAAGAGTTAGTAGAGTTAGCTTCCTATCGATTAGCAGCACCGGGTATTGGGGCGGAAGGCGGAGCCTCTTTATACAGCTTGCTTGAAATGTACCAAGGTTTCTTTTTAGCGCCTCATACCGTGGCACAGGCGTTGAAGGGTGCTCACTTTACAGCTGCATTTCTTGAAGAATTAGGAATGAATACACAGCCGGCGTGGCACCAAAAAAGAACGGACCTCATACAATCTGTACAATTTGATGACCGTGATATAATGGTTGCATTCTGTCAGGCGATCCAACAGGCATCACCCATTAATTCTCATGTTGTTCCACACCCAAGTCCAATGCCAGGTTATGAGGATGACGTCATTATGGCAGCTGGGACCTTTATCCAGGGAGCAAGTATCGAGCTGTCAGCAGATGGTCCTTTGCGTCCACCTTATGTTGCTTATGTACAAGGGGGATTAACCTATTCGCATGTAAAAATTGCAGTTGTAAAGGCAGTAAATCATCTTATAGAAAAAAAACATTTGATACTTTAAAGGTAAAGCACTCAGAGGAGTGCTTTTTTTTCTGGAATATAAAAAAAGCAGTGTTAACTATACTGTTGATCTCCGTTGATTTAAAGCTCATCGTGAAAAGATGCTAAAGTTAGAAAAAGATCGAATAGAGTAATAATTTGAAAAAAATCGATGTTAACTTTCCTTACATCTATTGACACGATAGCTAACATCTATTATTCTAATAATAAGTTCTAGAGAAGGAGGTTGGGTTATGAGCGATCAAATTCGTCGTAATATGCCACTGTTTCCAATAAGTATTGTAAAACAGTTAACAGACTTATCAGCAAGACAGATTCGTTATTATGAAGAACATGAACTAATTCATCCAGTGAGAACAAATGGTAATCAACGTTTATTTTCATTCAATGATGTGGATAAGCTCTTAGAAATTAAGACATTAATCGAACAGGGTATTAACATTTCGGGAATTAAGAGAATCCTTGAGTTAAATGAAAAAGCGACTGAAATGACGACATTAGCTCAAGGAGAACCAGCTGAAATCTCTGATAAAGAACTGCGTAAACATTTGAAGAATGAACTGATAATGGCAGGTCGAAACGGGAAGGCTTCTATTATACAAGGGCAGTTATCTCGCTTCTTCCACTAAGATCAATTCTTTTAATATATTCTTGAAAGGGGAATACATAATATGGCTAAGTATACTAAAGAAGATATTCTAAAAGCAGCAAAAGAAGAAAATGTACGCTTTATTCGTTTACAATTTACTGATTTAATGGGGATTATTAAAAACGTAGAAATTCCTGTAAATCAACTTCCAAAAGCGTTAAGCAACCAAATGATGTTTGATGGATCATCAATCGAGGGGTTTGTTCGTATTGAAGAGTCTGATATGTATTTATATCCTGATCTTGATACTTGGGTAATCTTCCCTTGGACTTCAGAAAAAGGTAAAGTAGCACGTTTAATTTGTGATGTTTATCAACCAGGTAAGCCAGGTGAGGCACCAACTCCATTTGCAGGAGACCCTCGTGGTATTTTAAAACGTGTATTAAAAGAAGCAGAAGAGTTAGGTTATACATCATTTAACATCGGACCTGAACCAGAGTTCTTCCTTTTCAAAAATGATGAAAAAGGTGAGCCAACATTAGAATTAAATGATAAAGGTGGATATTTCGATTTAGCTCCTACAGACTTAGGAGAGAATTGCCGTCGCGATATCGTACTTGAGTTAGAAGAAATGGGCTTTGAAATTGAAGCATCTCACCATGAAGTAGCTCCAGGACAACACGAAATTGATTTCAAATATGCTGATGCAATTAAAGCGTGTGATGATATCCAAACATTTAAGCTTGTTGTAAAAACAATTGCTCGTAAGCATGGGTTACATGCGACGTTTATGCCAAAACCATTATTTGGTGTGAACGGATCAGGTATGCATTGTAACATGTCTTTATTTACTGCTGAAGGAAATGCTTTCTACGACGAGTCGACAGATTCTCAATTAAGTGAAACAGCTATGCAATTCCTAGCAGGTATATTAGATCATGCTGAAGGATTTACGGCTATTACAAATCCGCTTGTAAACTCATATAAGCGTTTAGTTCCAGGTTACGAAGCACCAGTATATGTTGCATGGTCAATGCGCAACCGTAGTCCATTAATCCGTATTCCAAACTCTCGTGGTTTAAGTACTCGTGTAGAAGTTCGTTCTCCAGACCCGGCGGCGAACCCTTACTTAGCAATGGCTGTTATGCTGGCTGCTGGACTTGATGGAATCAAGCGTAAGCTTACTCCACCAAAAGCAACTGACCGTAACATCTACATCATGAGTAAAGAAGAGCGTGAGGAAGAAGGAATTAAAGATCTTCCAGCCACTTTAAAAGAAGCAATGGATAAATTAGCTCAAGATGAAGTGTTAATCAAAGCTTTAGGTGAGCATGCGGTTGAGCACTTTATTGAAGCTAAAGAAATCGAGTGGGATATGTTCCGCACACAAGTTCACCCTTGGGAGCGCGAACAGTACCTATCATCATATTAAAACTTTCAACCCTTGGAGCTATATGCCTCAAGGGTTTTTTACCTTTGTAGAAAAGTTGCCGAAAAATTACCAACAAAAAAATAAAAATAAAGAAAAAATTTATTATTTGGTTTTATAAGAAAGTCATCATTGACACCAATGTAGAATTAATTTACCAAGTATGTACATATAAATATATAGAGCACAAAAAAATACCCCAGCATATGGGGGTACTTTTTAATGGATGGTTCGAAATACACCAATTACTTTTCCAAGGATCGTACAGTTTTTAAGAATAATCGGCTCCATCGTAGAATTTTCAGGTTGAAGACGTATATAGTCTTTTTCACGGAAGAAACGCTTAACTGTCGCTTCATCTTCTTCAGTCATAGCGACTATAATGTCACCATTGTTTGCTGTTTGCTGTTGACGAACGATAACCATATCCCCATCAAAAATCCCTGCTTCTATCATACTATCTCCATCAATGATAAGAACATAGACAGAATCGTTTGAGACTAATCGCTCAGGTAAAGGAATATATTCTTCCACGTTTTCGATCGCTGTAATAGGTTGTCCAGCTGTAACTTTTCCGATGACAGGGACAAAAGAGGTTCTTGTATCTATTCCCGGCTCAGCTTCAACTTGATCTTGGTCAATAACTTCAATTGCTCTTGGTTTTGTAGGGTCACGGCGAATAAGTCCTTTTTTTTCGAGGCGAGACAGATGACCGTGTACAGTAGAACTTGACGCTAGTCCTACAGCTTCGCCAATCTCTCGGACTGAAGGTGGATAACCTTTTTTTCGAACTTCAGTTTTGATATAATCTAAGATTTCTTGTTGTCTTTTTGACACTTTTGTCATCACTGACACCTCATTTATCCAATTAATCTTAAATAAAGTATATCATGTCAAAAAAAAGGATGCAAACATAAGTTCTAATTTTCTGTTGACACGAATAGGTGTTCTCATTTACAATAATAGACAAGAACATACATTCTTATGAGGTGATTTTGATGAAACTAGTAAAT
Source organism: Alkalihalobacterium sp. APHAB7 (assembly GCF_048323755.1). NCBI lineage: Bacteria > Bacillati > Bacillota > Bacilli > Caryophanales > Bacillaceae > Alkalihalobacterium > Alkalihalobacterium sp. APHAB7. The sequence goes on from NZ_JBLWFS010000003.1 coordinate 290,015, forward strand.
TTAAGTCGACAAGAGATATCTCTAGTAATCATATTTGTACTGTCTATCGTATTTTTTGCATTTATGTCAGTAGCTGGTGCTGAAAAACAAGGGTTAGCAGAGCCGGTTGAAGTAGTTGTTAAAGAGGGAGATACATTATGGGGGTTTGCTACTAGGTATGACCATCCATTTTCAATAGATGAGTTTATACAATGGGTGATCCAAATGAATGAGATGCAAGAGTCTAATTTAATTGCAGGACAAACATTAGTTATTCCAGTAGAAACAAACAGTAGGTGAATATATGGTAAAGGCAGTTATTTATTGTCGGGTAAGTACGAATAACGATGAACAAACATCATCTTTGAACAGACAAGTTGAGGAGTTGATGGATCTAGCCAATCGTCTTCAGTTTGAAGTGGTTCAAGTAGTAAAGGAACGATTAAGTGGCTATGAAACTGATAGAGAAGGGATCATTGAAGTATTAGAATTACTTAAAAACGGTGTAGACGTATTGCTCATTCAAGATGATACGAGGTTAGGAAGAGGAAATACAAAGACAGCTCTTCTTTATCAAATTAGAAAAATGAACAAAAAGATTTATACTCTTTCTAATTTAGGAAACGAACTTGAACCAACTGAAATGGATACGATTTTAATGGATATCATTGGAATTGTAGAGGAATACCAAAGAAAATTACATAACATGAAAATCAAAAGGGGTATTAAGAAAGCGATAAATAATGGATATCGTCCCCAAAACAATTTAACAAATCACCAATTGGGTGGGAGAAAGAGAAAAGAATTGCCGATCGATGAAATTATCAAGTTAAGAGATAAAGGACTTACTTTTACTGAGATTAGTAGTTTTTTAAATGGAATTGGGTATGAAACTTCAAAAGCAACAGTAAATCGCCGATATTTAGAGCATTTAGAAAAAGACACCAAAGTTGAATGATATTAGTTGTTCGTGTACATTAATAGAAGAAATGGATGAGTCTTCTAGGAGGAATAAAAAATGCTATCAAAAGAAAAAATTGCACGAATAAATGAATTAGCAAACCGAGCTAAAACTACAGGATTAACAGCAAATGAAGTTAAAGAACAAAAGGAATTGAGAGCCGAATATGTAAAATCATTTCGTGCATCGTTTAAGAACCAACTTCACTCGGTTAAAGTCGTGGATGAAAAAGGACAGGACGTCACTACTGAAAAGTTAAAAGACGCCCAAAAAAGAAATGGCGATATAAAACATTAATTGGATGATATTGCTTATTATCGTAAAAGCTAACTTTGATAGATAAAATTTACTTTGTTTTCTTGTTAAAACAAGAAAGAAAGTATATGATGAATGCGTATAGATACTATTAGATATAATAGAAAGGGTGACAAAAGGGATGACTTCTCACGTTGAAAAATTAGCAGTAAATACGATCCGAACATTATCGATCGATAGTATTGAAAAAGCAAATTCAGGACATCCGGGTATGCCAATGGGAGCAGCTCCAATGGCATTTTCATTATGGACAAAATACATGGCGCATAACCCTAGTAATCCAGACTGGTTTAACCGTGACCGCTTTGTTCTTTCAGCAGGGCATGGTTCGATGTTACTTTATAGCCTCTTACACTTAACAGGTTATGATTTATCGATCAAAGAATTACAAAACTTTAGACAGTGGGGGAGCAAGACTCCAGGCCACCCAGAGTTTGGTCATACGCCAGGTGTTGAAGCAACTACAGGTCCTTTAGGACAAGGTGTTGCAATGGCTGTAGGTTTCGCAATGGCAGAACGACATTTAGCTAGTACATATAATAAGGATAATTTTCAAATCGTTGACCACTATACGTATTCTATTTGTGGTGATGGTGACTTAATGGAAGGTGTTTCACAGGAGGCAGCTTCACTTGCAGGACATCTTAAACTAGGTCGTCTCGTGATTATGTATGATTCAAATGATATATCATTAGATGGCGATTTAAACATGGCCTTTTCTGAAAATGTAGCACAACGTTACGAGGCATACGGTTGGCAAGTCATTCGTGTGGAAGATGGGAATGACCTTGACGAGATTGGAAAAGCAATTGAGTCTGCAAAAGCTGATGATCGTCCGACATTAATAGAAGTGAAAACGACGATTGGCTATGGCTCTCCAAATAAATCAGGGAAGTCTGCATCACATGGTGCACCGCTTGGTTCAGATGAAGTTAAATTAACGAAGGAAACCTATGAGTGGACGTTTGAAAATGAGTTCCATATTCCTGAAGAAGTTGCTGAATACTATGCGAATGTAAAAGAAGCAGGTGCGAAGCAAGAAGCTGAGTGGAATGAGATGTTCTCGAAATATAAAGAGGCGTATCCTGAGCTTGCTGAACAATTAGAAATGGCTGTCAAAGGCGAACTTCCACAAGGGTGGGCTGATAATGCACCTGTTTATGAAGTAGGAAAAGGAGTGGCTACTCGTTCGGCTTCAGGAGATGCTATTAATGCATTTGCAGCTACAGTTCCACAATTAATTGGTGGTTCAGCAGACTTAGCTTCATCGAATAAAACAATGATGAAAAACACAGGAAATTTTAATCGTGAAGACTATAGTGGTCGTAACATTTGGTTTGGTGTCCGTGAGTTTGCGATGGGTGCAGCTGTAAATGGTATGGCTCTTCACGGCGGTGTTAAAGTATTCGGATCGACGTTCTTCGTTTTCTCGGATTACTTAAGACCAGCCATTCGCCTTTCTGCACTAATGAAGTTGCCGGTAATTTATGTATTTACACATGACAGTATTGCGGTTGGTGAAGATGGACCGACACATGAGCCTGTGGAGCAACTAGCTTCATTACGTGCTATGCCTGATATTTCAATTATTCGTCCTGCGGATGGACATGAGACTGTCTCAGCATGGCGCTTGGCTTTAGAAAGTAAAGATCAGCCAACAATTCTCGTATTATCACGTCAAAATTTAACTACGCTTGAAACAACACAAGAACATTCTTATGAAGGTGTGAAAAAGGGTGCTTATGTCGTTTCAAAAGCGATCGGACAAGCTAGTGCGCTATTACTAGCAAGTGGGTCCGAGGTGACATTAGCGGTAGAGGCTCAAAAAGTGTTAGAAAAAGAAGGCATCTATACATCTGTTGTAAGTATGCCAAGCTGGGATCGTTTTGAGCAGCAGTCTGCTGAGTATAAAGAAAGTGTCATTCCGCGTGAAGTTAAGGTTCGATTAGGTATCGAAATGGGCTCTTCATTAGGTTGGAGTAAGTATGTAGGTGATCAAGGTGATGTGATTGCCATTGACCGTTTCGGTGCATCTGCTCCTGGTGAGAAAATCATGGAAGAATACGGATTTACAGTTGAGAATGTCGTTGCACGTGTTAAAGCAATGCTTCAAAAATAATAATTCAATTACTGTACAGAAGGACTGACTGCATAGGTCAGTCTTTTCTGCGTACTCGGTCCTTAGTAGATGCATAAACGAAACAAGCTCTTTTAACTTAAGTTAGTTTTCGTCTTCATGAAATTTTTTGTTCCCGCACAAGTATTTCTAAACAATCGACAAAATTAGAAGGTATGTTCTCCATTAAAGTGACAACAATTTTTCTCCGACTATATTATACTTGTCAAAAATGGTGGGGGGAATATGATGCGAAAATATGATATCTACCTAATTAACGAAGAAGTGGCTCAACATTATTTTGGACAAGAGTCTAAACTTTTTCACTTATTCTTAGATGAGACAAGAGCGTTAGATGATACTAAAGATATTATTAAGAAACAAATTGAATATATTTCAAGTCCGATATCTGTTATTGAACTACAACAAAAATTACTCCAATCCTTTAAACATCGTACGGATTATTTCTTTTTTGACCATGCCCATCGTATTCATTTGACTGAACCATATAGTAAAGCACAGTTGTTTATCTTCCCAAATTATATACATATGGTTAGTGACGGATCGTTTGAAGCGGAAACCATGTTTTTTGAAGTGATGAGGAAAATAAGCCCGTCATTTTTTGCACTCGATGTTTCAACTTATCGGTACGGTTGGTTAAACCCAATTAAACAAGTAAAGCTTGTATAAAGATTTTTTCATTTGACCTTTTATTCACTGGTTGGTTACGTTATAATAAGTAAGATTGTAGTAGTCATTCTATAATAATTTGATGAAAATGTTTTTCAACAAGAAGGAGGAAGCCGTTTTATGTGGATTAATATCCTAGTAGGTACATTGTGCCTTATTGGTGGAGTTGCGATTGGCTTTTTTATTGCCCGTAAAACAATGATGAACTATTTAAAGAAAAACCCGCCAATTAACGAACAAATGTTACGCGTCATGATGATGCAGATGGGACAAAATCCGTCACAGAAGAAAATCAACCAGATGATGAAGGCGATGCAAAAGCAAACTGGCAAATAATTTTTGCTAGGACAGGCTTTTCAGCTATAGAGGGAAATTATAAATTATTAAAAGTACATGGAAAGGTTAATTCATGTCCATATTTATGGTTAATCTTTCATCTACTAAAAAACCACTATTTTCTGTTAGAAAAATTTGCAGAAGAAGGTGGTTTTTTGCTGTTACTGGAGCATTAAACGTATTGGAATTGATACAAGGGCAGAAAAATATATGCATAAATCTTTTTCCAAATATAAGGATAGACCTATAGCCAGATACGTAACGTTTTGTTAAAATTATTTTGTCGTTTCGATTTTCGAAAGATTTTTACTATTATTATATTAAAAAGCTATATAGAGACAGAAAAGAGGGGAATAATGAAGGTCTTTATTGATTTGTGGTGGTATTTTAAGAAAGAAAAACGCCGATATGGGTTTGGGATCCTAACTTTGATGGTCGTATCTTTCTTATCTCTATTACCTCCTTACATTGTTGGGGTTATCGTTGACCATATTGAACGAGGTACTCTTACAAAAGATATTATATTGCAGTGGGCATTGATTTTACTAGCAATTGGGGTTGCCACTTATATTTTTAGATATATTTGGAGAATTATGATTTTCGGTGCCTCTATTCGTCTTGCTAGATTGTTACGTAATCAACTGTATGAGCACTTTACCAATATGTCACGCAGGTTTTATCAGAAGCGTCGTACGGGAGATTTAATGGCACATTCAACGAATGATATTAAAGCGGTTGAACAAACGGCAGGTGCCGGTGTCCTTACTTTAGTTGATTCATTAACAATGGGTGGCTTTGTTATTATTACAATGGCTGCTACGATAAGTTGGAAGCTGACCTTAATTTGTCTGATCCCTATGCCTTTTATGGCGTTATCGACGAGCTATTACGGTTCATTACTGCATAAACGCTTTGCAGGAGCTCAAGCAGCATTCTCAGAACTTAACGATAAAGTTCAAGAAAGTATGACAGGAATCCGGGTAACGAAAGCATTTGGTCATGAAGACGCCGATGTGGAGTCTTTTAAGAAAAAGTCAAATCAAGTCGTCGAAAAAAATGTTGCCGTTGCAAGGGTAGATGCATTATTTGACCCGACGATTTCATTAATTGTAGGAATCTCGTATTTTCTTGCGGTTGTTTTTGGTGCGAGATATGTAATTGCTGATGAGATGACGATTGGTCAATTAACGAGCTTCACTATTTATTTAGGATTACTTATTTGGCCAATGCTGGCTTTCGGTTGGTTATTTAATATAGTCGAACGAGGAAGAGCTTCTTACGGTCGAGTATCGTCGATATTAAGTGAGAAGATTGAGATTAGTGACTCGGATGCGAAGCACAGTGAAATGCCAGAAGGAAATATTTCATATCATATTGACTCGTTTAATTATACTGAAGGTGAAAAGAATACATTAGAAAATATTCATTTTTCGATTCAGAAAGGGCAAACTCTTGGTATCGTAGGAAAGACTGGAAGTGGAAAAACAACACTTCTTAAGTTACTAATGCGTGAATTTGATGTAACTGACGGCGAAGTGCACATAGATCATCGTTCAGTGAAAGACTATGATTTTGATGCTTTACGAACAGCTATTGGATATGTGCCACAAGATCACTTTTTATTCTCAGCGACCATTGCTGATAATATTGCATTTGCTAAACCAACGGCTTCTATTCAAGAGATTATCGATGTGAGTAAACTAGCTTCTATACATGATGATATCGTTCGTTTTCCTGATGGTTATGAAACGATTGTTGGTGAACGCGGGGTTACTCTTTCAGGCGGTCAGAAGCAAAGAATATCGATTGCTAGAGCCCTTATTTTAGACCCTGAAATATTAATACTAGATGACTCTCTTTCAGCAGTTGATGCGAAAACGGAAGAACAAATCCTTCACGCGTTACGTTATGAGAGAAAGAATAAAACAACGATTATTACCGCGCATCGCTTGAGTGCGATTAAACATGCGGACTTAATTATTGTTTTAGATGAAGGGAAAATTATTGAGCAAGGAAATCACACGATATTAATGGAGCAAAATGGTTGGTATCGAAAAATGTATGAGCATCAACAACTCGAGTCTTTGGTGCAGCAAGGAGGGGACAATCATGCAACATAAAGATCGTGTTCTTAGTGCAAAAGAGCAACGTGCTGTTTTTAAAAGATTGCTAGCTTATACAAAACCACATATAAAAACGATGACATTTGCTTTTGTACTGTTAATCCTTGCGACAGGTGCCGATATTGTAGGTCCTATTCTTGTTAAGATTTTTATTGATGATTATTTAACACCGCGTGTATTTGAATTTAGAGCTTTAGTTATATTAGCAACTACGTATATCGTACTTCATTTAAGTGCTGTGATCTTAAATTATGTCCAATTGTTTACGTTTCAAAAAGTAGCTTTGAAGATTATTCAACAAATGCGAATTGATGTGTTCTCAAAAGTTCAGAAACTAGGACTCTCATTTTTCGACCGTACTCCAGCTGGAGGGTTAGTATCACGAATAACGAATGACTCTGAGTCGATTAAGGAACTATATGTAACGGTTTTAGCAACTTTTGTACAAAACTTTATATTCTTAATTGGAATATTTGTAGCGATGTTTTACCTCAATGCGCAATTGGCGTTTTTCTGTTTATTCTTATTACCTATCTTGTTTTTATTGATGCAAATGTATCGAAAGTTCAGTTCTCGCTTTTATGCGGATATGAGTGAAAAGCTGAGCCATTTAAATGCTAAGTTAAATGAGTCGATCCAAGGAATGTCGATCATTCAGTTATTTCGCCAAGAACGCCGGATGAGAAAAGAGTTTAAAGACATTAATGATCAGCATCAAAAAGCCTGGATGAAAAGCATGAAATTAGATGGACTTTTACTAAGGCCGGCTGTGGATTTTGTTTCAATTTTAGCGTTAATTTTAATTTTAAGTTTTTTCGGTATAACTTCATTAAATAGCCCGATCGAGATTGGGGTATTGTATGCTTTTGTCAATTATTTAGATCGCTTCTTTGAACCTGTTAATCAGATGATGATGCGCCTGTCTCTCTTTCAACAAGCGATCGTTTCTGCGGGGAGGGTATTTAAATTACTCGACCACGATGAACTTGCTCCAACTCAAGTAGGGGATCATTCAGCTAAGGTTACAAAAGGTGAGATTGAATTTAAAAACGTTACTTTTTCATATGATGGGAAAACCGATGTTTTAAAAAATATCTCATTTAAAGTAAATGAAGGTGAAACTCTAGCGCTTGTAGGTCATACCGGTAGTGGGAAAAGTTCAATCATAAATATTTTGATGAGGTTTTATGAGGTGAAAGAAGGCGAAATTTTAATTGATGGTCAGCCACTTCAGTCTTTCTCGGAAGCAGAGTTGCGCAATCGATTAGGTTTAGTTTTGCAAGATCCTTTTATGTATACAGGAGATATCAAATCGAACATCCGCCTGTATCATGAGCATATTACAGATGAACATGTAGAAGAAGCTGCAAAGTTTGTTCATGCTCATTCATTTATTGAAAATCTTCCAAACGGTTATGACACAGAAGTAGCAGAACGTGGATCCACATTATCAAGCGGGCAGCGTCAACTTCTATCATTTGCAAGAACGATGGCCATTCAACCAAAAATATTAATATTAGATGAAGCTACGGCTAGTGTTGATACTGAAACTGAAGAAGCCATACAAATTGCATTAGAAAAAATGCGAAAAGGAAGAACAACGATAGCAATTGCTCACAGACTTTCCACTATAAAGGATGCGGACCATATTATTGTTCTCCATCAGGGGGAAATTGTCGAGCAAGGTAATCATGAAGAATTGTTAAAGCAGTCAGGACTTTATCATAAGATGTATTTGTTACAACAAGGCGTTGAAAAAGAGGTTGGAATATCATAATAAAAAAGCCTTAACTCTTGAATTAGAATAGGAGTTAAGGCTTTTTTAATTCTGTTTCTCTCTCATTTGATTTTTGTAATTGGTCGTAAGAGTTTAATAGTCTATCAAGTTCTTGACTTTGCTGTACGGCAATTGGAGAACTTAATCCATACATTAGACCTACTGTAATCAATTTATTTCGTTGCTCTTCTATCGTTGCTAGTATAATATCTCTACACATGATGTTCTCCTTCGTATTTACATCTATTAAAAATTATACAAAAAACTGGATAAAAACTCAACTGATTGAAAGAAAATTACACAATTATCAATAAATGTTATATGAGAATAATATCAATTCAAATAAATTCACTCGACGATTGACGAATATACTGTACGGGGGTATAGTAGAGGAGTGAGGTGATCGTATGAAAAAAGAAATACCTTTAGAAGTTATAAATGAAGTACCATCATTTTCAGTGACCAAACGGAAAGAAGAAAAAGAAAAGCTTCAAAACCGCTTAAAGAGAATTGAGGGGCAAGTAAGAGGTATACAAAAGATGATTGATGAAGATCGTTATTGTGTAGATGTACTTGTTCAATTATCTGCTGTAAATGCAGCTCTAAAAAAAGTCGGATATACATTGTTAGAACAGCACACGAAAGGTTGTGTTGCCAATGCGATTAAATCGGGTGAAGAAGAACAAGCCTTAGATGAATTAATGAAAGTCATCCATCAATTTACAAAATAAAAGGCAGGTGATCATGATGGAAAAACGCGATATGAATATACCGATACAAGGTATGACATGCGCAGCTTGTTCGACGAGGATTGAAAAAGTCTTGAATAAGATGGAGGGTGTTGAAGCGTCTGTTAACCTCTCCTTAGAAAAAGCTTCTATCCAAATCGATCCTACTAAAAATACATCGAAAAACGTAGTTGAAAAGATTGATAAATTAGGCTTTTCAGTTTCAACCAAGAAAGTAGAATTAGACATTAAAGGAATGACATGTGCTGCTTGTTCGTCAAGAATTGAAAAAGTGGTTGGAAAAATGGAAGGGGTAAAAGAGGTTCAAGTAAATTTACCGTTAGAAAAAGGAACAGTCACTTTTTATGAAGGGTTGATAGAGCTTGAATCAATTACAGAGAAGATCCATAGGTTGGGATTTGAAGCAAAGTTACCAGTAGATGAGCGTCCAGAAGTAGATGAAAAGGAATTAGAAATTAGAAAACAACGAAATAAATTTATATTTGCTTTGATTTTCTCATTACCATTATTTATTACAATGATTGATCATTTTTACCCTGAGCGCATGTTATTGCCTCATTGGTTAATGAATGGATACTTACAATGGGTATTAGCAACGCCAGTACAATTTTATGCTGGATGGCAGTTTTATAAAGGGGCTTACAAAACGTTAAAAAACAAGAGTGCTAATATGGATGTTCTGGTTGCAATGGGGACATCAGCTGCTTATTTTTACTCTGTCTGGCTCGTTTTACAAGGAGAAGTCTACTTATTTTTTGAAACGAGTGCGGTTATAATTACTCTCATTCTTCTCGGTAAATTATTAGAAGCAAGAGCGAAAGGAAGAACGTCTGAGGCGATTAAGAAAATGCTTAGCCTCCAGGCAAAAAAAGCAACTGTCATTAGAAATGGAACAGAAATTGAAGTTCCAATTGAAAGAGTTGAACTAAACGACATCGTTGTTGTTAAACCTGGGGAGAAAATACCTGTAGATGGTACGATTGTAGAAGGATATTCCAGCATAGATGAGTCCATGCTTACGGGAGAAAGTATACCTGTTGATAAAAGTGTTGGTGACGATGTGATTGGTGCTACGATCAATTCACATGGCAGCTTTAAATTAAAAGCGACTAAAGTAGGGAAAGACTCAACACTGGCTCAAATTGTTAGAATAGTTGAGGAAGCACAAACATCGAAAGCACCGATCCAACGAATGGTAGATATTATTTCTGGTTATTTTGTTCCTACTGCGTTTGGAATAGCGGTCTTTTCATTTATTCTTTGGTACTTCTTCTTAGGAGCAAGTTTTGAGATCGCATTGATAAATTTTACAGCTGTATTAGTTATTGCGTGCCCATGTGCTTTAGGTTTGGCCACACCTACATCCATTATGGTAGGTACAGGAAAAGGGGCTGAATATGGTATTTTATTTAAAGGTGGAGAGCAATTAGAAACAGCTCATAAAATTAGCACAGTCGTTTTTGATAAGACAGGTACAATTACAAAAGGGGAACCAGCATTAACGGATCTTTTTGTGTATGAACATTCTCAAAAAGAAGATGTTTTGCAATGGATAGCAAGTTTAGAGCAAAATTCTGAGCATCCATTAGCTCGAGCGATTGTTAAAGGGGCTAAAGCTAAAGACCTTTCATTAATTCAGCCTGAACAATTTGAGGCTATACCTGGCAGAGGTATAAAAGGTGTAGTCGATCATTCAGATGTTTTAGTTGGAACTAGAAGACTCATGAATGATTATGGTATTGTAATCCAAGATGAGCATGAAGAAATGTTAAAAAAGCTGGAATTTGAAGGTAAAACAGCGATGCTAGCAGCAAAAGACGGTCAACTCGCAGCGATTGTAGCTGTTGCAGATGAAGTGAAAGAAACATCTAAGGAAGCAGTTCGCCAATTGAAAAGCATGGGCCTTAAAGTTGTTATGCTAACAGGAGATAATGAACGCACGGCTAATGCGATTGCTAAACAAGTGGGTATTGATATGGTTTTTGCTGAAGTTTTACCAGATGAAAAAGCAAAAAAAGTGGAAGAGTTGAAGAAACAAGGGCAGAAGGTTGTCATGATTGGTGACGGTATTAACGATGCGCCAGCACTTGCTGTTGCTGATATAGGAATGGCCATTGGAACAGGGACAGATGTAGCGATTGAGGCTTCTGATATTACGTTAATGCGGGGAGATTTATTAGCTGTTCCGCAAGCGATTAAAATGAGTCAATTAACGATGCGCAACATTAAACAAAATTTGTTCTGGGCATTTATTTACAATTCTATCGGTTTACCAATCGCTGCTGCAGGCTTATTAGCCCCTTGGGTGGCAGGAGCTGCGATGGCTTTTAGTTCAGTTTCAGTAGTTAGCAATGCTTTACGTTTAAAAAGGGTAAAGCTTTGATAATAAATTAAATGAAAGAGGAGATATGAAAATGATGAATGAAACAATTAAAGTAAATGGAATGACATGTGGACACTGCAAAGCTTCAGTAGAAGGAGCATTAACTAAAATTGCAGGTGTTGTGAGTGCAGAAGTTAGTTTAGAAAATAAAGAAGTAACGGTTGAATTCAATGAAGAGCAAGTAACAGTTGAGCAATTAAAAACTGAAATCGAAGACACTGGCTTCGATGTAGCTTAATAGTTTAGAGAAGGGAGCCAAATTCATAATTGTGCTCCCTTCATAGTTTTTTCATTATAAATTGATATAATTTATCGATATCGCCTTTTGAAGTCAAAAGTGTGGTTCTATTACTACTAGAGTAATATATACATATCTTGCTCACTATTATCGACCTATAAGCGGTAATAATCAAAAAGGAACGGAGTGTACAATATGAAAAAATATAATAAGAAAATGATCTTAGTGTCCGTTTTCATTTCAGGTGGATTACTTTTAACGGCGTGCGGACAAAATGAAACGCTTCCTGAGGCTGCACCTGATGCTGAAGCGGAAAATACGGTAGAGGAAGTTGAAGTTGAGGCTACAGAAGAAGTCGAGGTGGAAGAGGCAGATATCGTACGTGAACAAACAGCAGAGATAAGTCATACGCACGGCCTCGAATTAAATCCTTTGAAACCAGGTAGTTATTTAATTGCGACGCATCATGGTGTAGTGGAGTATGAAGGGCCGACTCAAGCTTATGTTCTTGGTGAAATGAGAGATGACTTTATGGGCTTCAGCCGCGTCGCGGATACCCAGTATCTCATGTCGAGCGGGCATCCTGGACATGGAAGTGATCTTCCTGACCCGCTAGGATTTATGTGGAGTGAAAATTCTGGTCAGACTTGGGAGTTCAGGAGCTTACTTGGAGAATATGATTTTCATGCGCTTACGGCGAGTTATCAAGACAATAACCATATTCTAGGTCATGCATTGGATTTCAAGAATAATTTTGAGTCATTTATTTTCAGAAGTACTGATCAGGGCTTTAATTGGGAGCGTGTAGAAACGAACGGGTTACCTCTAGATCAACACGCCGTTCATGACATGGCCTTTTCACCTGAAGATGATAAGATTGTATTTGCAGCTACTGCTAAAGGGTTATTTAGATCTGATGATAGTGGAGTTAATTGGTCAGAAGCAGCTGCAGGTAATATTAAGGGGCTTGCTGTACTTGGTAATAATGAAGTGTATTATTTTAACGGAAGTAATGAAGAACTTTACCGATGGACTGGAGAAAAAAGTGAAACTATTTCTCACCCAACTGAACATGGTGCCGTCAATTATATCGTCGTAAATGAAACGGGAAATCTCGTAATTACTACGGAACGTTCATCTTTACTGAAGCAAGAAAATAATGAAAACTGGAACGTCTTAATTGACAACGGCCAAGTAAAGTAAGAAAGGAATGGAACGTTGAAAAATATGTCTTTAGTATTAGTTGTTATGACTGTTGGATTTTTCATATGGTTTGGCAACTATCAAGAATCGTCAGCTACAAATGAGAACCATTTAGTATTACCGCAAGTAGGTTATAAAGCTCCTGCATTTTCACTTGAAAACTTCGAAGGGCGTATGATCGACTCAGAAGAGTTTGAAGGGAAACCTGTATTGCTTAATTTTTGGGCTTCTTGGTGTCCGCCGTGCCGAGTAGAAATGCCGCATTTTATCAGTGTATACGAGCAATTTTCAGATCAAGTGGATTTTGTCGGAATTAATATGGCCCATCAAGACCGTAATGAGGCTGCAATTGAATTTATTGCCCATTATGAAGTACCTTACGATAATTTAGTCGATTACGATGGGGGAGTTGCACGACAATTTCGGGTCACTGCTTTTCCAACAACTGTTGTCATTGATCATAAAGGTATTATTACTTACCGTCGGGTCGGTGGAATGACTGAAAGAGAATTGATGAATGTCATGCATTCAGTTCTTGAGGAAGGAAGTAATTAATATGTTTGATCCTTTAAATACATTACAACTTGGACCCGTTCAGCTGTCAGTGACGATGATTGCCTACATGATATGTGCCGCTACGTTTTATGGTATTTTAAGCTACTCACTAAAGAATACGGATTGGGAAATCAATCGGGAAAATATATTAAATCAAGTGTCAACCACAATTGTCATTTTTTTAGTGGTTTATAAATTTTGGCCATTTATTCTGGAACCTTCATTATTATCTAATTTGAGTAATCTAATTTATTATGCTGGAGGACCAGGAGCAATTGTTGGTGCGAGTATCGTAAGCTCAGCTTTCTTTATCGTCAGTTGGCTGAAGCAACGATGGGGCATTCACCTCATTGATCGAATAAGTATCGCTGCTTATAGCAGTTTAATTATATATTCGATCGTTCTTAAAGAAGTAGGGCAAAGTAATCCGCTTAATTTCGGCTGGAAGATTGACGGTGTTTATTTTCATCCGGTGAATGTATACCAAACTGTATTACTTGTTGTGTTTATTTTTTTTACACTGCAATGGACAAGGTTAAATGGAAAAGGAAAAACAACGATTGTTTTAATAATCGCTATAATTTTTACGAAAACCTTGCTTGTCCCATTTCAAATCAAGTAATATAGATTTGGATATGCTATAATTAAATTTATCGTTACAGAAAGGAGGCTGGCAAATGACCACATCAGTTTTACTCACAACCATTGGTGCAGCGATGATGGCGACATTGGCAATCATTATTCGCTTAAAAGCAACGAAAAAACCTGCATCAATAAAGAAGATTGTTTTACCTCCTTTATTCATGTCGACAGGATTTTTAATGTTTTTATATGAACCAACACGACCTGCACCACTGCAAGTTCTTGAAGCTCTTTCGGTGGGGATGCTTTTCTCCATATTATTAATAAAAACATCGAAATTTGAAATAAAAGACCAGGAAATATATTTGAAGCGTTCGAAAGCTTTTGTATTCATACTTGTTGGCCTGCTGGTCGCTCGTATATTATTTAAGATCATTATCGGAGATTCGATTAATGTTGAAGAGCTTAGTGGAATGTTCTTCTTGTTAGCTTACGGAATGATCATTCCGTGGCGAATTGCAATGTACTTATCATTTAGAAAAGTAGAGCAAGAACTAAAAAATAATAGTAAAGAAACACTAGTGCCCGCAGAAACATAATAAAAAGGATGGAATCGAAATTCCATCCTTTTTATTATTTACGCTATGTTTAAATTATACTGTTGATATCAGGTAATTGACAAAGTCTAGGACTCTTCAACAGGACTCTTATTTAAATAAAGCTTGATACGGTGCGACATCAATTTGTTTCTCATTTAATTTCTTTAATAAAAATTTATGATCTCGTTTAGGTGTGGCCATAATATAACCACGTACGACCAGCTCTTCTGTAATCACATCGGCTTTTTCCTCAACTGCTATCTCGCCAATTTTTCCGGCAATTTTTTGTCTAGCGACATCACGAAAAAGTTCTGGAACTGGAGATACAAGCTCTTCTAAAAGTTGTTTCATATCATCCGGCCACAAATGAATGGTTTCTTGAATATAATGATCCTGCCAATCTAAAATGGACATGCCATCTTCTTTTGGTAGTTTCTTTAGAAATTTCCTAAACATAAAATATCCACCAATAAACATGACGGTTACTAAAAAAATCGTCCAAAAAACGATAAACCACATAAACCAAGTAGACATATTAACACCTCAATACTTTCATCTAACCATTAAATATTAACATAATCGGGGACGAACATAAAATATATTTTACTCGTTCACTAATTTTCTATAAAATAGTACATTGAGGTGGTTATTCATGTTATTTGAAATTTTAATGTATGCACTCCATTTATTTATTTCGATTATCTTTTTTATCTTAATACCATTACCTGTCATCATCCACGTAACTGTAACTGAAGGTTCTGAACGGATTCATTTGATATTAAAGGTTTATAAAAAGATAATTATGATTGCTCATGGTGCGTTAATCGTAATGTTTGTAACAGGAGTTTTGATTCGATTTGACCTTTCCTTGTGGACAATCATTGTTGTAATCGTTTGGGTAATTATGGGGGCATATTTAGGGTTAACTGCAAAATTTGTGCGAGAGTCACTGGAAGCAGCGGATAATAAGAAGTTATTTGAGGAATCGGTAAATAAAGTAAAAATGTTTAGTACTTTACTTATGCTAGCGATTATCGCAATGTTTATTATCAAGTTTACTGATTTTCTATAAACAACACCCAAAAGCGCGAATAGCGCTTTTGGGTGTTGTTTAACCTAATGAAGGGGCAAGGTTTCCCTTGCCTCCTTTTTGTTCGCCCAGCATGGGCGAACTCTAACGGGTGAAAGTCCCGAGTACGACCTTGTAGCGGTAAGTACATAGCCAAAAGCAAGGGTGTCCATGGTGACGTGGAATCTGAAGGAAGCTCGAGGCAAACCTCCGGTCTGGCGAAC